>JBOHHM010000261.1:0-4374 GCA_050725495.1 Burkholderiaceae bacterium | reverse complement strand
CCGACTCAACCAGCTTGGCCCCCTGCTTGATCAGCGCATGGCAGCCGCGCGACTGTGCCGAGTGGATGGAGCCGGGGATCGCGAACACTTCCTTGCCCTGCTCGGCCGCCAGCCGGGCCGTGATCAGCGAGCCCGAGGGCTGGGCCGCTTCCACCACCAGGGTGCCGCGGGCCAGGCCGGCGATGATGCGATTGCGCTTGGGAAAATTGAAGGCCAGCGGCGGCGTGCCCAGTGCAAATTCGCTGATGATCAGCCCATGCTGTGCGATCCGGTGCGCCAGCGCCAGGTGCTGCTTGGGATAGACCCGGTCCAGCCCGGTGCCGACCACGGCCACAGTGGCCAGCCGGCCCTCGCCAGCACCTTCGAGGGCGCCGCCATGGGCCGCGCCGTCCACGCCCAGGGCCAGACCCGAGACCACGGTCAGCCCGGCCGCGCTGAAGGCCTTGGCGAACTGGCGTGCGTTGGACTCGCCCTGCGGCGTAGGGTTGCGGCTGCCCACGATGGCGATGCTGCGCCCCATTGCATCTGCTATTGAACTGGTAGCTGCCTGCACCTGCTGCGCCTGGTTTGAGGCCGGATTTGACCATGAATCCAGGGCGCCGAGCAGGTACAGCATCAGCGGCGGGTCTTCGATGCTGAGCAGCGGGGCCGGGTAGTCGGCGTCGCCCAGGGCCACGATGCGGCGCTGCGTGCCGGCGGCGGGCTCGCCCTGCAGCCATTGCCAGGTGGCGTCCAGCTGCGCGGCCAGAGCAGGCGGCTCGCTCAACAGGGCGCGGGTCTGGGCCTCGCTGACCACCTGGCGCAGCGCGCCGGCCGACTGCTCGAACAGGGACTGCGGCAGGCCAAAGCTGGCCAGCAGCCGGCGTGCGCTGTCGTTGCCCACGCCGGGCGTGAGACTCAGGCGCAGCCAGGCGGCGAGTTCGTCGCGTTCCAAGGGTGGGTGGTGCAGCGGCGGCGCGGCTTAGCGCGGGTTGATGACGCGGTCGCCGATCTTCACGCCGTCGGTGATCTCCAGGATCAGCGCGTAGGACAGGCGCTCGAACGGCCGGAATACCATCAGCAGGCCGTTGCGTTCATCGGGCAGTTTGATCTGCACCCTGCCAGGGTCGGTGCGGTCGACCAGGCGCTGGCCGTCCTTGACAATGGCCAGCACATGGCCGCTTTCGATCCCGTCGCTGGTGCCGCGGTTGATCACCACCACCTGGTTCTGCGCCGCGTTGTGCACTGCGCTGCCATAGACCGAGACGATGCGGCCCTGGGTTTCGGCTTGCGGAGCACGCGGCATGTAGCTCGTCAACTGGCGCGGCGGCTCGGGCAGCAGGCGGTCACCGGTGCGCATTTCTTCCTTGGCGCTGACGATGTCGATGGTGGCCGGGACGATGTCGACCTGCGGCTTGTCGTTGCGGACCGGGGTTTCGCGCGTCGATTCGCCGCGCACCAGCTGGGCCTTGCCGACATACTGGGCCTCATAGCCGAGCACCGCGCCGCTGTCGGGGTCCTTCAGCGGCTTGGCGTTGCGAAACACGCGGTATTCCGCGGGGCTGCCTTTGCCGTCATCTTGCAGCGGGGCCGCCCCATTGCCACGGGCGTAGGCGCGGTCGCCGCGGCTGAGCAGCACGCGGCCCTCTTGCGTGGCCACGATGCGCGGGGCCTGCAGCAGGGTCCGCTCGTCGACGATCACGGGCTCGGCCAGAAAGGGCTCGATCAAATGGGTTTGCAGCGTGGGCAGGGCGCTGTCGGCCAGGGCCTCAAAGCGGGTGCGCGGCGACACCCGCACGGTGTCGGTGGGCGGGCCTTCGCTGCTGGCCTGGCGGGTGCGCAACAGGGCGCGGCCGTCCTTTTTTTCAAGGTAGAGCTGCTGGCCCGGGTAGATGCGGTGCGGGTTGCGGATCTCCTGCAGATTCATGCCCCAGAGCTCAGGCCAACGCCAGGGGCTTTTGAGGAACAGCCTGGAAATCGCCCACAGCGTGTCGCCACGCTGCACGCTGTAGCTGTCGGGCGCGTCGGGCGCGAGTTCGCTCAGCGGCACGCCGGCCTGGGCCACCTGCTCGGCCGTGGCCCTCTGGCCGGGTGTGACGGGGTAGTTCTGCGCCTGGGCCGGCGCGGGCAGCGCCAGCACCGCTGCCATGATCGCCCCTGTGGCCAAGGCCTTGTTCATTCCTGTTCTCATGTTTTTCGTCATATCTTGCTGCACCACGAATGCCCCGGGGGCCTGAGCCGGTCGGCCTGCAGGAGGCCCCGATCCCGGCAAAAGTCTTGACAAATCACTGTCGATTCTGCGCTCAAGCCCTTGATTGGGCAATGTATATTGGGTTTTGCAGCGACCCGGTCAGGCAAAAGTGGCGAAAATAGCGACATCTGCTGCGAGACGCCATGGCCTTACTTCCGATTCTCTGTTACCCCGACCCCAGGCTGCACAAGGTGGCCAAGCCGGTGCAGGCGGTCGACGCGCGCATCAAGACCCTGATCGCCGACATGCTGGAAACCATGTACCACGCCAACGGCATCGGTCTGGCGGCCACGCAGGTCGATGTGCATGAGCGCGTCGTCGTGATCGATGTGTCCGAAGAGCGCGACGAGCCGCTGGTGCTGATCAACCCCCAGATCATTTGGACCAGTGCCGAAAAGCATGTCAACGACGAAGGCTGCCTTTCGGTGCCCGGCATTTACGACGGCGTGGAACGCTTCGACGCCGTCAAGGTCACGGCGCTGGATGGCGAGGGCCATGCGCGCACCGTCGAAGCCGAGGGCCTGCTGGCCGTGTGCATCCAGCACGAGATGGACCACCTGATGGGCAAGGTCTTTGTCGAGTATTTGTCGCCGCTCAAACGGAACCGCATCAAGACCAAGCTGCTCAAAGCTAGACGAGAGGCAGTCAAGGCCTGATGCGGCCCGGCCTGCCGGCACGCATCGGCACAGGAGGCTGTGATGCAACTCTCTCAACCGCTCTGGCTGGTGTTTGGGCCGGCCGTGCTCGTGGGCTGCGCGATTCAGGCGCCGACGCCCGGCATGTCGCGCGACGAGGTGGTGGCGCGACTGGGCCAGCCCACCAAGGTGATTCCGCTGGGCGCGGGTGAACGGCTGCAGTACTCGCGCCAACCGGCCGGCCAGTGGGCGATGATGGTCGATCTGGACGCCTCGGGCAAGGTGGTGCAGGCGCGCCAGGTGCTCAAGGCGGCCGAGTTTGCGCGCATCGAGCCCGGCAAGTGGACGCGCGACGATGTCGAGCGCGAGTTCGGCCGCCCCGCCAAGATCGACCGGGTCGCCAGCTGGAACGGCGATGTCTGGACCTACCGCTGGACCGACGGCCACGACATGTTTTACTGGGTCTATCTGGACCCCGGTGGCGTGGTCCGGCGCACCCAGCAGGGCATGGAGTTCCTCAACTCGCCCAAAGAAAAGATGTCGGCCGCCAAGGGGCTTGCGGGCCGCTGACAGAAATGCCGGGGCCTGGATGCGGTTCAGCCCGGATTGGTCGTAGGATCGGGGCCTTTCTCTTGTGTTGGCCCGAGCGCCTTCGACGTCATTTCCGATGCGCCTTATCTTTGCCGGTACCCCCGAATTCGCCCGCGTGGCCCTGCAGCGCCTGCATGCCGCAGGCTTCGAGATTGCCCTGGTGCTGACCCAGCCCGACCGGCCGGCCGGCCGGGGCCTGAAGCTCACGCCCTCGCCGGTCAAGCAGTTCGCGCTGGACCACGGTATTGCCGTGGCGCAGCCGCGCAGCCTGCGCCCAGACGGCAGATACCCCGAGGACGCCGCCGCCGCGCGCACCGCCATCGAGACGGCGCAGGCTGAAGCGATGGTGGTGGCGGCCTACGGGCTGATCCTGCCGCAGTGGGTGCTCGACGCGCCATCCAGAGGTTGCCTCAACATCCACGCCTCGCTGTTGCCGCGCTGGCGCGGCGCCGCGCCGATTCACCGCGCGATCGAGGCCGGCGACGCCGAGACTGGCGTGACCATCATGCAAATGGACGCCGGGCTGGACACCGGCGACATGCTGCTGGCCGAAAAACTGCCGATCACGCCCGACGACAGCATGGGCAGTCTGCACGACAAGCTGGCTGCCCTGGGTGGCCGCCTGATCGTCGAGGCGCTCGAGCTGGCGGCCTGTGGGGGCTTGAGGCCGGTCAAACAGCCCGAGGCGGGAGTCAGCTATGCCTACAAGATCGACAAGGCCGAGGCGGTGGTCGACTGGGCCCAGTCGGCCGAGCTGATCGGCCGGCGGATCCGGGCCTTCGACCCGTTTCCTGGCGCCCACACCGAGCTCGGGGGCGAAGCCATCAAGCTCTGGCGCTATGAAATCGAGAGCGGCTCGCGCCCGGTCGATGTGGGCTGCGGCGCGATTTTGTCTGTGAACGCGGCGGGCGTGAGCGT
>JBOHHM010000260.1:0-8921 GCA_050725495.1 Burkholderiaceae bacterium | reverse complement strand
ATCTGCCACCCTTACCCGAACCAGCGTCTGATCGTCACGACCCAAGGCAGGAGCCGTATGCGGTAATTCCGCACGTACGGATCTGTGGAGGGGGTGTTGGGTGACTGGCATTCCTACTCCGACTTTGGTTCTTCAACAAAAAGCTGTTCAGGCGCAGGCCGCGAGGCTCTCGGCCGCGGGCGCGTCGTGGGTATGCAGGGCAGCTGCCCGGCCCAGCGCTTGCCGGCACTCGGCCACCATGCGCTGGATCAGTGCGTGGCAGGTGGGCACGTCGTCGATCAGGCCGATGCACTGGCCGGCCCAGATCAGGCCGTCGTCGATGTCGCCGCTCTCCAGCGCGCGCCGGCCGCGGGCGCCGGTCACCCAGCCATGCAGTTCCTCGAAGCTCGCGCCTTGTGGCCGGGCTTCCAGCTCGTTCACCGCGCTGGAAACTGCGTTGCGCCACACGCGCGCCGTGTTGCGCAGGCCACGGAAGATCAGGGTGGTGTCGCGCTCGCCAGCGCCGGTGAGCGCGGCCTTGACTTTTTCATGCACCGGCGCTTCCTGCGTCAGCATGAAGCGCGTGCCCATGTTGACGCCGTCGGCGCCCAGTGCCAGCGCCGCCGCCATGGTGCGGCCGTTGGCAATGCCGCCCGAGGCAACGACTGGAATATTGAGCTTGGCGCAGGCCGATGGAATCAGGATCAGGGCCGGCACGTCGTCTTCGCCCGGATGGCCGGCGCACTCGAAGCCGTCGATGCTGATGGCGTCGACGCCACGCTTTTGCGCCGACAGCGCATGCCGCACCGACGTGCACTTGTGGACGATGGTGAGCCCCTTGGACTTGAACAGGTGCGTGATCTCTGCCGGATGGTTGCCGGCGGTCTCGACGATGCGCACGCCGCTGTCCACGATGGCCTGCGCATACTCGAAGTAAGGCGGCGGCGCGCTGCTTGGCAAGATGGTGAGGTTCACCGCGAAAGGTGCCTGGGTCATCGTGCGGCAGCGCGCGATTTCGGCCAGCAGGGCCTGCGGCGAAGGCTGGGTCAGCGCGGTGAGCGTGCCCAGGCCGCCGGCGTTCGAGACGGCGGCGGCCAGTTCAGCACGGCCCACCCACATCATGCCGCCTTGCACGATGGGATAGCGGATGCCCAGCAGTTCGGTGATGCGTGTCTTCATGGGGTCGATGGCTCCTGTGGGTGTGGCGGCAAGACGTTGTTCAGCAGCAGGTGCGGCCGCCATCGACCACCAGCGTGTGGCCGTGCACGAAGCTCGCCGCCTCGCTGGCCAGGAAGACGGCGGCGCCCTTGAGGTCTTCGGCGCCGCCGAAGCGGCCCAGCGGAATGGCCGCCTTGAGCTGGGCTTCCCAGTCGCCGGCCAAGGTGTTCATCTGCGAGGGAAAGGGCCCTGGCGCGATGGCGTTGACGTTGATGCCGTAGCGGCCCCATTCGGTGGCCAGCGAGCGGGTCAGCGCAATGACGGCGGCCTTGCTGGTGTCGTAGGCCACGGTCGACGGGCGGCTCGGGTTGGGTACGATGCTGCGCAGGCCGGAGATGGAGGCAATGTTGATCACCTTGCCCATGCGGCGCGGGATCATGAACTCGCGCCCCACGACCTGCGTCAGGCGAAACAGCGCATTGAGGTTGAGCTCCATCACCTTGTCCCAGCCCTTGCGCGGCACGTCTTCAGCCGGTCCGCCCCAGGCCGCGCCGGCGTTGTTGACCAGCACATCGATGCGGCCGTTGAGCGAGCCGGCGGAACGCAGCAGCTCGGGCAGGAAGGCTTCGTCGGTCACGTTGCCGGCGACGATGCGGGCCTGGATGCCGCGCTCGGCCAATTGCGCCCGCGCCTGCGCCAGGTCTTCCTCGTTGCGGGCGGTGAGCACCACCTGCGCGCCCATTTCGCCGAAGCCCTCGGCCATCTGCAGGCCCAGGCCACGCGAGGCGCCGGTGACCAGCACCGTCTGGCCGTCGAGCCGCAAGCGTTCGACCAGCGTCTTCATGCCGCCGTCCCCGAGGCCGCGGGCTTTGACTTCTGCTCGCGGTGCTTGCGCAGTTCCAGGCGCGCGATGGTCTCGCGGTGCACCTCGTCCGGCCCGTCCACCAGACGCAGGCGCCGCGCCTTGGCAAAGGCCTCGGCCAAGGGCGTGTCCTCGGACAGGCCGGCCGCGCCATGCAGCTGGATCGCCCAGTCGATCACCTGCTGCGCCGCCAGCGGCGCGGCCACCTTGATCATCGCGATGTCGGCCAGCGCCGCCTTGTTGCCCACCGCATCCATGCGCTGCGCCGCATGCAGCGTGAGCAGACGCGCCTGGTTGATCAGGATGCGCGCATTGGCAATGCGCTCGCGCGTCACGCCCTGCTCAGCCAACGGCTTGCCGAAGGCGACGCGGCGGTTGGCGCGTTGGCACATCCATGCCAGCGCGCGCTCGGCCAGGCCGATGGTGCGCATGCAGTGGTGGATGCGTCCCGGCCCCAGGCGGCCCTGGGCGATTTCGAAGCCGCGCCCCTCGCCCAGCAGAACGTTGCTGAGCGGCACGCGCACCTGGTCGTACTCGACCTCGGCATGGCCGTTGGGCGCATCGTCGTAGCCGAACACCGAGAGCGGGCGCACCACGCGCACGCCCTTGGCCTGCATCGGCACCAGGATCATGCTTTGCTGTTTGTGCCGGTCGGGGTTGTCCGGATCGCTCTTGCCCATGAAGATGGCCAGCTTGCAGCGCGGATCGATGGCGCCGGTGGACCACCACTTGCGGCCGGTGATCACGTATTCGTCGCCGTCGCGCTCGATGCGCGACTCGATGTTGGTGGCGTCCGACGACGCCACCGCCGGCTCCGTCATCGCGAAGCACGAGCGGATCTCGCCATCCAGCAGCGGCTGCAGCCACCGGGCTTTCTGCTCCTCGGTCCCGTAGCGCACCAGCACCTCCATGTTGCCGGTGTCGGGCGCAGAGCAGTTGAAGACCTCCGAGGCCCATTGCACCGCGCCCATGATCTCGGCCAGCGGGGCGTACTCGAAGTTGCTCAGGCCTGCGCCCAGGTCGCTGGTGGGCAGGAACAGATTCCACAAGCCTTGCGCACGCGCCTTGGCCTTGAGCTCTTCGACCACCGGCAGCACCTTGAAACGCTCGCCGCTGTGCAATTGCTGCACATAGGTTTCTTCGCTCGGGTAGACGTGCTCATCCATGAAGGCCTGCAGCCGGCGCTGCAGGTCCTGCACCTTGCGGGGGTATTCGAATTCCATGTTCAATCCTTCAAGGAGGCGGGTTGTTCCAGCAGAGTGCGCGCCACCGACGCGATATGCCGCACGCGCGTGATATCCAGGGCCTTGGCCGAACTCGCATTGCCCTGCTGCGCACGCTTGACGATGCCCTGGTTGATGGCGGCCTTGCGAAAGAGCGCGAACGCCACCAGGGCCGGCCAGTCTTCGATGCGCTCGCGGCCCGTGAGGGCGCAGTAGCGCGCGCAGTAGTCGCGCTCGGTCGGCAGACCACTGCCGGCCAGCGGCACATCGGCCAGGCCCCAGTAGCGGCGCGGCAGGTGCCACGCCACGCAATGAGTGGCCAGGTCGGCCAGCGGATCGCCGAGGGTTGAAAGCTCCCAGTCGATCACGGCGGCGATGCGCGGCTGCGTGGGGTGAAAGATCAGGTTGTCGAGCCGGTAGTCGGCATGGACCAGGCGCATCTCGCCCGAATCCGGAAGGCGACCCGGCAGGGCCTCGACCACCGCCTCCATGTCGGGCAGGTGCTCGGTCTCGGAGGCGCGGTACTGGCGCGACCAGCGGTCGAACTGGCGCGCGAAGTAGTTGCCGGGCTTGCCGAAGTCCGCGAGGCCCACGGCAGCGCAATCGACCCGATGCAGCGCGGCGATGACGCGCAGCACTTCTTCGTAGATCGACGCGCGCTCGGCTTCGGTCTGTTCGGGCAGCGACGGGTCCCAGAACAGGCGGCCTTCGACCAGCTCCATCAGGTAGAAGGGCGTGCCGATCACTTCCGCGTCCTGGCACAGCGCCAGTGCCTGGGGGACGGGCACCTCGCTGCCGTGCAGCGCGCGCATCACCCGAAACTCGCGTTCGACCGCGTGCGCGGAGGGCAGCAGCACCCCGGCGGGCTTCTTGCGGAGCACGTAGGCCTTGCCGCCCCACTCGAGGCGAAAGGTCGGGTTGGACTGGCCGCCGCTGAACTGCTCCACCTTCAGGGGCCTGCCGCCGCCGCTGCCCAGCTCGCGCGTCAGGTAGTCGTGCAGCGCGCCATGGTCGAGCGCCGCCGCGCCCGTGGCACTGGATGGCATGCGTGCCGCCATGTCAAAGGACGGTAATGCCGCCATCCACGGCGATGGTCTGGCCGGTGATGTGCCGCGAGGCGTCGGAGGCCAGCAGCACCGCGATGCCGCTCAGGTCTTCCGGGCTGGCGATGCGGCGCATGGGCACCTGGTTGCGCAGGTGCTCCTCGCCCCAGGTGTCCAGCGTGTACTGCGACATGCGCGTCGGGATGTAGCCCGGCGCCAGGCAGTTGACGGTGATGTTGAACGGGCCCCACTCGCCGGCGAGCGAACGGGTGAAGGCCACCAGCGCGCCCTTGGTCGTGCCGTAGGACAACCCGGTGTTGTTGGGGTTGAACTTCAGTCCCGCGAACGACGAGATGCTGATGATCTTGCCGTAGCGCCTGGGGATCATGAAGCGCCGCCCCACTTCCTGCGTGACGAGGAAGGTGCCGGTCAGGTTGATGTCGACCAGCTTCTGCCAGCCCTCCAGCGAATGCTCCACGGTCGGCTGGGTCCAGCCGGCGCCGGCGTTGTTGATCAGGATGTCGATGGCGCCCTGCCCGGCGACCTGGCCGATTGCGTCCGCAATGGTGTCGGTCTGGCGCAGGTCGCACTGCGCTGTGCTGACGGCGATGCCCTCGTGCGTCAGCTCGGCACGGGCACGCTGCATTTCTTCCTCGCTGCGGTCCAGGATGGCGATGTGGGCGCCCATCTCACCCAGCGCCCGCGCCATCTGCAGGCCCAGCCCGCTCGCGCCGCCCGTGATGAGGGCGGTGCGCCCTTCCAGGTTCATCAGTTTCTTTACGCTCATTGGCTTGTCTCCGGTAACTCGTTTGCCCAATTCTGGAGACGCACCCTGCGCTGCGCTGCGAGTGTCTCGCTATGTGCGAACAATTGCAAAATTGTGTTGATCTACGCCGCACCATGACGAATCTGCCCACATAGAGGGACACCGATGGCGGCCTGGGCGCTCGCATGCGAGCCTGAGTGCACGAAGGGTGGTGAACCCCTCACACATGAGCAGGAGACATCGAATGAGTTTTTCGCGAATCAAGAAGGTGGCTGCCGTCTTGGCCCTTGCCGTAATGGCGCAGGCACCGGCGCTTGCGCAGTCGGAACGGATGCTGAAGTTCATCGTGCCCTTCCCGGCCGGCGGCGGCGGCGACGTGATCGCGCGCAGCATGCAGGTGGCGCTCGAGGCCGAGCTGGGCCAGAAGGTGATCATCGAGAACAAGGTCGGCGCCGGCGGCATCATCGGCACCTCGCAGGCGGCCAAGGCGGCGCCCGATGGCAACACGGTCGTGTTCGGCATCGGCTCCACCTTCGGCACCGCCCCCGCCTACTACGAGAAGCTGCCTTACGACGTGAAGCGCGACTTCACGCCCATCAGCCTCATCGGCACCATGCCCTTGATCCTGACCGTGCGCGCCGACCTGCCGGCGAAGAATGCGCAGGAGGTGGTGAAGCTGGCCAAGGCCAAGGCGGATGCCCTGAGCTTCGCATCGCTCGGTGACGGCTCGGCGCACCGCCTGGCGGCCGAGCTGCTGCAACTGGAAACCGGGACCAAGATGCTGCACGTGCCCTACAAAGGCACCGGCCCCGCGCTGATCGACCTCGCGGGCGGGCAGGTCGACACGATGTTCGTCGATTTCAGCTCGTCGTCCGCGCTGGTGCATGGCGGAAAGCTGCGCCTGGTGGGCGTGGCCGGCCCCCGGCGCCTGCCCGACCAGCCGGATGTGCCGACCCTGGCCGAGCAGGGTGTGCCGGTCGAGGCGTTGGCGTGGTTCGCCATCTATGCCCCCAAGGGCCTGCCGGCCAGCGAGACGGCACGCCTGAACCAGGCCTTCGGCAAGGTGATCCGCTCCGCGCAATTCAAGAAACGCTTTGCCGAACTGGGCGGTGTCGCCGAAACATCGACCCCTGATGGACTGCGCGCCTTCACCGATGCCCAAGTGGCGAAGTGGCGCACGGTGATTGAACGCGCGGGCATCGCGCGCGACAGCTCAAGTTTTTGAACCTCATTGGAGAAATGGAATGACAGAACCCGTACAGATCGAAACCCGTGGCGCAGTGCTCATCGTCACGATGAACCGCCCCGGCATGCGCAACGCCGCGTCGCAGGCCATGGCGCAACTGATGTCCGCCGCCTTCGAGCAGCTCGACGCCGATCCGGCGCTTCGCCTGTGCATCCTGACCGGCGCCAACGGCGACTTCTGCAGCGGCATGGATCTCAAGGATTTTCAGCAAGGCCGCACGCCGCGCATTCCTGGCAAGGGCTTTGGCGGCCTGGCCGAAGCGCCGCCGGCCAAGCCGGTGATCGCCGCCGTCGAAGGCCACGCGCTGGGCGGCGGCTTCGAGATGGCGCTGGCCTGCGACATGCTCGTGGCCTCACGCACGGCACGCTTCGGGCTACCCGAGGTCAAGCGCGGTCTGATCGCCTCGGCCGGCGGCCTGCTGCGCCTGCCCTACCAGATGCCCTACCGCATCGCCGCCGAAATCATCATGACCGGCGACACCGTGACCGCTGATTATCTGGAACGCCATGGCGTCATCAATCGCCTGGTCGAGCCGGGCCAGGCGCTGACCGAAGCCCTGCGCCTGGCCGATCGCATCCTGGCCAATGCGCCGCTGGCGGTGGTGGCCAGCAAGCGGGTGATGCAGGAGTCGCGCGACTGGCCGCGCGACGAGATGTTCGCGCGCCAGCAGAAGATCAAGGATCCGATCGCCGCCTCGGCGGACGCCAAGGAGGGTGTGCGCTCGTTCGTGGAACGGCGCGCCCCGGTCTGGGTCGGGCACTGACCCGAGACGCCACAATCCACACATCTGACCGTGCGTGGAGGCCGAAACGAAATCACGCGATTACCAGTTTGCCAGCTCGCTCGAAAGCGGGCTGAAGCTGCTGCGCTGCTTCGACGCGGCGGCGCCGCTTCTGGGCAATGCGGACCTGGTGCGCCGCTGCGGCCTGTCTCGATCCGCGGTTTCCCGCCTGACCTACACCCTGTGCGAATTGGGTTTCCTCAAGCAGGATCCGGCCAGCCGCAAGTACCACCTGGGTGCCGCCGCCGTGGCGGTCGGCTACCCCTTGCTCCTGAGCCTGGACGTGCGCCAGCGCGCGCGCCCTGCCATGCAGGCACTGGCACGCGCAACACACGGCGCCGTCTTCCTGGGCATGCGCGAGCGCCATCGCATCGTGCTGATCGAAACCTGCCGCGCCGAGCCGCGCGCCGCCGTGGGGCTGGACATTGGCGCCAGCCTTTCCATGGTGGGCAGCGCGATCGGCCGGGCCTGGCTGGCCGCGGCGCCGCGCTTCGAGCGCGAGGAGGTCCTGCGTGCGGTCAAGCGGGCCGAGCCTGCCGAGTTCGAGCAGTACTGGGAGGAGGTGAAGACGGAACGCCTGCGCCTGAGCAAGCTGGGCTATTGCGTATCGCAGGAGCTGATGGCACAGGGACAGGTATCCGTGGCCACCTTGCTGTCGGGCGCTCGCGGGGGAGGCGTGGTCGTGGGCTGCGCCGCCCCTGCATCCGCCGGTGCGCAAGAGGCCATCGGCGCACGCGTGGTGCAATGGGTCGAGCAATGGGCCGGCCATGACTGACAGGCCGGACGTTGACCGTCAGTTCGCCTCCACGCTGGCGCGCGGGCTGGAGCTGCTGCTGTGCTTTCGCAGCGGCGAGCGTGGTCTTCGCACGCGCGACTTCATCGAGCGAACAGGGCAGGACCGATCCACCGTCGCGCGACTGATCTACACCCTGTGCCAACTGGGCTACCTGACCCATGCGCCCTACGGGCGCGAGTATCGGCTTGGCATGCCGGTGCTCTCGCTCGGCCATCCGCTGCTGGCCAACCTGCAGCTGCGCCAGCAGGCGCGCCCGCACATGCAGGCCCTTGCCGACCGCTTCAATTGCTCCGTGTCCATGGGCATGCGCGACCGGCTGCACATGGTGAACATCGAGACCTGCCGCATGATGGACAGCCTGACGCCGCATTCGGACATCGGTGTGCTGCTGCCAATGATGTCCAGCGCCATGGGGCGCGCCTGGCTGGCGGGCGTGTCTGCACGCGAGCGCCAGGCAGCGCTCAACCAGTTGCGGGTTCAGGAGCCGAAGGCCTTCTCAGCCATGCACCGGCGTGTCGAGGACGCCCTGCGCGACTTCCGGGTGTCTGGCTACTGCGTGAACCTGGCGGAGTGGCAAACCCACTTCTACGGCGTCGCCGTGCCGCTCAAGCGGGCGATTCAAGGCGAGATATTTGTCTTCAACTGCGGGCTGCACAGCAGCATCGTTCGCAAGGGCTTTCTGGAGCGAACGGTGGCGCCGGCGCTGTTGGAAATGGTGCATGACATCTCGGCCCAGATGTGCGCTGTGTAACGCGACGCTCAGCGACGGGCCCGTGAACTGGCTTGAATCCTTGGCCCTCGCTCTTGCTTCTCGGCGCCAGCCATTTCGCTCGACATGGCACCAATGTTTCTTGCAATAATCGCAATAAGTCTTTTCTGGTGGAACAACGGTTTCGCTCCAAGTCCACGCCTTGGGCATAGGACAGACAGCAACCTCGCGGCTAGTGTTTAATTGCAATATTTATAGTTAATATTATGATGGACCCATCGTATGTCTTGCGGGGGTCTTATGCCACGAGTAGCAGTCGCGTTGTCGTGCACGGCAGAAGTCATGGCCGAGCTTGAAC
>JBOHHM010000259.1:0-8124 GCA_050725495.1 Burkholderiaceae bacterium | reverse complement strand
ACCGCAAGCCATGTGCACCTGGGGCAGTACAACAACCCGGCGGCCCTGCGCACCAACATCTCGGGTCTGGTGCCGGGCGGCGCCCAGGTCTACTGGAACATCAAGAAGAACTGATGCCCAGGCCTGCTGGATCCACTCGCGCCGCACCGTCGGGCGCACGGCCTGGGCTGCAGCCACGCTGACCATGCTGAAATTCCTCGCCCAACGTCTGCTGGCCGTCCTCCCCGTCCTGCTGGTCGTTGCCGTCGTCGTGTTCCTGATCCTGCGGCTCACGCCCGGCGACCCGGCCGCCGTGATCGCCGGCAACAACGCGACCAACGAGGATATCGACCGCATCCGCGAACAACTGGGCCTGACCAAGCCCTTGCTGGCCCAGTTCGGTATCTGGCTGTCGAATGTGCTGCAGGGCGATCTGGGCTATTCGTTCTACCTCAACAAGCCGGTCACCGAACTGATCGCCCAGCGCATCGAGCCCACCTTGTCACTGGCCGCCGGCACGCTGGCGCTGGCGGTGCTGATCGCCGTGCCGCTGGGCACGCTGGCCGCCTGGCGCATGGGCGGCTGGCTCGACCGGCTGCTGTCGGGCTTTTCGGTCGCGGGCTTTTCTGTTCCGGTGTTCGTGGTCGGCTATGTGCTGATCTATCTGTTTGCGATCCGGCTCGAATGGCTGCCGGTGCAGGGCTACCGGCGCCTGTTCGGCAGTTCCAGCCAGGGCGTGGGCGCCTGGGCCTATCAGCTGGTCCTGCCATGGATCACGCTTGCTACCATTTATATAGCACTGATCGCCCGTGTGACAAGGGCCAGTGTCTCGGAAGCCTTGACCGAAGACTACATCCGCACGGCCCGCGCCAAGGGCCTCAAGGAGTCGACCGTGCTGCTGCGTCATGCGCTGGCGAACGCGGCTGTGCCGATTGCCACGGTCATCGGCATCGGCGTGGCGCTGCTGATCGGCGGCGTCGTTGTGACCGAAACCGTGTACTCGATTCCCGGCCTGGGCTCGCTCACGGTGGACGCCGTGCTCAACCGCGACTTTCCGGTGATCCAGGGCGTGGTGCTGTTTTTCAGCGTGCTCTATGTGCTGGTGAACCTGCTGGTCGATCTGAGCTACCTGTTTCTCGATCCGAGGATCCGCTACTGATGGCCCGCTCGCAAACCCTCTGGCAACGGCTCTGGCGCAACAGCGCCTTCCGATTTGGCCTGCTGGTGCTGGGCCTGCTGCTGGCGATCGCGCTGACGGCGCCGCTCTTGGGCACGGTCGACCCGTCGGCCATGGACTCGGCCCATATCAACACGGCGGCTGGCGAACATGGCAGGTTCGCGCTGCTGGACGGCAGTTCGGTGGCGCACAGTTTCTGGATGGGCACCGACAACTTTGGCCGCGACATCTACAGCCGCGTGCTCTACGGCACGCGCACCTCGTTGCTGGTGGCCGTGTTCACGGCCGTGGTGGCGATCGGCGCCGGCGCGCTGCTGGGCATGCTGGCGGGCTACTTCCGCGCGGTCGATGCCGTGCTCATGCGCGTCATGGACGGCCTGATGGCAATCCCCGCGATCCTGCTGGCGATTGCGCTGGTGGCCGCGCTGGGCGCCCAGCTCTGGACCGTGGTGGTCGCGATTGCGGTCCCCGAGATTCCGCGCGTCACGCGCCTGGTGCGCGCGCTGGTGCTGACCCTGCGCGAAGAGCCCTTTGTGGAAGCCGCGCGGGCGCTGGCCACGCCCACGCCGGTGATTCTGGCGCGCCACATCCTGCCCAACGCGCTGGCGCCCTTGATCGTGCAAGGCACTTTCATTGCGGCCTCGGCCGTGCTGACCGAAGCCATCCTGAGCTTTCTGGGCCTGGGCCTGCCGGCCGATGTGCCGACCTGGGGCAACATCATGGCCGAGGGCCGGGTGCAGTTCAGCCAATACCCGGGCAATGTGCTGTTCCCGGCGCTGTTCCTGGTGCCCACGGTGCTGGCCATCAACCTGCTGGGCGACGGCCTGCGCGATGTGCTCGACCCCAAATTTGCGAAGAGGACCCAATGAGCGCCGCCGGGCCGTCCCAAGGCGCGGGCCCCCTTGAGGGGGGTGGCGCAGCACACGCAGTGGCAAGCCTGGGGGAGCTTACCCAATGAGCCAGGCCAGCGATCCCGTGCTCGTGATCGACGATCTGCATGTCGCCCTGCCGCCCGGCAGTGACCGCAGCCATGCGGTGCAGGGCGTGAGCCTGTCGATTGCGCCGGGCCGAACACTGTGCGTGGTCGGCGAGTCGGGCTCGGGCAAGTCGGTCATGGCCACCGCGGTCATGGGCCTGCTGCCGCGCGAGCTGCAGGCGACGCAGGGCAGCATCCGGCTGCAGGGCGAGTCGCTGCTGGCCGCCAGCGCGGCGCGCCTGCGCCAGCTGCGCGGCCAGGCCATGGGCATGGTGTTCCAGGAGCCGATGACCGCGCTCAACCCGGTGATGAGCTGCGGCGCCCAGATCGACGAGCTTCTGAAGACCCATACCGACTGGCCGTCCGCGCGGCGCCGGCAGGAGATGCTGCAAATCTTGAGGCGCGTCAAGCTCCCCGACCCCGAGCGCATGGCGCGCAGCTACCCGCACCAGCTCTCGGGTGGGCAGCGTCAGCGCATCGTGATCGCGATGGCGGTGATCCTCAAACCGGTCCTGCTGATTTGCGACGAGCCCACGACGGCGCTCGATGTGACCACGCAAAAGGAAATCCTCAAGCTGATCGCCGAGCTGCAGGCCGAGGGCGTCCAGAAGGAGGCGGGCGGGCTGCGCAGCGCCGTGCTGTTCATCACCCACGACATGGGCGTGGTCGCCGAGATCGCCGACGAGGTGCTGGTCATGCACCAGGGCCGCGCTGTCGAGTACGGTGCGCGCGACCAGGTGCTGCGGCATCCGCAGGCTGGCTACACCCGCATGCTGCTCGACGCCGTGCCGAGCATGACGCCGCCGCCGGCGCGCCCGGCGCCCACCAGCCCGGCCCTGCTGCTGGGCCACGGCGTGACCAAGACCTATTCCAGCCGCGACTGGCTGGGCCGCTCGCGCGACACCCACGCGCTGCTTGGCGCCACGCTGGCCGTGCGCGCCGGCGAGACGGTCGGCGTGGTCGGCGAGTCCGGTTCGGGCAAGTCGACGCTGGCGCGCTGCCTGATCCGCCTGATCGACCCGAGCGCCGGCCAGGTGCTGTGGGGCGACGCCGATGTGGCCCGCCTGCCCGAGGGCCGGCTGCGCCCGCTGCGCTCGCAGGTGCAGGTCGTGTTCCAGGACCCCAATCGCTCGCTCAACCCGCGCCGCACCGTGGGCGACGCGATCATCGAAGGCGCTGTCAATTTCGGTGCCGACCATGCCGAGGCGGCGGCGCTGGCAGCCGACTTGATGGACCAGGTGCGGCTGCCGCGCGACGGCCTCAAGCGCTACCCCAGTCAGTTCTCGGGCGGCCAGCGCCAGCGCATCGCGATCGCGCGCGCCCTGGCCTGCAAGCCGCGCGTGCTGGTCGCCGACGAGGCGGTCAGCGCGCTCGACGTCAGCGTGCAGGCGCAAATCCTGACGCTGCTGCGCGACATCCGCGACGAGCTGGGGCTGGGCCTGCTGTTCATCACCCATGACCTGCGCGTGGCAGCCCAGCTGTGCGACCGCGTGATCGTCATGCACCAGGGCGAGATCGTCGAAGAAGCGCCGACCGCCCAGCTCTACGCCCATCCCCAGCAAGACTACACGCGCCGCCTGCTCGCGGCGGCGCCCGCAGGCATGGGATGAAACGCCCCCACGCTCATCACTTCGTGTATTCGCTGCCCCCCGAGGGGGCCCAGGCCTCCTTTGGGGCGGCCCGGCAGGAGACCTGACATGAAAATCCTCGTCGCCGGCTACCAGCACGAAACCAATACCTTCGCCCCGACCAAGGCCGACTGGGCCGCTTTCAACCGCGGCGACTCGTTCCCCGCGTTTGTCCATGGCCAGGCCATGCTCGAGCAGCTCAGCGGCATCAACCTGCCGGTCGGCGGCTTCATCGACGCGGCCCGCACCAAGGGCTGGCAGCTCGTGCCCAGCAGCTGGTGCGGCGCCATTCCCTCGTCCTATGTGACGCAGGATGCATTCGAGCGCATCAGCGCAGCTATCCTCGACGATGTGCGCCGCGGCGGCTTCGACGCGGTCTACCTCGACCTGCATGGCGCGGCCGTGGCCGAGCATGTCGACGACACCGAAGGCGAGTTGATCGCGCGCATCCGCCGCGTGGTCGGCGCGGATTTGCCGATCGTGGCCAGCCTGGACCTGCACGCCAATGTCACGCAGCGCATGCTGCGCGAGGCCGATGGCCTGGTGGCCTACCGCAGCTATCCGCATGTCGACATGGCGGCCACCGGCGAGCTGGCCGCCCAGCTGCTGGCGCGGCGCGTCAAGCTCGGGCGGCGCGAGCCGCTGCACCAGCAGCGCCTGCCGTTCCTGATCCCGCTGAACGCCCAGAGCACCTGGATGGAGCCAGCCAAGAGCATTTACGAGGAACTGCTCGAACTCGACCATGACTTCGGCACGGTCCTGAGCTTTTGCATGGGCTTTCCGGCCGCCGACTTCGACGAATGCGCGCCCATGGTCTGGGGCTATGGCGAGCATGCGCGCCAGGCCGTGCAGCGCCTGGGCGAGCGCGCGGCCGAGCCGACGCAGTGGCGGCCCGACTACCTGGACGCAGCCGACGCGGTGCGCAAGGCGCTGGCCCTGGCAGGGCGCAGCGGCAAACCCGTGGTGCTGGCCGACACCCAGGACAACCCAGGCGCTGGCGGCGACAGCAACACCACGGGCCTGCTCCATGCGCTGCTGCTGCAAGGGGCGGGCCGGCAGTTTCCCGGCCAGGTCGCCGTGGGCCTGATGTTCGACCCGCAGGCCGCCGCGATGGCCGCCGCGGCCGGCATTGGCGCCACCATCGCCACCGCATTGGGCCGGGCCGTGCCCACCTTCACCGGTCGGCTCAGCGACCCGCCGGTGCAGGGCCAGTTCAGGGTGCGCGCGCTCAGCGCCGGCACGGTCACGCTCAAGGGGCCGATGATGACCGGGCTCACGGTGCAGCTCGGTCCCTGCGCCTGTCTGGAGATCGACGGCGTGCTGGTGGCCGTGGCCAGCGGCAAGAAGCAGATGCTGGACCGCGAGCTGTTTCGCATGGTCGGCATCGAGCCCGAGGCCATGAAGATCGTCGCGGTCAAAAGCTCGAACCACTTCCGTGCCGATTTCACTCCGATCGCTGCCGAGATCCTGGTGGCCAAGGCGGCCGGCCCGATGGCGGTCGACCCGGCCGACCTGCCCTGGACCAGGCTGTCCCCCGCGACTCGCACCCGCCCCTGAGGAGAAGCCCATGACCATGCGCACCGACCTGGCCGACTGCACCGCCACCGAGCTGCTGCAGCTGTACCGCACGCGTCAGGCCTCGCCGGTCGAGGCCACGCAGGCGGTGCTGGAGCGGATCGACCGGCTCAACCCCCAGCTCAATGCTTTTTGCCATGTAGCCCACGCCAGTGCTTCGCAGGCTGCTATCGAAAGTGAAGCGCGCTGGACGGCTGGCAGGCCCTGCGGCCCGCTCGATGGCGTGCCGGTATCGATCAAGGACCTGATCCTCACGCAGGGCATGCCGACCCTGCGAGGCAGCCATACGGTCGAGGCCGACCAGCCCTGGGAGGTCGACGCGCCAGCCACGGCGCGCCTGCGCGAAGCCGGCGCTGTGATCCTGGGCAAGACCACCACGCCCGAATTCGGCTGCAAGGGCGAGACCAATTCGCCGCGCAGCGGCATCACACGCAACCCCTGGAACCTGGACAAGACCCCCGGCGGCTCCTCGGGCGGCGCGGCCGCGGCGGTGGCGGCCGGCATGGGGCCGCTGGCCGTCGGCACGGACGGCGCCGGTTCGGTGCGCATACCGGCGGCGTTTTGCGGCAACTTCGGGCTCAAGCCCAGCTTCGGCCGGGTGCCGGCCTACCCGCTGTCGCCGTTCGGCACGGTCGCGCACCTGGGGCCGCACACCATGAGCGTGAGCGACGCGGCGCTGATGATGAACGTGCTCAAACAGCCCGACGCGCGCGACTGGACCTCGCTGCCGCCCGACGCGAGCGACTACAGCGTCGGCCTGAATGACGGCCTGCGCGGCCTGAAGATCGCGTACTCGCCGACGCTCGGCTATGCGCGCAACGTGCATCCCGAGGTGGCTGCGGCGGTGGCCGGCGCCGTGCAGCAGCTCGAAGCCATGGGGGCCCAGGTCGAGCAGGTCGACCCGGGCTTTGAAGACCCGCTGGAAATCAGCACCGGCCTGTGGTTTGTCGGCGCATGGACCCTGTGGAACACGCTCAGCCCCGAGCAGCAGGCCGTGACCGACCCCGATTTCCGCGCCCAGGCCATGCTCGGTGCCAAACTCAGCGCGCTGCAGGTGCAGCAGCTGCAGCTGCGCCGTGGCGACCTGGGCGCCCAGATGCGCCAGTTCATGCAGCGCTGGGACCTGCTGGTCACGCCCAGCGTGGCCGTGCCGGCCTTCGAGGCCCGGCCTGCGGGCCATTCGGTCATGGCGCCGGGCGCGATGCTGGGCTGGACGCCGTTCAGCTATCCTTTCAACCTCACGCAGCAGCCGGCCTGCACGATTCCCTGCGGCTTGACGGCCGATGGCCTGCCGATCGGCCTGCAGTTGGTCGGGCCGATGTTCGGCGACGCGCTGGTGCTGCGCGCGGCGCGGGCCTACGAAAGCTTGAGGCCGATTCCGCGGCCGGCGCTCAAGGCCTAGGCCAGGCGTTCGTACGCGACAGCCGCGGGCGGCAAAACTCAGCATAATCGCGGCCATGACTTTCCTGGCCATCGATGTCGGCAACACGCGCCTGAAATGGGCGCAGTACGACGAGCCGCAGCCTGGCGCCACGCTGTTGGCGCAGGGCGCGGAGTTTCTGGAAAACATCGACAAGCTGGCCGACGGCGCCTGGAGTACCCTGCCGGCGCCCGCCCGCATGCTGGGCTGCATCGTCGCGGGCGATGCCGTCAAGCGCCGCGTGGAAGAGCAGATGGAGATCTGGGACGTGACGCCTCAGTGGGTCGTGCCCAGCGCCGCCGAGGCCGGCCTGGTCAACGGCTACGACCATCCGACGCGGCTGGGCTCGGACCGCTGGGTCGCGATGATAGGCGCGCGCCACCACATGCTGGCCCGCGGCGAATGCCGGCCCCTGGTGGTCGTGATGGTCGGCACGGCCGTGACGGTCGAGGCGATCGACGCCAGCGGCAAGTTTCTCGGCGGCCTGATCCTGCCCGGCCACGGCATCATGCTGCGCGCGCTGGAGTCGGGCACGGCGGGCCTGCATGTGCCCACCGGCGAGGTGCGCGAGTTCCCGACCAACACCAGCGACGCGCTGACCAGCGGCGGCACCTATGCGATTGCCGGCGCGGTCGAGCGCATGGTCCAGCATGTGCGCCAGCACTGCGGCACCGAGCCGATGCGCGTCATGACCGGCGGGGCCGGCTGGAAAATGGCGCCCAGCATGGCAACGCCGTTCGAGCTGGTCGACAACCTGATTTTCGACGGCCTGCTGGAGATAGCGCGCCAGCGCATCGCCAGCGCCGCCGCGCATCAGCCGGCCAATCCATCGGCCGCCTGAAACAGGGCCTGGCGCGCCTGGCTGATGATCTGGCCCTTCCAGACCTCGGTGTCGGTGTAGAAGGCGTCGAGCATCTGCTGCTTGATCTGCCGCGCCAGCTCGGCCGGGGCCTCGGGATGGAGGTTGAGCCAGTGCTCGGCGCGCAAGGCCTGCAACACCTCGAGCACCGGCACCGTGCCGTATTCCATCGCGATGCCCGTGTACTCGGCCTGCGGGCATTCGTCATACAGCGCGGTCCACATCAGGCCGGTCAGGAAGGCCGAGGTCGACGAGCCGTCGTAGATCGAGGTCACCGGTGTCGCGCCGCTGCCACTCCACCAGTCGCGGGCCCGTTGCACGGCCGCGGGGTCGTCCTTGCCGGCGAAAATGCGCTCGCCCAGGCCGCTGGGCCCCAGGCCGGTGTGCAGGTCGATCCAGGCGATGCGACGCGCGCGGCGCCCGTGGCTGCGCAGCACCTGGCGCAGGGTCTGGTTGCTCCAGGTCGGCGCCGTGCCGCCGAAGAACAGGCCCTCGGGGAACTCGTGCTGG
>JBOHHM010000258.1:0-6132 GCA_050725495.1 Burkholderiaceae bacterium | reverse complement strand
GCCGCTCCACTACGAACCACCTCCGTCCCGACTACTTCAGGGTCCACGTCCAGCCTATAGAACCCTGGGACATCGCCGTCCGACTAGCGTGAGTGGAGCCCTCCGAAACAGCGTGGCACGTAACAGGCGCGCTTGGGGCGCCTCAGCGAGAAACCTTGCCCTGCACGCCCTCGACCAGCCAGTTCATGTTGAGGATCTGCTCGTCACTCAGGGTCTGGCCCCGGGCGATGACTTCCCTGCCCTCGTTGTCGCGGATCGCCGCAACGGCCTTGAACGGGTGCAGCCTGCCCGCGCCCATGTCGTTCTGGCGGGCCAGCACCTCGTCCCGCACGGGCTTGGGCACTCTGGGGCCGAAATCGCCGACGCGGATCATGCCCTCCTTCACGCCGCCCCACAGGCCCCCACTCTTCCAGCTGCCATCGAGCACGGCCTGAGCGCGCTGCGTGTAGTAGCCGCCCCACTGGTGCGTCACGGCCACGATTTGCGCGTCGGGTCCGGCCTTGCGCATGTCGGAGTGGTAGGCCACGGCCAGCTTGCCGCGTTCCTGCGCGGCAGTCATCACGGCTGTGGAGCCGGTGTGAAAAGCGATCACGTCCACGTTCTGGTTGAACAGGGTCATGGCCGCATCGCGCTCGCGCGGCGGATCGAACCAGGCGTTGAGCCAGACCACCTTGACCTGAGCCTGGGGATTGACCGAGCGCAGCCCCAGGGCGAAGGCGTTGATGCCCTGCAGCACTTCGGGAATCGGAAATCCCGCCACATAGCCCGCAAGATTCGTCCTGGTCATGCGCCCGGCTGCGATGCCGGCCAGATAACGGCCTTCGTAGTAGCGCGCATTGGCCACGGCAACATTGGGCGCGGTCTTGTAGCCCGTGATGGACTCGAACTTGACCTCGGGGAACTCCCTGGCCACCTTGAGCGTGGGCTCCATGTAGCCAAAGCTGGGCGTGAAGATCAGCTTGTGGCCCTGCCGGGCCAGGTCGCGGATCACGCGCTCGGCGTCCGGCCCTTCGCTGACGTTTTCGACATAGGTGGTTTTGACCTTGGCGCCCAGGGCGGCATCGACAGCCTTGCGGCCTTCGTCGTGCTGATGGACCCAGCCGGCTTCGGTGAGGGGTGTGACATAGACAAAGCCGACCTTCAGCGGATCTTTGCCGGCGTCCTGGGTTTGGGAAAAGGCGGGAGACAAACAGCAAGCGGCCGCGAGCACGGCTGCGAGGTTTTTATACATGGTGGTCCTCTACATGGCCCCGGGATGAAACAAAGCACGAGACCGCCGGAGCGCGACCTTGTGCAGCCTGAATTTTAGCTTTCGCGCGCCAGGGCGCTCAGCGAAAAGTCTCGAATGTCTCGGCCAGCCGATCAAAGTAAGGCCGCTTCGCGCTCGCGTCGATGAAGCTGGCCTCAAAACTGTTGCGGGCCAACTGGTACGCCTGCTGCACCGTCAGGCCCGTGGCGGCAAAGGTCTGGGTGAAGTTCTCGTTGAGGTAGCCGCCGAAGTAGGCCGGGTCGTCGGAGTTGACGGTGGCCACCAGGCCGGCGTCGAGCAAGCGGCCCAGGTTGTGCTCGGCCAGGCTCGGGAACACGCAGAGCTTGAGATTGGACAAAGGACAGACCGTGAGCGCAATGCGGTCCCGGGCCAGGCGCTCCATCAGCGCGGCGTCCTTCACCGACTGCACGCCATGGTCGATGCGCTCGACCTTGAGCACATCGAGCGCGCTCCAGACATAGGCCGGCGGCCCCTCCTCGCCCGCATGGGCCACAAGGTGAAAACCCAGCTCGCGGCAGCGCGCGAACACGCGCGCGAACTTCTCGGGCGGGTGGCCGAGTTCACTGGAGTCCAGCCCCACGCCGAGAACCAAGTCGCGGTAAGGCAGGGCCTGCTCCAGCGTCTCGAACGCATCCTGTTCGCTCAGGTGGCGCAGAAAGCACAGGATCAGCGAGGCGCTGACACCGAGCCGCGCCTGCGCATCGACGCAGGCGCGGTGCAGGCCGTTGACAACCGTGTCCATGCCGACGCCGCGCGCGCTATGGGTTTGCGGATCGAAGAAGATCTCGGCATGGACTACGTGGTCGGCCGCCGCTTTTTGCAGATAGGACCAGGCCATGTCGTAGAAGTCCTGCTCGCGGATCAGCACGCTGGCGCCGGCGTAGTAGATGTCCAGAAAACTCTGCAGGTTGGTGAACGCATAGGCGCGGCGCAGCGCGTCGACGCTGACATAGGGAATGGACACGCCGTTGCGCTGCGCCAGCGCGAAAATCAGTTCGGGCTCCAGCGAGCCTTCGATGTGGATGTGCAGCTCGGCCTTGGGCATGAGGCGCAGCAGCTCGGGCAGGCGCTCGGCGGCGACAGGTCTGACTTGATTCATGATGGCTCCCGGGAAATTTCTGGATTCCCGCCTTCGCGGGAATGACGGGGAAAGCGGACCCCGCCGCATGGGTGGATGCGTCATCCCCGCGCAGACGGGGATCCAGCCTGTTAACGAAAAGGCCGTCCGAAGACGGCCTTGGTGGAACGCCGACGCGGCGTAGCGAGCGGGTGCCAGGCTAGGCGGACGGAGCGCAGGAACCGGAACGTACTCCAGGTACGTGAGGATTCCGAGCACCGCCCAACGACGCATGGCGCCCGCGCAGTAGCCGCCCCTACTTCTTCTCGCCGCCCGGCACCTTGCCTTCCACGCCCTTGACGTAGAAGTTGATGCCGCCGAGGAACGTGTCATCGGCGACCTTGTCCTTGGCCAGAACTTCCTTGCCGGTGTTGTCCATGATCGGGCCCTTCCAGATCGCGAAGGAACCGTCGGTCAGGCCCTTCTTGATCTCGGCAATCTTGGTCTTGGTTTCTTCGGGCACGTCAGCCGCGATCGAGACCATGTCGATCGCGCCTTCCTTCACGCCCCACCATTGCTTGCCGGTCGCCCACTTGCCTTCCAGCGCGTCACGCGTGGCCTTGATGTAGTAGGGACCCCAGTTGATGGCAGCCGAACCCAGGTGAGCCTTGGGGCCGTAGGCCGTCATGTCGGAATCCCAGCCAAAGGCGCGCTTGCCCATTTTCTCGGCGGTCTGCAGCACGGCGGAGGAGTCGGTGTTTTGCATCAGCACATCGGCGCCGCCGTTGATCAGCGAGGTCGCGGCTTCGGTTTCCTTCGGGGGGTTGAACCACTCGTTGACCCAGACCACCTTGGTCTTGATCTTGGGGTTGACCGACTGGGCGCCCAGCGAGAAGCTGTTGATGTTGCGGATGACTTCCGGAATCGGGATCGAGCCGACCACGCCCACCGTGCCGCTCTTGCTCATCTTGCCGGCGATCACGCCCGCCAAGTAAGCGCCTTCATAAGTGCGGCTGTCGTAGGTGCGCATGTTCTCGGCCGTCTTGTAGCCGGTCGCATGCTCGAACTTCACGTCCTTGGTGTCGGCCGCGACCTTGAGCATGGGCTCCATGTAGCCGAAGGTGGTGCCGAAGATCAGCTTGTTGCCTTGGGCCGCCATGTCGCGGATCACGCGCTCGGCGTCGGCCGATTCAGGCACTTTCTCGACATAGCTGGTGACGACCTTGTCGCCGAATTCCTTTTCCACCGCCTTGCGGCCGTTGTCGTGCGCAAACGTCCAGCCGCCGTCGCCGACCGGGCCGACATAGGCGAAAGCGATCTTCAGGGGCTCGGGCTTGGCCGGCGCTGCGGCCTTAGGCGCTTCGACGGGCTTGGGCTCCTCCTTCTTGCCGCAAGCCACGAGGGCCGCTGCAGCGACCACCGACAGGGCGGCCACTTTGAGCGTGGAGCGTTTCTTCAGATCAGTCATGTCATTTCCTTCTACAGGGGTTGCGACAGGGGTGAAAACTCGATTATGAGCCGGGATAAAACGGTTTACCGAGAGAAGCCGGCATGTTGACGCGAATCCAGGCAGGATTGCGCGAGATCAGGGCCAGCACGACGATGGTAGCGACATAGGGCAGCATGCTCAGGACCTGGCTGGGCACTTCCACGCCCACGCCCTGCAGGTGAAACTGCAGCATGGTCACACCGCCGAACAGGTAGGCCCCCAGCAGCACCCGGGCCGGCCGCCAGGTGGCGAAGGTGGTCAGCGCCAGCGCGATCCAGCCCTTGCCCGCCACCATGCCCTCGACCCACAGCGGCGTGTAGATCACGGCGATGTAGGCGCCGGCCAGGCCGCACAGTGCGCCGCCCACCACCACGGCGAGCAGGCGGATGCGCCGCACCGGGTAGCCCAGCGCATGGGCCGACTCGGGCGATTCACCGACCGAGCGCAGCACCAGGCCGGCGCGCGAACGGTAGAGGAACCAGATCAGGCCGAACACCAGCGCAATGGCCAGGTAGACCATGGGATGCTGGCGGAACAGGGCCGGGCCGACCAGCGGAATATCGCCCAGCACGGGGATGGAAAAATGCGGCCGCTCGGGCAGTTTTTCCTGCACGTACTTGATGCCGGCAAAGGCCGAGAAGCCCGTGCCGAACAGGCTGAGCGCCAGCCCGGTCGCGTACTGGTTGGTATTGAGCCAGATCACCAGCACACCGAAGATGGCGGCCAGCACAGCGCCCGCGCCCATGCCGGCGGCAAAGCCCAGCCAGTCGTTGCCGGTGTGGACCACGGTGGCGAAGCCGGCGATGGCCGCGCACAACATCATTCCCTCGGCCCCGAGGTTGACGATGCCGGATTTTTCGTTGATCAGCAGCCCCAGGGCCGCGATGGCCAGCACGGTGCCCGCGTTGAGCGTGGCGGCCAGCAGCAATGCGTAGGATTCCATTATTTGACTCCTTCCTGCACAGGGGTGGCCAGCGCCGGGCCGCTGGGCCGCGGGCGGTGGGTCCCCGATGAAGCGAATTTGATTTTGATGCGGTAGGCGATCAAGGTGTCGCAGGCCAGCAGCGTGAACAGCAGCAGGCCCTGGAACACGCCGGTCAGCGACTTGGGCAGGCCCAGGCGCGACTGTGCGAGTTCGCCACCGATGTAGAACATGCTCATGAGGATGGCCGAGAACACCATGCCCACGGGATGGAGCCGCCCGACGAAGGCCACGATGATGGCGGCAAAGCCGTAGCCCGCCGGCACATAGGGCGTGAGCTGGCCGATCGGCCCGGCCACTTCCAGCGCCCCCGCCAGCCCGGCGGCGCCGCCGGAGGTCAGCAGGGCAATCCACAGGGCCTTGCGCGAGGAAAAGCCCGCATAGCGCGCCGCCGCCGGGGCCAGGCCACCGACCTGCTGGGCAAAACCGGCGCGGGTGCGGAACAGGAAGATCCACAGCGCGGCCACTCCCAGCAGCGCAACCAGCAGGCCTATGCTCACGCGCGAACCCTGCATGAGCCGGGGAATCTGCGTGACGGCCTCGAAGGTCTTGGTCTGCGGGAAGTTGTAGCCCGCCGGATCCTTCCACGGGCCGTAGACCAGGAAGCTCAGCACCAGGTCGGCCACATAGACCAGCATCAGGCTGACCAGGATTTCATTGGCGTTGAAGCGGTCGCGCAGCAAGGCCGTGAGGCCGGCCCAGGCCATGCCGCCCAGAACACCGGCGAGCAGGATCGCGATGACGATCCAGCCGCCCGTGCTCTTGTCGGCCATCAGCGCCACGCCACCGGCCACGACCGCGCCAACGACAAACTGCCCTTCGGCGCCGATGTTCCAGACATTGGAGCGAAAGCACACGGCCAGGCCCAGCGCGATGATGAGCAGCGGCGTGGCCTTGACCATCAGTTCGCCCACGGCGTAAGGCGTCTTGATCGGTTCCCAGAAGAACACCTGCAGGCCCTTGACCGGGTCCTTGCCCAAGGCGGCAAACAGGATCACGCCGATGACGACGGTGATCAGCAGGGCCAGCAGGGGCGAGCTGTAGCTCCAGAATTTGGAGGCCTGGGGACGGGGTTCGAGCTTAAGCATGGGCCACCTCCAGACCGCCATGGGGTCGCGCCGAACCTGCCGGCATGGCCGCCGGCGCCTCGTCGGGCTCCGAGCAGAGCGGGGATTCCCAGAGTCCTGACATCCATTCTCCAATCTTGGTGACCGTGGCCTGGGCCCGGTCCATCGAGGGCGACAGCCGCCCCTTGGCAATCACATGCAGCCGGTCGCTGATCTCGAACAGCTCGTCGAGTTCTTCGCTGACCACCAGCACGGCGCAGCCGGCAT
>JBOHHM010000257.1:0-10528 GCA_050725495.1 Burkholderiaceae bacterium | reverse complement strand
CGTCGAGCCGGTGCGCGTGTTCGGCCACATGCTCGAGACCGGCTCCATGCAGGGCGTGACCTCGACCAGCTACATCCAGATGATGCCGCACACGGCGGCGGTCAACATTGGCCTGTTCTTCGGCCTCCAGGGTCGGATCATTCCGACCTCGAGCGCCTGCACCTCGGGCAGTCAGGGCATAGGCTACGCTTACGAGGCGATCCGCTTCGGCCGCCAGACGATGATGCTGGCCGGCGGTGCCGAGGAACTGTCGGCTCCCGGCGCCGCGGTGTTCGACACCCTGTTCGCCACCAGCAGCCGCAATGACGCGCCGCAAGCCACACCGCGCCCCTTCGACCGCGACCGCGACGGCCTGGTCATCGGCGAAGGCGCAGCGACCCTGGTGCTGGAGGAGTACGAACATGCCAAGGCACGCGGTGCGCAAATCCATGCCGAGATCGTCGGCTTTGGCTGCAATTCGGACGGCCTGCACGTGACCCAGCCCGAAGCCGCCACCATGGCGGCGGCCATGCGGCTCGCGCTCGACGATGCAAGGCTGCCGCCAGCGGCCGTAGGCTATGTCAGCGCCCATGGCACGGCCACCGACCGTGGCGACATCGCCGAAAGCCACGCCACGGCCGGCGTGCTGGGCAGCCGCACGCCCATCAGTTCGATGAAAAGCTACCTCGGCCACAGCCTGGGCGCCTGCGGCGCCATCGAGGCCTGGTGGGCCATCGAGATGATGCGCCGGCGATGGTTCGCGCCCACCATCAACCTCGTCCACCCCGACCCCGCCTGCGCCGAACTGGACCATCTCCAGGGCAACGGACGGGCGATGGACCTGGAGCATGTCATGAGCAACAATTTCGCGTTCGGGGGAATCAATACCTCGATCATTTTCAGAAACCTCAACTAAAGAGAGACAACAATGATTCGTTTCGTGAAGATTCTTGCTGCACTGGCCTTGATGGCCGTTCTGGGCGGCTGCGCCGTCGGCGTGACCCATCAATATGACAACGCCACGCCAACCCTCAAGGCATCGACAGGCAGCAAGCTGAATGTTGGCGTCCAGGACCGGCGCCTCTACGTCGTGAGCAAGCAAAAGCCCGCGAATTTTGTCGGCCTGTCGCGCGGCGGCTTTGGCAACCCGTTCGACGTGAACACGGCCTCCGGAAAACCGCTCGCCGACGACTTCAGCAAATCGATCCAGACCGCGCTGGCCGCGCAAGGCGTCAAGGCCAGCGCCGTGAGCCTCCCCTTGGGAATCGATGAGGGCGAGGCGATCAAGCGCCTGGCTGCCGCGGGCGACAAGGCCGTGCTGATTGTCCTCAATGAATGGAAGTCCGATACCTTCACCCATACGACGCTGACCTACGACGTTCAGGCGTTGGTGGTCGATGGCAGCGGCAAGGTGCTGTCAAGCAAGAAGATCACGGGGACCGACAACCTCGGTGGCAATGCCTTCAATCCGCCCGAACATTCGCGCAATGCCGTTCCGCCGGCCTTCCGCAAGAAGCTCGAAGAACTGTTTGCCGCGCCGGAAATCTCCAAGCACATCTGATCTCCCATCGAAGACTTTCTATGAAATTTCTCAAATCGGCACTTCTGCTCATCGCAGTGAGCCTTTCGCTGCACGCTGTCGCCCGCGAAAGCGTCGCCATCATCAACCACGAGAATGTCATGGTTGCCACGAACAGTGGCAAGGCGGTGCAGGCCGAGCAGGTGAAACAGGCGATTCAGGCGGCCGCCGGCACAAGAAACTGGTCGCTGTCCCCGCAAGCCGAGGGCAAGCTGCTGGCAACGCTCAACGTGCGCGGCAAGCACACCATCATGGTCGAAATCGCCTACGCCGCCGACCGATACTCGCTGAGCTACAAGGACAGCGTGAACATGAACTATGGCGCCCACAACGGTTTGCCGAGCATCCACCCCAACTACAACAAGTGGGTTCAGCATTTGCAGGATGGCATCCGCATTGAGCTGCTCAAGCTTTGAGCCCTTGCGCCATTGAGTCCGCGCCGACCTCCCAAAGGTCGGCTGCCTCACTTTTCTAAGGAAACAGCCTGGTGCGGCGTGTCGTCGTGACCGGCATGGGCATCGTCTCGTGCCTGGGCAACCGCCTGGATGCGGTTGAACGCGCGCTGCGCGAAGGCCGCTGCGGTGTGCGCTACATGCCCGAGTACGCCGAGCTCGGGTTGCGCAGCTGCGTGGCCGGGGTGCCCGACATCAGCGACGCCCCGCCAGTGGAGCGCAAGATCCGTCGCTTCATGGGCGATGCCGCGCTCTACGCCTACCATGCGATGCACAGCGCTCTGGCCGATGCGGGCCTGGCGCGCCAGGAGGTGTCGACGCCGCGCACCGGCCTGGTCGTCGGCTCGGGCGTGGGCTCGCCGTTTGAGCATGTCAGCGCCGTCGACAGCCTGCGCGAGCGGGGCATAGCCAAGGTGCCGCCCTATGTCGTGCCGCGGGTCATGGGCAGCACGACCTCGGCCTGTTTGTCCACGGCGTTCGGCATCCAGGGCGCCAGCTATTCGATGACCTCGGCCTGCACCACGTCGGCGCACTGCATTGGCCATGGCGCCGAGCTGATCCAGTCCGGCAAGCAGGATGTCATTTTTGCCGGCGGCTCGGAGGAGGTGCGCTGGACCTCGACCGTGCTGTTCGACGCCATGGGCGCCCTGTCCACCACCTACAACGATGCGACGGCCTCGCGACCCTACGACGCAGGGCGCGACGGCTTCGTGATCGCCGGCGGAGCCGGCATGCTGGTCCTGGAGGAGCTCGATCACGCACGCCGGCGCGGCGCCCGCATCCATGGGGAACTCGTCGGCTACGGGACCTGCTCGGACGGCCTGGACATGGTGACCCCGGCGACCGAAGGGGCGGCGCGCGCGATGCGGCTGGCGCTCGCCGAAGCCGGCGGATGCGTTGACTACATCAACGCCCATGCGACGTCGACGCCTCTTGGCGACCTGCGCGAGCTGGCCGCGATCCGCGAGGTGTTCGGCCACAACGTGCCGATGATCTCGTCGACCAAGGGCCTGACCGGCCATCCCATCGCTGCGGCTGCAGCGCACGAGGCCATATACGCCCTGCTGATGCTCAGGGGCGGATTTCTGGCCGGCTGCGCCCATCTGGACCAGCCGGACCCGGCCTGCGCCGGCCTGCCCATCCTCAGGCGCAGGGTCGAGCGCCGCATCGACACCGTGATGTCGAACAGCTTCGGCTTCGGCGGCACCAATGCCAGCCTCGTTTTCCGCCGGCTCCAGGCCTGATGGCCCCGCGCGGCGCGGGCCGCGCTCCACGCTCAGGTGGGCTTGACCGCCACCGCATTGATCAGCGTTTCCTCGCGCTGGCGCGGCACGGGCAGTCCGATCCACTCGAGAAAGCCGAGGTCCGGCCGGCTCCACCACAGGTAGGGCATCGAAATGCGCCCTTGGGGCAGCTCGAAGCCGGCGGCGCGAATCATCGCGACATATTCCTGCGCCGTCTTCTGCACCTCCATGGGATGCCTGAACAGCAGCCTGATCGGCAGCGAGTGAATGTAGCGTTTGGTGGACTCGGCAAACAGCAGCAGGCCACCCGGTTTCAGGACGCGGAAGAACTCCGCCATCGCAGCTTGCTGCTCGACGATGTGGTGGAAGGTCTGGTGGCAAAACACGAGGTCGAATTCGGCCTCGGGCAAGTCCATGCGGGCCGCGTTGGCGGCATGCAGGCGAGCCTCGCAGGCGCAGCGCGCGGCGCTCTCGCGCGCACGCTCGCGCAAAGCCGGGTCGGCGTCCAGCCCGACGATCAGATCGGGCGAGAAGCGCCGGGCCAGCTCCTCGAACGAATGACCGAAGCCACAGCCCACATCGAGCACCCGCGGGTAGCGCGTCGCGCCCTGGGGCATCAAGCCCTGCAGGTCATCGAGGGCGCGGCGCAGCACATGGACTTTCCAGGTGTCGGATTTCAGGAACCAGTTGCCGAATCGGGTTTCTTCAACGAAGAGGGGACTTGTCGTCATGGGGTCGGGGGTTGGAAGGCTCACAGATGGTGTCGCTGGCGTGACGCCCGATGATAAGGACGCCCCAGCGGCCCGGCGCTACCAGGCAATCGGCGCGCGGCCCCTGCGCGTCAGGAATTCGTTCGCTTGGCGGAAATGAGCGCAGCCCATGAACGGCGCGGGAGGCCGCAGGGCCGACAATGGCGAGGGGTGATTGGCCTGCAACAGCAGCGCCTCGCGTCCATGGGGCTGGGCCGTCTGTTCAATCAGGGGTGCCTTGGCCTGCGCATGGCTGCCCCACAGCAGGTAGACGCAGGGCGATGTCTGAGCGGCCACCTCGGCCAGCAGGGCATCGGTGAGCAGCTCCCAGCCCTGCCTGGCATGGCTGGCGGGCAGGCCTTGTTCGACCGTCAGGCTGGTGTTGAGCAGCAGCACGCCCTGCTGCGCCCAGCCCACCAGCGAGCCGCTGGCGGGCAGGGGCAGGCCCAGATCGCGCTGCAGTTCCTTGAAGATGTTGCGCAGCGACGGCGGCAGCTTCACGCCGGGCGCGACCGAAAACGCCAAGCCCTCGGCCTGGCCCGGCCCGTGGTAGGGGTCCTGGCCCAGGATCACGACTTTCACCTCGGTCAGCGCCGTGAGCTGGAGGGCGCGAAACGGCTGGGGCGGGTAGACGATGGCGCCAGCCGCCAGCCGCTCGCGCAGGAAGGCGCCGAGCTGCCGGCCGGGGGCGCTGGCCAGAAAGCGCTCGATCACCGGGCGCCAGCCCGCGGCCACCGGCCAGGCCTCGGGCTGCCAGGCCGTCAGGCGGGCGGACGTGGGAATCGGCGCCAACCCGGCTTCGAAGTCCAAATCGGCCTGCAGTCCAGATGGCATGGGCGTGACAAGCTACAAAATCAATAGCAACTCAGAGGTTCGGCCGCGCCTCAGCTGCCAAACAGGGCCGCCAGCGCGGCCCCCGGATCGTCGGCGCGCATGAAGGCCTCGCCGACCAGGAAGGCATGGACCTTCGCCTCGCGCATCTTCTGCACGTCGGCGCGGCTCAGAATGCCCGACTCAGTCACCAGCAGCCGGTCAGCCGGCACGTCCTTAAGCATAGACAGCGTGGTGTCGAGCGACACCTCGAACGTGCGCAGGTTGCGGTTGTTGATGCCGACCAGCGGGGTTTTGAGCTTGAGCGCGCGTTCCAGCTCGGCGGCGTCATGCACCTCGACCAGCACGGCCATGTCGAGGCTGCGGGCCACGGCCTCCAGCTCGGCCATCTGCGCATCGTCCAGGCAGGCGGCGATCAGCAAAATGCAGTCGGCGCCGATGGCGCGCGCCTCGTAGACCTGGTAGGGGTCGACCATGAAGTCCTTGCGCAGCACCGGCAGGTCGCAGGAGGCGCGGGCTTGCTTGAGGTAGTCGACTTGCCCCTGGAAGAACTGCTTGTCGGTCAGCACCGACAGGCAGGCCGCGCCATGCTCGGCATAGCTTTGCGCGATGTCGGCCGGGATGAAATCGGCGCGCAGCACGCCCTTGGATGGGCTGGCCTTCTTGATCTCGGCGATCACGGCGGGCAGGTCGGCCTCGATCTTGCGGCGCAGCGCGTCGACAAAGTCGCGCGTGAGCACGCGGCTTTCGGCATCGGCGCGCATCGCGGCCAGCGATTTTTTCTTCAGCGCCGCCGCGATTTCCTGGCGCTTGACGGCGACGATCTGGTTGAGGATGTCGGACATCGCGGTTCAGGCCTTCGCAGCTTGGGTGGCGGCCACGAGCTGGCCGAGCTTGGCCTTGGCCGCTCCTGATTCGATAGCAGAGCGCGCCCGCTCGACACCGGTCTTCATCGAATCGACCACATTCGCGGCGTACAGGGCCGCACCCGCGTTGAGGATCACGATGTCGCGCGCCGGCCCGCCCTGGTTGTCCAGCACGCCCAGCAGGATCTGGCGCGACTGCTCGGGCGTGTCGACCTTGAGCGCGCGGTTGCTGGCCATGGCCAGACCGAAGTCTTCGGGGTGGATTTCGTACTCGCTGATCTCGCCGTTTTGCAGCTCGCCGACCAGAGTGGCCGCGCCCAGGCTCACCTCGTCCATGCCGTCGCGGCCATAGACCACGACCGCATGCTCGGTGCCCAGGCGCTGCAGCGCGCGCACCTGGATGCCCACGAGGTCGGGGTGGAACACGCCCATCAGGATGTTGGGCGCGCCGGCCGGGTTGGTCAGCGGGCCGAGGATGTTGAAGATGGTCTTGATGCCCAGTTCCTTGCGCACCGGCGCGACGTTTTTCATGGCCGGGTGGTGGTTCGGCGCGAACATGAAGCCTATGCCGACATCGGCGATGCACTGGGCGATGCGCTCGGGCGGCAGGTTGATGTCGATGCCCAGCGACTCCAGCACATCGGCGCTGCCGCTCTTGCTGCTGACGCTGCGCCCGCCATGCTTGCTGACCTTGGCGCCAGCGGCGGCCGCGACGAACATGGCGCAGGTCGAGATGTTGAAGGTGTGGGAAGCATCGCCACCCGTGCCGACGATGTCGACCAGGTGGGTCTTGTCGGCCACGTTGACCTTGGTCGAGAACTCGCGCATGACCTGGGCCGCGGCGGTGATTTCGCCGATGGTTTCCTTCTTGACGCGCAGACCGGTGATGAGCGCGGCCGTCATCACGGGCGAGAGCTCGCCGCTCATGATCAGGCGCATGATTTTGAGCATTTCGTCGTGGAAGATTTCGCGGTGCTCGATGGTGCGCTGCAGCGCTTCTTGCGGGGTGATGGGCATGGGATGACCTCGGGTTTAAGGGGAAGGGTGGTCGGACCAGGCGAGTTTGGTGCCAAAGACGATGAACAGGGCACCGGCGCCGCGATCGAGCCAGCGCATCGACTGCTGCAGCGCCACAAGCCGGCGGGCCGCCCAGGCGGCGGCCAGCGCCCAGGCCAGGTTGACCCACAGGCCGTTGAAGTTGAACACCAGCCCCAGCAGCACAAAGGCCAGCGTCTTGTGCGGCGCGCCGGGTGCGATGAACTGGGGCAGGAACGCCAGGAAGAACAACGCGACCTTGGGGTTGAGCGCATTGGTCCAGAAGCCCTGCAGGAACACGGCTTTCAAGCGCTTTTCGCTACCAGCCGCCGCCGAATCGTCGTGGCCCGCTATCAAATCAGGAGCAACCGACGACTCGCGGGACAGCAGCATCGACGCCCCGACGTAGACCAGGTAGGCCGCGCCGAGCCACTTGAGCACGGTGAAGGCCGTGGCCGAGGCCGCGATCAGGGCGCTGACGCCAATCGCTGCGGCCGCGATATGCACGAAGCAGCCCGCCGTGATGCCCAGGGCAGCGACCATGCCCGAGCGCACGCCCTGGCGCAGCGCGCGCGTCACGATGTACAGCACATCGGGGCCGGGCGTGAGGTTGAGCAGCAGCCCCGCCACCACAAATAGGGAAAACTGGTGGATGGAAGCGCCGGACAGCAGGAGGTGAACGATTTCCATGACATTCAAGACAGTTTCAATCTTATGAAGCAGTTCCCAGGTCAAGCCCCGCTGTCGGCCAGCAAGCGCGCCAGTGCGGCCTTGTCGGACACGCCCAGCTTGCGGTAGACCGACGCCAGCTGGCTCTGCACGGTGTACTGCGACACGCCCGTCTGCGCGGCAATTTCGCGGCTGCTCAAGCCCGCCGAGAACTTGGCCGCGACCAGCCGCTCGCGCGGCGACAGCTGGGCCAGCGGGCCGGCCTCGCGCAGCTCGCAGACCCGGTAGCGGCCCAGCGGCGTGAAACGGGCGAACACGGTACGCCCCTCGAAGGCCTGGTCCTGCCGCAAGGCGTGGACCAGGGCGTCGGGCAAACGGTGATGCAGGGCGGCGCCAAACTCGTTGTGCAGCATCGCGGAAAACAGCGCATCGACCGCCTCCACGCGCCCCTCGTGGTCGACCAGCGCAATGGCTTTGCGCCCGGCGGGCTGTGACGCATGGGCCAGCGCGCTGGAGCGGTTGAGGGTCAGGGCGCGGTCCATATGGGCCCAGAAGGCACCCAGCCATTGCGCCGTCGCCGCCTCGAACGGCTGGTCGTCGGCGCGGTACAGCACGACCCAGCGTCCCGCTTCGACCAGGCTGGGAGGCTGGCCGCATAACAGCAGATGGCGCAGGCGGTGCTGGCGCGTGAAGGCCGCCATCGCGCCATGCTCGGGCGCGGCATAGACCTGGTGCGTGTCCACCGCCACCGCCAGCGGCTCGGCCAGCCCGGCCAGGAAGGCCTGGGTCACCGGATCGAGCGCCGAGAGCGCCGCATAGTCGTCCAGGATCGAGGCGTCGCGGTTGTGCACATGGGCCACCGCAATGCTGAAATCGCCGTACGACAGCGGATCCGCGCTGCCCAGAACCGCGCCGTCAAACGCGATATGGCGGTTCAGCAGGCCGATCAGGGCCGGCGCAAACTCGTCCAGCGACGCTGTCTGCGCCATGCGGTACAGCTCGTCCAGGGCCAGCGAGAAATGGCGCAGCGAGTGGCTCACGGCGGGACCGATGGTCGCCCTAGGGCGAGGTCAGGAAGTTTTTCAGCAGCGCGTGGCCATGCTCGGTCAGGATCGACTCGGGGTGGAACTGCACACCCTGAATCGCCAGCTCCTTGTGGCGCACGCCCATGATCTCGCCGTCGTCAGTCCAGGCCGTCACGGCCAGCACGGCGGGACAGGACGACCTTTCGATCGCCAGCGAGTGGTAGCGGTTGACCGTGAACTGCGCGGGCAGGCCGGCGAACACGCCCTCCTGCGTCGTGGTGATCTGGGAGGTCTTGCCGTGCATCAGCTGCTGGGCGCGAATGATCTTGCCGCCAAACGCCGCCCCTATGCTCTGGTGGCCCAGACAGACGCCGAGGATCGGCAGCTGGCCCGCGAAATGCCGGATCGCCGCCACCGAAATGCCGGCCTCGGCCGGCGAACAGGGCCCGGGCGAGATGACGAGCCGGTCGGGCTGGCGCTGCGCAATGCCTTCGAGCGTGATCTCGTCGTTGCGAAACACCTCGACCTCGGCGCCCAGTTCACCGAAGTACTGGACCAGGTTGTAGGTGAAGGAATCGTAGTTGTCGATCATGAGCAGTTTCATAGGGCCCCCACGTTTGCGGCCATGGCCGCTGCACTGCCCCCCGAGGGGGCGCAAGCTTGCTTGAAGCGGTTCTGCGCTGCGCTCATCGCTCAGCCCTCCTGATGCAGCCGGGCGAATTCGCCGCGCTCAAACTCGATAAAAGCGTCGATCATGGCGCGGTAGGTCGCCTCGATCACGGCCTCGGGGGCGCCCCGTTCGCGGGCCATGGCCTTGACGCGGTCGACGATGAAATCAATGCGCGCCTGGTCATGCACCTGGTCGGCGCGCTGCTTGATGCGCGCGGCCTGCGCCACATAGCCGCCGCGTTCGGCCAGCAGGGCCACGATGGTCTCGTCCAGCGCATCGATGTGCTGGCGCACTTCGGCCATGCTGGTACAAGGCTGAACATGGGGTTGGGTCGCCATGGTTTACTCCAGTCCTTCTTCCACCAATTCGCTGGCGCGCAGCAGCGCGCGCGCCTTGGCTTCGGTTTCCTTCCATTCGAGCTCGGGCACCGAGTCGGCCACCACGCCGGCGGCCGCCTGCACATACAGCGTCTGGTCCTTGACGATGGCCGTGCGGATCGCGATCGCGACGTCCATGTCGCCGGCATAGCTCAAGTAACCGCAGGCGCCCCCGTACAGGCCGCGCTTGGTCGGCTCGAGCTGGTCGATCAGCTCCATCGCATGGACCTTGGGCGCGCCGCTCAGCGTGCCGGCCGGGAAGGTGGCCCTGAGCACGTCGATGCTGGTCATGCCCTCGTTCAAGATGCCCTCCACGTTGCTCACGATGTGCATCACATGGCTGTAGCGCTCGATGGCGAAGGCCTCGGTCACCTTGACGCTGCCGGTTTGGGCGATGCGGCCGATGTCGTTGCGCGCCAGGTCGATCAGCATCACATGCTCGGCCCGCTCCTTCGGGTCGTTGATCAGCTCCTGCTCGGCCGCCTTGTCCTTCTCGGGCGTGGCGCCGCGCGGGCGCGTGCCGGCCAGCGGTCGGATCGTGATTTTCTGCCCCTCCTCCACCTGCTCCTGGCGCACCAGAATCTCGGGCGAGGCGCCGACCACATGAAAATCGCCGAAATGGTAGTAATACATGTAGGGCGAGGGGTTGAGCGAGCGCAGCGCGCGGTACAGGGACAGCGGGCTCTCGGTGTAGCGCTTCTTGATGCGCTGGCCGACCTGCACCTGCATGAAGTCACCAGCGGCGATCAGCTCCTTGGCGCGCTCCACCGCCAACAGGTAGTCGGCCTTGGCGAAATCGCGCTCCGCGGGATAGCTCTGCGAGGGCTTGACGACCGGGGCGCTGACCGAGTACTTGAGCTGCTCTTTGAGCTCGCGCAGCCGCTTCTTGGCGTTGGCATAGGCCTCGGGCTGGGCCGGATCGGCGTAGACGATCAGATACAGCTTGCCCGAGAGGTTGTCGATGACGGCCAGTTCCTCGCATTGCAGCAGCAGGATGTCGGGGCAGCCCAGGGCGTCGGGCGGGCAGGTTTTTTCGAGCTTCTTCTCGATGT
>JBOHHM010000256.1:0-7148 GCA_050725495.1 Burkholderiaceae bacterium | reverse complement strand
CAACGAGCCCGGCATGTGGCTGCGCGAGCTGGAGATGCTGTGCCGCCCGGCGCCGCACGGCATCGGCATCGACGAGGACACGCTGGAGGACTACCTGGGCAACAACATCGCCCGGCTGTGCGGCATCAAGACCAGTCCGCCGCCGCGCACGCAAGAGGAAGCCCAGGCCCGCCTGAAGGACTCTGACGCGGGCCTTGTGCCCGCCTGACGAGGCATACCATGGCACAACCCATTCATGCGGGTGGCCAGGATTTCCAGCAGTTCCTCGCGTGGTACCGTGACAAGTACCCGGAGGACGTGCTGGTGATCGAGGAGCCGGTCAGTTCCGACCAAGAGATTACTGCGGTCGTGCAACAGCTCGCCGAGCGCGGCGAGCACCCCATGCTGGTCTTCAAGCAGGTGGGAGGCCTGGGCGCCGAGGTCGTGACCAATGTGTTTGCTTCGCGCACCCGCATCGGGCGATTGCTCGGCGTGGAGGCGAACGGCATTCACAAGGCTTACCAGGCGCGCTCGGTCCAGCGCTTTGCGCCGCGGCTGGTGGCGACCGGGCCGGTGGCGGACATCGTGCAGGAAGGCGCGAACGTCGACCTGCGCGAGCTGCTCCTGCTCAACCACTTCGAGAGCGACCGCGCGCCCTACATCACCAACGCGATCATCGTGTCAGAGCATCCGGACACGGGCGTGGGCAACCTGAGTTACCACCGATCGATGCTGCACTCGCCGAACGAGATCGCGACCAGCCTGCATTCGCGCGGCGACCTGTGGCGGCTGCTGCAGATCGCGACCGAGCGCGGGCAGCCGATGCCGGTGGCCATGGTGATCGGGGCGCATCCGCTGTTCATGCTGGCGGCGTCGGCCCGCGTGCCCTTCGATGTGGACGAGCGCGAAGTGGCCGGCGGTTTGCTTGGCGAGCCGCTGGATGTGGTGCGCACGCCGAAGTACGGCATTCGCGTGCCGGCCTTTGCGGAGATCGTGCTCGAAGGCGTGATCGATCCGGCACAGCGGGCGGACGAGGGGCCGTTTGGCGAGTTCACCGGCTACTCGTCGAACCGGTCGACCAACAACCTGCTCAAGGTCGATACCGTCATGCGCCGGCGCCGTGCGATGCTGGTGGACGTGGTGGGCGGCAACTCGGCCGAGCATCTGAACCTGGCGCGCATTCCGCGCGAGTCGGAGATGGCCGAAAAATTGCGGGAGCGCTTTCCTGGCGTGACGGCGCTGCACTATCCGAACTCTGGCACGCACTTTCATGCGTACGTTGCGTTGAAGCAGATGCGGCCGGGGGAGGCGCGGCAGGTGATGCTCGGCTTGCTGGGCTGGGATCCGTATCTGAAGACGGTCATCGCCGTCGACCCGGATGTGGATGTGACGCGCGATGAGCAGGTACTGTGGGCGCTGGCGACGCACTTTCAGCCGCATCGGGATATGTTGATGGTGGATGGTTTGCCGGGGTCGGCGCTGGACCCTTCGGCGTCGGGGATTGGGACGACGTCGCGGATGGGGTTGGATGCAACGCGGGGGGCGGATTTTGATGGGGCGAGGGCGACTTTGTCCCAGCATGCCATCGCCCGTGCTGCCGAGATCCTGGCGCGCGCCAACAAGTGATCTGTGTTGCACAGATCACTCGATCACTCGCCCTGCGAACCGCGATGCGCCCAGGCCGTGGTGTGCTTCTCGATGGTGCTGAACAGCTCATACATCAGCATCGCCATCGCACCCACGACCACCAGGCCCGCGAACGCCAGGCCCATCTGCATGGCCGAGCCGGCCGAGATCAGCAGGTAGCCGATGCCTTCGTTGGCGGCCGTCATCTCCGACACCGTGGTACCGACAAAGGCCAGCGTGATCGCCACCTTGAGCGAGCCGTAGAAGTAGGGCAGGGAGCGCGGCAGGCCGACCTTGACCAGCACGTCCCAGCGCTTGGCGCCGAGCACGCGCAGCACGTCTTCGAGCTCGGGCTCCAGCGTGGCCAGGCCGGTCGCGATGTTGACCATGATGGGGAAGAAGCTGATCAGGAAAGCGGTCAGGATCGCCGGGCCGGCGCCGATGCCGAACCAGACCACGAGAATGGGCACGAAGGCCGCCTTGGGCAGGGCGTTGAAGGCCGTCATCAGCGGGTACATCGCGGCATAGGCGATGCGCGAGCTGCCGATGACGAAGCCCAGCAGCACGCCGACCACAATCGCGATGCCGAAGCCGGCCATCGTGACCCAGAAGGTGCGCCAGGCATGGCCGGCGATGATCCACTTGAACTCCACGAGCTGGGTCCAGATGCGCCAGGGGCTGGGGAAGATGAATTCGGAGATGTTGAAGGCCGTGCAGAGCAGCTGCCACAGCGCGATCACGGCGATCAGCAGCAGCCACGGCGACCAGCGTTCGAGTTGCTTTTTGTTCATGGTCGAACTCAAGGGTTGAGGGTGGCGCCGGTCATGTCCTTGGTTCCACGAATGGCGCCGATATGGCCGCGCAGCTCGTGCACGATGTCGGTGAATTCCTTGGTGTAGGTGATGTCGAGTTCGCGCGGGCGCGGCAGGGCGATCTCCTTTTTCACGACAAAGCGACCCGGGCTTTTGCTCATCACATAGACCGTGTCGGCCAGAAACACCGACTCGCGCAGGTCGTGCGTGACCAGGATCACATTGAATTTCTGCTCGCTCCAGAGGTCGCGCAGAATGCACCACAGCTCTTCGCGCGTGAACGCATCGAGTGCGCCGAAGGGCTCGTCGAGCAGCAGCATCTTGGGCTCGTGGATCAGCGCGCGGCAGATGCTGGCGCGCTGCTGCATGCCGCCCGAGAGCTGCCACGGGAACTTGTCCTCGTAGCCGCCCAAGCCCACCTTTTGCAGCAGCCGGCGCGCGCGCTCTTCATATTCCCTGCGTTTCGCCTTGAACTGGCTGCGGTAGGGCTCGACGATTTCCAGCGGCAGCAGCACGTTGTCCACGGTGGTCCGCCAGGGCAGCAGCGAAGGGGCCTGAAACGCCATGCCCGAGATCTTGAGCGGGCCGGTGACCGGCTGGCCGTCAATCTGGATCGTGCCGCGGCTGGGCATTTTCAGCCCCGTGGTCAGCTTCATGAAAGTCGATTTGCCGCAACCGGAGGGGCCCACGATGGCGATGAACTCGCCTTTGTGGACCTTGAGGTCGATGCCTTCCACCGCAAAATGGTTCTGGGCCAGCAGTTCTTCGTTGTAGGCGAGCCAGACGTTGTGGAAATCGACGAACGCCTCGGTTCGGGGGGCTGCGGTACTGGTTGGCATCGGGTTTCCATGTCAAAACAAAGCCCCGCCCAGGTCAATGGGACGGAAGGTGCTATCAAAAAAGTAGCAATCTACTTCTTCGGCAGGATGTTCAGATCGGCCGCTGCGGGCAGGAAGGAGCCGTTCCACACCGCGTCGGCACTCACGCGGGTCTTGGTGTTGAAGGCGTCGGATACCTGCGAAGCCATCAGCGACAGGCGCGGCGCCAAGACTCGCCCAAAGCCCTCGGCGCGGGCATCGGGGCTGTTGACGACCGTGTCGATGGCCAGCTTCAGGCGCCGGGTTTCGAGCTCGACGTTGATGATGCCGTCGCGTTGCTTGACATACTCGATCGCTGCCTCGGGCTGGGCCATGACTTCCTTGGCGCCCTTGGTGAACGCCTGCAGGAAGGCCTTCACGGCGGCCGGGTTCTCCTTGATGATTTTGGGCGTGGCGATGATGGCGTTGCCGTAGAGCTTGACGCCGAAATCGGCATAGGGCAGCACGACCACGTCCTGCGCCTTGACGCCGCGTGCTTCCAGGTTGAGCAGCGAAGTGAAGGTAAAGCCCGTGATGGCGTCCACGTCGCCGCGCACCAGCATGGTTTCGCGCAGCGGCGGGTCCATCGCGGTCCACTGCACGCCGCTGATGCCATTGGCCTTGGCAAAAATCGGGAAGGCGCGCCGTCCCGCGTCAAACACCGGGGCGCCCAGCTTTTTGCCGGTGAGGTCGGCCGGGCTCCTGATGCCGGATTTCTTGAGCGCCATCACCGAAGCCGGCGTGTTGTTGTAGACCATCATCACGGCCACCGGCTTGTTGGGTGCGTCCGGGTTGTTGGCATGGAACTCCATCAGCGCCGCCAGATCGGCCAAGCCCATGTCATAGGTGCCCGACGCCACCCGGGTCACCGTCCCGCCCGAGCCGTTGCCGGCATCAATCGTGACGTCGAGCTTGGCGTCCCTGAAGTAGCCCTTGGCCGCGGGGGTGAGGAACAGCGCGGCCGGACCTTCAAAGCGCCAGTCGAGCTGGAATTTGATAGGCGTTGTTTGCGCCTGGGCCGCGCCAAACACCGCGGCTGCAGCCAGTGCGGCGCTGGTCTTGAGGAATGTTCGTTGTTTCATCGGTGCTCCTGGACAAATGACTGCGATGCAGCAAGTGAAAGGCAAAAACGATGCCCAGAAGTGATCCGAATGCACCATTTGCGGTGCCCGATTCTTGACCAGCGCGGGTCCAAACAACATCGGGTCATCCCCATGGCGCAAAAAAAAGACCCCTGCATCAGGGGTCCTTGGTTTGGCTCCGCCTGCTGGCGGATGGCTGTGGCGCTTGCCAGCTTCAGGCGTCGGGCATCACCTGATGCTGGGCCATGTTCTCCAGCGCACGGACCAGGGCCGAGTGGTCGGCCTGGCCATGGCCCAGGGCCACGCAGGACTGCATGAGCTGGGCCGCGTTGGCGGTCTGGGGCAGGGCCACGCCGAGGCTGCGCGCGCCTTGCAAGGCCAGGTTCAGGTCCTTCTGGTGCAGGGAAATCCTGAAGCCCGGCTCGAAAGTGCGCTTGATCATGCGCTCGCCATGGACTTCCAGAATGCGCGACGAGGCAAAGCCGCCCATCAGGGCCTGGCGCACCCTGGCCGGGTCGGCGCCGGCCTTCGACGCAAACAGCAGGGCCTCGCCCACGGCCGCAATATTCAGCGCCACGATGATCTGGTTGGCGACCTTGCACACCTGGCCGTCGCCGGCGCCGCCGACCAGGGTGACGTTCTTGCCCATCAGCTCCAGCAGGGGCTTGACGCGTTCGAACGCGGCGGGCTCACCGCCGACCATGATGGTCAGGCTGGCAGCCTTGGCACCGACTTCGCCGCCCGACACCGGTGCATCCAGGTAGTCGCAGCCCAGCGCCTGGATCTTCTTGGCGAAGCCGCGGGTGGCGATGGGGTCGATCGAGCTGCAGTCGACCACGGTCTTGCCCTGGGACAAGCCGGCGGCCACGCCGTTTTCGCTGAACAGAACGGTTTCCACGTCGGGCGTGTCAGGCACCATGATGAAGACGATGTCGGAGCGCTCGGTCACGCCGCGCGCCGAGGTGCAGACGGTGGCGCCGCCGGCGGCCAGTTCCTCGGGGACCTTGCCGATCGTGTTGACGAACAGCACATGGCCGGCCTTGAGCAGGTGGCCGGCCATGGGGGCGCCCATGATGCCGAGGCCGATGAAGCCGATTTTGAGTCCTGATTTGGTCATTTTGTGTCCTTCGATGTGTCAGTGGTGATGTGTCACGGGTTCTTTGCCAGTTTGTGCGTCAGCGCGTCGATCCAGCCCAGACCGCGGCTGGTCGTGGTCGCCGGCTTGTATTCGCAGCCGATCCAGCCCGTGTAGCCGATCGCGTCGATATGCCGCAGCAGCCAGGCGTAGTTGATCTCGCCGGTGCCGGGCTCATTGCGCCCCGGGTTGTCGGCCAGCTGGATATGGCCGATGCGGCTCAGGTGGTTTTGCAGCGTGTTGCCCAGTTCGCCTTCCATGCGCTGGGCGTGGTAGATGTCGTACTGCACGAACAGGCTGTCCGAGCCCACTTCATCGAGGATGCTCAGGGCCTGCTGGGTCCTTGTCAGGAAGAAGCCGGGAATGTCGTAGCTGTTGACCGGTTCGATCAAGAGGCGGATGCCCGCGGCCTTGAGCTCGGCCGCTGCAAACTTCAGGTTGGCGACAAACGTCGCGCGGGCCTGCTCGCCACTGACGCCGGCCGGCACCTTGCCCGCCAGGCAGTTGACTTGCGGGCAGCCCAGCGCGCTGGCGTAGGCAATGGCCTGGCCCACACCCTCGCGGAACTCGGCGACGCGGTCGGGGTGGCAGGCGATGCCGCGCTCCCCGGCTTCCCAGTTGCCGGCGGGCAGGTTGTGCAGCACCTGCTTGAGGCTGTTTTTCTTCAGCGCCGCCACCAGCTCCTGCTGGCTGTAGGCATAAGGGAACAGATATTCGACGGCTTCAAAGCCGGCGGCGCGGGCAGCTTCGAAGCGCTCCATGAAGGGCACTTCGTTGAACAGCATGGTGAGGTTGGCAGCGAATTTGGGCATTGTGTTCCTTTCGTAGGGGGGCAACTGTCATCCTGGGTGCCAAGCGTTGGGCCTCAAGCGCAAGAGATTCTTCGCTTCGCCCAGAATGACAAGTCCGAAGATCAGTCCAGCATGGCGGCGATGGCCGTCGGCGCATCGGCCTTGCTGAGGGCCAGTTCTTCGAATTCCGTGACGTTGTTGATCTCGGTGCCCATGGCGATGTTGGTCACGCGCTCCAGGATGACTTCAACCACCACCGGCACCTGGAACTCCTTCATCCAGGCTTCGGCCTGCTGGATCGCCGGTGCGATTTCTTCCTGTTTGTACACACGAATGGCCTTGCAACCCAGACCCTCGGCCACCTTGAGGTGGTCGACGCCATAGCCCTTGACCACCTGCTCTTCCTCGGGCGTGTTGATGTTGTCAAACGCGAGCTGCACGCAGTAGTCCATCTCGAAGCCGCGCTGGCTCTGGCGGATCAGGCCGAGGTAGGAGTTGTTGACCACGATGTGGATATAGGGCAGCTTGAACTGTGCGCCCACGGCCAGTTCCTCGATCATGAACTGGAAGTCGTAGTCGCCCGACAGCGCGACGATCTTGCGGCTGGGGTCGGCGGCGCGCACGCCCAGGGCCGCAGGTACGGTCCAGCCCAGCGGGCCGGCTTGGCCGCAGTTGATCCAGTTGCGCGGCTTGAAGACATGCAGGAACTGCGCGGCCGCGATCTGCGACAGGCCGATGGTGCTCACATAGCAGGCATCGTCGCCAAAGGCATTGTTCATGCATTGGTAGACGCGCTGCGGCTTCATCGGCACATTGTCGAAATTGGTCTTGCGCAGCATGGTGCGCTTGCGCTCCTGGCATTGCGC
>JBOHHM010000255.1:0-3272 GCA_050725495.1 Burkholderiaceae bacterium | reverse complement strand
GGTGCCGCCCGCGGGCATCAAGCTGACGCCCAAGCACTACGCCTACCTGAAGATCAGCGAGGGCTGCAACCACCGCTGCACCTTCTGCATCATTCCGTCGATGCGCGGCGATCTGGTGAGCCGCCCGATCGGCGATGTGCTGAAAGAGGCCAGGGCGCTGTTCGAAGGCGGCGTGAAGGAATTGCTGGTGATCAGCCAGGATACTTCGGCCTATGGCGTGGACGTAAAGTACCGCACCGGCTTCTGGGACGGCAAGCCCGTCAAGACCCGCATGCTGGAGTTGGTGCAGGCCCTGGGTGAGATGGCCGAGCCCTATGGTGCCTGGGTGCGCTTGCACTACGTCTATCCCTACCCCAGCGTGGACGAGGTGATTCCGCTGATGGCCACGGGCAAGGTGCTGCCGTACCTGGACGTGCCGCTTCAGCACAGCCACCCCGATGTGCTCAAGCGCATGAAGCGCCCGGCCAGCGGCGAGAAGAACCTGGAGCGCATCCAGCGCTGGCGCGAGGCCTGCCCCGAGATCGTGATCCGCAGCACCTTTATCGCTGGTTTCCCAGGGGAGACTGAAGCAGAGTTCGAGCATCTGCTGGACTTCATGCGTGAAGCCCAGATCGACCGTGCCGGCTGCTTTGCCTACAGCCCGGTGGAGGGTGCGGCGGCGAACGACATTCCCGGCATGCTGGCGCTGGAGCTGCGCGAGGAGCGGCGCGCGCGCTTCATGGCCGTGGCCGAGGAGGTGTCGGCTGCCAGGCTGCAGCGGCGCTTGGGCGCCACCATGCAGGTGCTGGTGGATTCGGCTCCGGCGCTGGGCAAAAAAGGTGGTGTGGGCAGGAGCTACGCCGATGCGCCCGAGATCGATGGCCGGGTGCTGCTGTTGCCGCCCGAGAAAATCAGCAAGACCCTTAAGGTGGGCGAATTCACCAAGGCGCGCATTGTGGCAACGCAAGGACATGACCTGGTTGCGCAGCCTGTTTGACCAGGCTTGCGATGCTGTCCACGCTGCTTGCGGCGCGGTTTTCTTCAACAACAGAAAAGCCGCTGATTTCTCAGCGGCTTTTCATTTATATTGGTGCCCAGGAGAGGACTCGAACCTCCACGATGTTACTCGCTAGTACCTGAAACTAGTGCGTCTACCAATTCCGCCACCTGGGCATTTCAGGAAAGACACGATTGTATATCAAAAATTTGAGCCAACCCGGCGGATTGCTGGAAGAAGTTGAAGGAACGATTCAAGGCCATCGTGACGGCCATGGATTCGTGATTCGTGATGACGGTGAATCCGACATCTATTTGCCTCCCAACGAGATGCGCGCGGTGCTGCACAAGGACCGCGTCAAGGCCCGCGTGGTGCGCCATGACCGCAAGGGCCGGCCCGAGGGCCGCGTGGTCGAGATTGTGGAGCGGCCCCCGCAGCCCATCATTGGCCGGCTGCTGCAGGAAAGCGGTGTCTGGCTGGTGGCGCCCGAAGACAAGCGCTATGGGCAGGATGTGCTGATCCCGAAGGGCGCGATCGGCGAGGCCAAGCCGGGCCAGGTGGTGGTGGTGGAGCTGACCGAACCCCCGGCCCTGTTTGGCCAGCCTGTGGGGCGCGTCAAGGAGGTGCTGGGCGAGGTGGACGACCCCGGCATGGAAATCGAAATCGCTGTGCGCAAGTACGGTGTGCCGCACGAGTTCTCCGACGCCTGCATTGGCCTGGCGCGCAGCTTGCCGGACAAGGTGCATGCGCAGGACAAAAAGCATCGTGTCGACCTGACCGACATCCCCTTGGTGACGATCGACAGCGAAGACGCGCGCGACTTTGACGATGCGGTCTACTGCGAGCCGGCCAAGGTGGGCCGCGCCAAGGGCTGGCGGCTGCTGGTGGCGATTGCCGATGTGAGCCACTATGTCGACACCGGATCGGCCATCGATGTCGATGCCTACGACCGCGCGACCAGCGTGTATTTCCCGCGCCGCGTGATTCCCATGCTGCCGGAAAAACTGTCCAACGGCCTGTGTTCGCTCAACCCCGAGGTCGAGCGGCTGTGCATGGTCTGCGACATGCTCGTCACGGCCAAGGGCGAGGTCCATGCCTACCAGTTCTACCCGGCCGTGATGTGGAGCCATGCGCGCTTCACCTACACCGAGGTCGCGGCGATCCTGGCCAACACGCGTGGCCCGGAGGCCCTGCGGCGCAAGGATAGAGTGACCGACCTGTTGAACCTGCACGATGTGTACCGCGCCCTGCTCGCCTCGCGCAACGCCCGCGGCGCGGTGGATTTCGAGACCACCGAGACGCAAATCGTCTGCGACGACAACGGCCGCATCGAGAAAATCGTGCCGCGCATCCGCAACGATGCGCACCGGCTGATCGAAGAAGCGATGCTGGCGGCCAATGTGTGCAGCGCGGACTTCATTGCGCAGAGCAAGCACCCCGGCCTGTTTCGCGTGCATGAGGGGCCGACGCCCGAGAAAAAAGACATTCTGCGCAGCTACCTCAAGGCCATGGGCGTGGGCCTGAGCATCAGCGACGACCCGCCGCCCGCGGAATTTCAGGCCATTGCCGAGGCGACCAAGGAACGCCCGGACGCGCAGCAAATCCATGCGATGCTGCTGCGCTCGATGCAGCAGGCGATCTACACGCCCGCCAATGTTGGCCACTTCGGACTGGCTTTCGACGCCTACACCCATTTCACCAGCCCGATCCGGCGCTATCCCGACCTGCTGGTGCACCGCGTGATCAAGGCGATTCTGGCGAACACCCAGTACCATTTGCCGGCCCTGCCCACGCCGGGCGAGGCCCATGCCAAGCTGGTCAAACGGTTGTCGACGCGGGCGAAGTCGCCGGCGGCCCGCCACGGCAAGGCCAGTGCGATGTCCAGCCAGGAAACCCAGGCCTGGGAGGCCGCGGGCCTGCACTGCAGCGCCAACGAGCGTCGGGCCGACGAGGCCAGCCGTGACGTGGAGGCCTGGCTCAAATGCAAGTACATGCGCGAGCACCTGGGCGAGGAGTACGGCGGCATGGTCACGGCCGCCACCGGTTTCGGCATCTTCGTCACGCTCGACGCCATGTATGTCGAGGGGCTGGTCCACATCACCGAGCTGGGCGGCGAATACTTCAAGTTCGACGAGGCGCGCCAGGAGCTGCGCGGCGAGCGCACCGGCATCCGCTACGCGCTCGGCACCCGCGTGCGAGTGCAGGTGAGCCGGGTCGACCTCGATGGCCGCAAGATCGACTTCCGCCTGGTGCGCGAAGGCGAGGCGCTGACGGCGCGCGCCATGAAGGACAAGGG
>JBOHHM010000254.1:0-10509 GCA_050725495.1 Burkholderiaceae bacterium | reverse complement strand
GTGCAGGTGGAACGTACCAAAGACGCCAAAGCCAGCAAATACACCGAGGTCGCGCCATTCATCAAAATGATGAACGCCAAAGTGGCTTACGCACGCGGTCGCGGCCATGTGGACGAATGTTTCGAGCAACTGTTTTCGCACCTGATCCGGCAGATCGGCGATGCCGACACCCTCAAGCACGCCAAATTGTTCATGGAAGCCTTCATGGGCTTCTACAAAGCCCAGGAGAAATAAGCCATGCCGCAACTCACTGCCATCACCACCATCGAAGCCACGCTCGAACTCGTCACCGGCCTGCGCATTGGCGCGGGCGACAGCGAAATGCACATTGGCGGCGTGGACAACACCGTCATCAAACACCCGCACACGCAGTCACCCTACATCCCCGGCTCCAGCCTCAAGGGCAAGATGCGCAGCCTGTTGGAGTGGCGCAGTGGGGCAGTGCAGGACGGCCCATTGGACAAGAAGGCGCTCAACAACAAGGCTAACGAACTCATGAAACCCGAGATCAAACGCATTCTTCAGCTCTTCGGCATTGGCGGTGGTGAATTGAAAGATGACCAGGACTTGGCGCGCGAGCTTGGCCCCACCCGCGTTTCATTCTGGGACTGCAACCTCAACCAAGCATGGGAAGCGCAAATCCGCGAAGACAACTTTTCTCTGACCGAAGTCAAGAGCGAAAACAGCATCAACCGGATTTCGGGTGTCGCGCTCAATCCGCGCCAAACCGAGCGCGTTCCCGCCGGTGCCCAATTCGACTTCCGGCTGTCCGTCAAACAACTGTCCGGTGACAGCGACGACCTCCTCAACATCGTATTGCAAGGCCTCAAGCTGCTTGAACTCGACAGCGTGGGCGGCTCCGGTTCACGCGGTTACGGCAAGGTGAAATTTGTCAGTCTAAAAATCAACGGCATTAACAGCCAGTCCCGTTTTGATGCCGTCAAACCGTTCGAGAGCAGCACTCACTAAAGGCGCGCCCTCGATGCAAACCTACCGTTACACCCTCCAACCCCTGAGCGCCTTCGGCACGCCTTTGGCCGGCGACACGCTGTTTGGTCAGCTCTGCTGGACACTGCGCCACCAGTTGGGTAACGACCGGCTCAATGCGCTGCTAGAGGGCTACACCAGCGGCCAGCCGTTTGCCGTGGTCTCTGACGCGCTACCCGCCAACCACGTGCCACTGCCTACCGTTCCATCTTCGCTGTGGCCCACATTGCCCAACACAGAGCGCAAGCTGCTCAAAAAGAAACGCTGGCTGCCGCACGGCGTGTTGTCGCAGACTTTCCCCCATTGGCAGGTCGCCGCCTGCAGCGATGCCGACGTGGCCCAACACACCGAACGCGCCCAGCCTCACAACAACATCAACCGCCAGACCGGCACCACGGGCGAAGGACAATTCGCGCCCTACGCCATGTCGCAAATCTGGTTTCATCCGGATCTGCGCTTTGACCTGTATGTGGTGCTGGACGAAACGCGCCTGAGTCTGGCCGAATTCACTGCTGCGCTGGACGTCATGGGTGCGACCGGTTTTGGCCGCGATGCCAGCATCGGCTTGGGCAAATTCCAGCGCATCGGGGAGGCTGACGCCGCCACTTGGCCTGCTGCGGCGGATGCCAACAGCTACCTCACCCTCGGCCCCTGCGCGCCGCAAGGCCAGGGCTTTTGCCCGGTGCGCAGTTTTTACCAGGTGGTCACCCGTTTTGGCCGCCATGGCGATGCGGCTGTGCAGTCAGGCAACCCGTTCAAGCGCCCCGTGCTGCTGGCCAAGGCGGGCAGCGTGTTCTGGCCCGAGACCCTGGACCCCGCGAGCCCATTCATTGGGCAGGGGCTGGGCGGCACTGGCAATCCGGTCTCGACGGCCATGCCGGAGACCGTGCAGCAAGGCTACGCCCCCGTGATCGCCATCCATCGGCCCGTGGAGATGCCCGCATGAACACCTTTCTGAAAACGTACCGGCTTGCGCTCACGCCACTGTCGCCCATCCATATCGGCTGCGGCGAGGACTTCGAGCCGACCAACTATGTGATCGATGACGGCGTGTTGTATGGGTTTGATCCGAGTCGGGCGGTGCTGACGGACGTGCAAAAAAGCAGGCTCACGGACGCAGCGAACAAGGCATCTCTGCAAGCGATTCAGCGCTTTTTCAGAGACAACGCCAAGGATTTCAAACCCCATGCGGATGTGCTGATTCCGGTCAGCAGTGGCGTGGCACAGGCGTATGAGCAACGCATAGGCCGCGCTGCCAACATCGAAGCCAGTGGCAACGCCGTGTTCAACCAGTTGGCCATTGAGCGCACCAGCTACACCGGGCTTTTGCGCCAGCCCTACATCCCGGGCAGCAGTTTCAAAGGGGCATTTCGAACATCCGACCTCAATCGCATTAACGCTAGCAATCCCATCCAATATGGTGAAAATACGCCTAAAGGTGGCTCTACCAAACTGGAAAAACGCCTCTACGAAGAAAAAGACTTCGACATGTCACCCATGCGGCTCATCAAGGTCAGCGACTTGATGCCAAACGCAGAGCTAGACAGATCAGTGACCTACGCCGTCATGCGGCGCAAACGCTTCGTTCGTGACCCGGCAACGGGAGAGGAAAAGCAAACCCAAGACAATCTGTCCACACGCAAAGAGATCATTTCTCATGGTCAATACCGTGGTTTGGCAGGCCAAGTAACAATGCCCTTGCTGGGCGACTTACCTGATTCGGATAAAACGCCCAAGGCAAAATTCCGCCATGTCGATATAGTCACGCTCGCCCATGCCTCCAACGCCTATCACCTCCCAAAGTTGGAGGAAGAGCTCAAGATATTGGATAGTCGGCGATTTGCATCTGAGCGCTGGCTGGTATCCCTCAGAAAACTTTTGGCGAGTGAACTAGGCCTCAAACTGAAAGAGGGCAGCGCGTTCTTGGTGCGCCTTGGGCGTTACGGCGGGGCAGAAACCAAGACACTGGACGGCATTCGATCCATTCACATTCCGCAAGCCAAACGGCTGGAAGAAAAATACGTCACATCATCGCACTGCCTGTGGTTGGCTGCGAATGACTCAAGAGCCAGATCAGACCTGCTCCCCTTCGGCTGGGCCGTGGTGGAGATCGACCCGCAAGCCGACCTGCCGCAGCTCAAAGCCTGGTGCGCAGCCGAGTCCAAAGGCCGACCCGACATGGCCCAGTTGCGGCAACAGTTTGAAGCCGAAAAACTTGCGGCTTCAAAACGCAAGCTTGAATTACTGGCAGAGGCCGCAGAGCGGGAAGCAGCCAAACTGGCGGAGCAAGCCGCCGCCGAGCAGCGCGCGCAAGCCTTGGCCAGCATGACGCCACAAGGCCAATTGATTGAAACCCTGCGCCAACAGTGCGAAGACCTGGACGAGAAAATCAGCCACGGCAACTTCAAGAAGCAAAAAACCGATGCAGGTCAGGCGGGCCTGTATCAGGACGCAAGCCGGCTGGTCAAAGCCGCGCTGGAGGGTTCGGGCTGGTCAGCCGCCGACAAACTGGCGCTGGCCGATATGCTGGAGCAATGGTTGCCCAAGGTGGTGACGCCATGGGACGCCAAGGAGCAGCGCAAGAAGCTCAAGCTGGCAGCCCTTCGCGGACTAACCTGATCGTGCCAGCCAATGGCTTTCGTGCCCCCAATCCTGACCATCCCCCGCACTCTGGAGCCGGCTCGCGGTGCAATACCTGATGGGGACGCCGCTACATGACCGCCACCACACCGCGCAACATCCTGCTGTGCACGCTGGGCGCCAGTTGGGCCGTGGTACCCGAAATTTTCGGCTGGCTGGCCCCCGACACGCTGGACCTGTTTGCCCACCACCCGCAACGCGTGGCTCTTGACGCCTTGCGCGTGCAGCACGGGCTGCAGCCTCCCGATGAACTGTGGATCTGCACCACCGAGGGCGCGCAAACCCAGGTCAGCCTGCAGCTGCTGAACGACTGGTGGCAGCGCCTGGGGGTCCCACTGCCGCTGCGCATCTGGAGCGCAGCAGGCACGGACCAACTGGCCACGCAGGCCGAGTGCGACCACATTCGCGAACTCACGTTGCGCGTGGTGCTGCGGGCCACCGAACACGTGGGTGCAGCCGGGCAGCTGGTGCTGTCGCTGGCCGGCGGACGCAAGACCATGAGTGCCGACCTGCAAAGCGCCGGCACGCTGTTTGGTGCCCGCGCCTGGCTGCACGTCGTGGGCCCGGAACCATTGCATCCCGTGCTGCGCGCTGCCAGTCCGCAGACTCTGGCCGCGCCACTGACGAGCGACGTGGCCGCTGCCATCACCCCACTGGTGGCCGGCACCGGCCAGCGCAACGAGTTACTGGACATCGCCCTGGATGGCCGCTGCGTCACCAGCGCCGCGTTCCCGTTGCCCCTGGCCACGCCGGGTCAGCCTTGCGCCTGGCCTCTGCCGACGCAAGGCGCCACCCTGCACCACGAGTTGGAGCGCCGCCAGCGTGAAAGCAGCCAGCTGCTGGGCAACTTCCTGGCCCAGGTCGCGCGCAGCGAGCACTATGAGAACTGGCGCAGCCTGTACCGTCTGCCACCAGCCCAAATCGCCCGCCTGCGCGGCACTGCATTTACACCCGTCCATGCCGGTTGGCTCGCCGCTCTGCCCAAGGCCGATCTGCATCGTCATCTCGGCGGCTGCCTGGACGTCTCGGCCCAGAGCCGCGTGGCTCGCGCCATCTGGTCCAGCCTGGATGACGAAACCCGGCGGTTGCGCATGCAGGACGTGCGCGAGCTGTTGTCAACACACGAGTGGCCGTGGGACTGGCCCCGACGCCTGCACGGCGCGCACCGCCCGTCGCTGGCCGCCGCGCTACTGCTGCACGCCAGTCAATCGCAGCTGCAGCACAACCTGTTCGATGCCACCGAGCCGCGCCTGGCCCTGAAGAACACCGAGCGCGGCTTTGCCGCCTACGAACGCCCAGGCGAGCTCAGCGGCTCGGCCTTGCTCAGTCATCCCGCCGCCATCGCGCCTTACGCGCAAGCCATTGTCGAACAGGCTCGCGCCGAAGGTCTGGCCTATCTGGAACTGCGCGGCAGTCCACACAAATACCGTCCACGAGACCCCGCCGGTTTTCTGCGGGAGCTACGCGACGCGCTGCGGACCGCCGGCGCGCGCGTGGCGGCCGAGGGCGCCGCAGCGTCCGGCGCGCCCACCGCCGCGATGACGCCACGCATCGGTTTCGTCTGGATTCTCGACCGGCGCCACCGTGACAGCCTGGCCGCCGTGGTCGAGCGTGCCGTGGCTGCGCGCCCGGGGCTTGACGGCTTTCTGCTCGGGCTGGACCTGGCGGGTGACGAAGGCACGCACAACCCGGCCGATCTGGCGCCCGGTTTCGTGCCCGCGTTTGCCGAGTGCATTCCGCTCACCATTCATGCCGGTGAAGGCGAAAACGCCGAAAACATCTGGCAAGCCGCCTACCACCTGCACGCCGATCGCATCGGCCACGGCCTCACACTGGCGCAACACCCGCAGCTGCTGGCGCGCTTTCGCGACCGTGGCATCTGCCTGGAGCTGTGCCCCAGCTCCAACCGCGAGGTGGTGGGCTTCCGGGATCCGGCCTGCCCTGTATCCGAGGGCCTGCCGTGCTACCCGCTGCGCCAATTCCTGGACAGCGGCCTGCCTCTGACCCTGTGCACCGACAACCCCGGCATCTCGCGCACCACGCTAACCGGCGAATACCTGGCCGCAGCCCGCATGACCGACGGCGGACTGACGCTTTGGGAATGCCTCGCGCTGGTGCGCCAGGCCTTTGTGCATGCCTTTCTGCCCAGCGCACAACGCGACGCGCTGCTCAAAACCGTGGATCAAAACATCTTCGCCCAGCTCTCTGCAAGCCTCGTTCACTGATGAACCTCCCCGTCCCCCTCGCCCGCTACCGCTTCACTGCGATCATGCGCGCGCCCGTGCGCCTGCCCGGCTACGCCGGCTCCTTGCTGCGCGGCCAGTTTGGCGCGGCGCTGCGTGGCGTGGCCTGCATGACGCGCCAGCCCACCTGCGGCGGCTGTCCGTTGCGGGCCACCTGCCCCTACAGCCGCATCTTCGAGGCACCGCCGCCGCCCGCGCACAGCCTCCAGGCATTCACTGCCATCCCCAACGCCTACGTGATGGAACCGCCCGCCCTGGGCGCCACGCACCTGCGGGCCGGCGACACGCTGGCGTTCCACATGGTGCTGGCTGGCGACGCGCTCGACCAACTCGCGTTGGTCATCTTTGCCTGGCAGCGCGCGCTGGCGCAGGGCTTGACCCAATCGCGCAGCGCGGCCGAATTGCTGGCCGTGGACTGGGTCGATCCGGCTGGCAAGCCGCAACCGGTGTGGCATCGGGATGCGCCCGTGCTCGCCGACCATTGCGCGGTGCTGGAGCCGCCTGCAACAGCTCCCAGTCCCTTGAACGCCGTCACGCTGTGGTTTCAAACACCGCTTCGCCTGCAGCATCAGGGCCAGCCCCTGCGGCCTCAGCAACTGACTGCGCGCGCGCTGGTCGCCGCCGTGGCCCGCCGCGTGGCGCTGGTGCTGGAGTTTCACGCCCGCCAGTCGCAATGGGGCCCGGTCGTGCCCGAAGTGGCGCGACTGGCCGAAACCCTGACCGACCAGCACGATCTGCGCTGGCACGACTGGACCCGCTACAGCAGCCGCCAGCAGCAGGAAATGACCCTGGGCGGCGCGCTCGGCCGCTGGACGCTGCACGGCAGCCCCGACACCCTGGCCGCCCTGTGGCCGTGGCTGTGGCTGGGCCAATGGCTGCATGTGGGCAAGAATGCAACAATGGGCTTGGGTGCATATGCCCTTGAAGGAGTCACGCCGTGATCGATTCCGCCACCTTGGCTGCAGCAGTGCAAAAACTGGCCCAGGCAGCGCCGCGAGCCGAGCAAATCGTGCTGTTCGGGTCCCATGCGAGCGGCAACGCCAACGAAGGGTCCGACCTTGACTTCCTCGTCATAGAACCAGAAGTTGAAAATCGCGCTCGAGAAATGGTGCGCCTGCGCCGTGCCCTGCGCTCGTTGCGCGTGCCCGTGGACGTGCTGGTGTACTCGCGCGCGGAAGTGGAGCGCTGGCGGCATGAGCCCGGAACGGCCCTGTACTGGGCGTTGCGCGAGGGAAAGGTTGTGCATGACCAGCGCATGGCCTGACAAATCCATTGCCGAGCTGTTGCTGGAAGCCGCCAGACAGGATCTGGCGGCAGCCCGACTGCTGGCGCCAGCGCCAGGCATTGGCGATGCCATGGTGGGCTTTCACCTTCAGCAAGCCGTTGAAAAATCGCTCAAGGCCGTGCTCAGCGCCCACGGCATCGAATTTCGCCGCACCCATGACCTGGTGTTGCTGCTCGAACTGCTGTCGGACAAAGGGTTGCCGCCTCCGCCCGAAGCCGATTGGCTGGATGAGCTCAACCCCTACGCCGTGGAGGCCCGGTACGGAACCATCGAGCCCGAGGGCCTGGATCGCCCCCGCGCGCTGCGCACCAGCGCGCAGGTGCTTGAATGGGCCGCGATGCTCACGCCACGCAACCCCAGCCCATGATCACCTGGCTTGTCTCGCGCCACCCCGGCGCGGTGGAGTGGGCCAGGCGGCAGGGTGTCCCCATAGACCGGGTTGTCGCCCACCTCAGTCCGGCGGATGTGCGCGCAGGAGACACCGTCATTGGTACGCTTCCTGTCAATCTCGCGGCCGCCGTCTGTCAGAGTGGCGCGCAGTATTTGCACGTTTCGCTGGAGCTCCCAGCCCATCTGCGCGGGCACGAACTGAGCGCCGACCAACTGGAGGCATTGGGTGCCCGGCTGGAGGCCTTCAGGATAGAGCTTCTGCCTCCACCCTGAAGGTTGCCGACCACATGACAACACCTATCCACGTCCTGCTCGTCTCGGCCCAAGCCGCGGCGAACCTGTTGCCTGCCCTGGACCCGGCGCTCAAGCCCCTCAAGGCCATCCTGCTCGTCACGCAAAAAATGCGGCGTCAGGCCGACGCGCTGCAGACCGTGCTGACCGAGTCCGGTGTCAAGACCTCGCGCGTCGCGCTGGACGATGAACACGACTTCGCCCGTCTGGAATCGTCGCTGATCGATTTCGCCGCCGCGCACGAGGGCGCGGACATCGTGTTGAACCTGACCGGCGGCACCAAACTCATGGCCCTGGCCGCTCAGTCGGTCGCCGCCGAGGCAGGCTGGAAAATGTTCTATGTGGACGTGGACACCGACGAAGTCATTTGGCTGGGAAAGAATGCCGCGCCGCGGCAGCGCCTGACGGCTCATCTGAGGCTCTCGCACTACCTGCGCGGTTACGGCTACACCCCCGAAGGCGGCGTGGACCGTCCGCTGCCCGACGCCCGGCACAACCAGTTGCTGGACACCCTGATCCTGCAGGTCGGCTCGCTGGAGCAGCCGCTAGGGCAACTGAACTACCTTGCCCAGCAAGCCGAGGACAAGCACGTCTTGAACATCAAGATGACGCACGAGCAAAGCGACAGTCGCCGCCTGGAAGCCCTGTTGCGACTCTTCGAACAGGCTGGCGCCGTGCAAGTGAAAGGGGACATGATCGAGTTCGCCAGCGCGCAGGAACTTGCCTTCGCCAAGGGCGGCTGGCTGGAACACCATGTCTTTCGTACCGTGACGGCCCTGCACGGCGAACTGGGGCTGCGCGACAAGGCGGCCAACTTGGTCGTGGCGGATGCCTCGGGCGTCAGGAACGAAATGGACGTGGCCTTCATGGCCCGAAATCGCTTGTACGTCATCGAGTGCAAAACTGCCCGCATGGACGTCGGCGTGCAACCCAAGGCCAACGACACCCTTTTCAAGTTGGCCGAAATCTGCCGCCGCGTCGGGGGGCTGGGTACGCGCGGCATGCTGGCCAGTTACCGCCCCGTGCGGGACTCCGAAAAAAAGCTGGCCGGCGCCCTCAACATCGAACTGGTGTGCGGTCCGGAGCTTGCAAGGCTGCGCGAACGCCTCACCACCTGGGTCAAAGGCGCGGGCGGCTGACTCCAGCACGCCCCGGCAAGCCTGCCACCCCCCGCGCACCCGCCACGGCGGCCCACAATGGCCGCATGACCTGCCGTGACCTCTATCTTGCCGCCTACGACATCAGCGAGCCGCGCCGGCTGAGCGCCGCGCTCAAGCTGGCGCGAGCCTATGCCACGGGCGGGCAAAAGTCGGTGCATGAACTCTTCCTAACGCCTGCCGAACGCACGGCGCTGGTCGAGGACATGAGCGTCCTGATCGACATGGACACCGACCGTTTCCTGCTCATCAGGCTCGACCCGCGCAGCCGCGTGCACACCCTGGGCAAAGGGGTGGCGCCGGCCGACCCTGACTACTTCTACGTGGCGTGACCCCATCGCGGCGGCAAGCTTGCGGCATCTGCTTTTTGGCCGGCAGCGGCAGACACTGCCAGCAAACGACACCGCACGAGGCCACCCCATGAGAAAACTGCTTACCACCACCGCCTGCCTGAACGAGCGTGGCCATGCAGCCCTCGAACAAGGCTTCGACGCACTACAAATTTGATAGCTTCCCATGCCCGCCAATCAATCACCAGGAGGCTGAAAGACCATGGGATTGCTGCTACTTGACCGCGCACAGCTGCAAGTCAAGGCCGAGGGCGAAACCCTGGCCTTGTATGAGTCCGGACAGCGCCGTGGCACTGTACCTGTCAAGCTGATTGACCGCTGCGTCATCCACGGCGCGCAAACCCAGCTCGATAGCGGCGTCCTCATGAAGCTGGCCGAGGCCGGCGCGACCACGGTTCTCATGAGTCCGCGCCAGTCGCGGCGCGTCGCCATCGTGCTGGGCCCGCAGCACAACGACGCTGCCGTGCGCCTGGCCCAGGCCGCGCGAGTGATGGACGATGCCTGGTGCCGTCAATGGGCGCTGGGCGTGGTACGCGCCAAACTCGCCCGCCAACATCGCAGCCTGCGCACGCTGCAAGCCCAGCGGCCCGATGCCCGCAAGCCCCTGTTTGATGCCCTGCAAACGCTGGACGCCAGCTTGCGGGAACTGGGCGCCCTGGACATCAGCCAGATGCCGGGCCTGGACAGCCTTCGCGGGCGCGAAGGCGCGGCCGCGCGCAGCTACTTTGGCGGCCTGGCCAGCGTGATGCCACCTGCGCTGCAGTTCAGTGGCCGCAACCGCCGGCCCCCGCGCGATGCTGTCAATGCCTGCCTGTCGCTGGGCTACACCCTGCTGCACGCCCAAGCCGTGCAGGCCTGCACCACCGCCGGGCTTGACCCGTTGCTGGGCTTCTACCACCGCCCTGCCTTTGGCCGCGAATCGTTGGCCAGCGACCTGATCGACCCCCTACGCCCCGCCGTGGACCTATGGGTCTGGGAACTGCTGCGCGGGCGCATCCTGCGCGAGGAACACTTCACGCAGGACAAGGGGGCTTGCCTGTTGGCCAAAGCCGGCCGCCAGCACTTTTACGCCGGTTGGGAAGACAGCAGCGCCGGTTGGCGGCGTTGGTTGCATATGCAGGCCCGGCGACTCGCCCGCGCGCTGCGCAGCGCGGGCGAGGTGTGGC
>JBOHHM010000253.1:0-20407 GCA_050725495.1 Burkholderiaceae bacterium | reverse complement strand
CATGAGCACCGAGGCCGACGCGCCATCGGACAACTGCGAAGCATTGCCTGCGGTGATGAACCGGCCCTCCGCCACCCATGGGCCGTTCTTCCACACCGGCTTGAGCTTGGCCAGGCTGTCGAGCGTGGTGTCGGCCCGGTTGCCCTCATCGTGCTGTAGCGTGACGTCCTCGCTGCCGGTCACGTTGCCTTCCCGATCGAACAGCTGCCTGGTCGTGGGCAGCGGCACGATCTCTTCTGCGAACCGGCCCGCCTGCTGGGCCGCAGCCGTGCGCTGCTGGCTGCGCAGCGAATATTCGTCCTGCGCGGCACGCGAAATCTGGTAGCGCTGGCTGACGATCTCCGCCGTCTCTATCATCTGGATGTAGGCTGTCGGTGCGATATCGAGCACGGCCTTCGATTGCGCACGATAGCCGTTCTTGTGCTTGTTCTGCACCAGCGAGATCGACTCCAGGCCGCCCGCCACGGCGATGTCGTATTCGCCGGTCACGATGCCTTTGGCCGCGGTCGCGATCGCCATCAGGCCCGAGGCGCACATGCGGTCGATGGTCATGCCGCCGACGCTTTCGGGCAGACCGGCGGTATAGGTGCACAACCGACCCAGGTTGTAGCCCTGCGTGCCCTGCTGCGCGGCGATGCCGAGGATCACGTCGTCAACCTCCTTGCCTTCGACACCGGCCTTGGCCAGCGCTGCGCGAATCACGTGGCCGCCAAGCAAGGGCGCCTCGGTGTCGTTGAAGGCGCCGCGAAAGGCTTTGGCGATGGGCGTGCGGGCGGTGGAGACGATAACGGCTTGGTTCATGGTGAGTTTTTTCGAGGGTCAGTTGAAGTAAAGGCGGCTGATGGTGTCGACGACGCAGCCGGGCTTGTCCGAGCCCTCGACCTCGACGCTGATACGAACGACCACCTGCACGCCTTCGCCGATCGGATCGGCTCGTATCACTTCGCCACGGCCGCGCACACGCGAGCCCACCTTGACCGGTGCCGGGAAACGTACCTTGTCGCAGCCATAGTTGACACCCATCTTCAGCCGCTCGTAGCGCACCAGTTGCGGCAGAAGCAAATTGGCCAGGGCCAACGTCAGAAAGCCATGCGCGACGCAGGCGCCGAAGGGGCCCTGCTTGGCCCGCGCCGGGTCGACATGAATCCACTGCTGGTCGCCGGTGGCATCGGCAAAGGCATTGATGCGCTCCTGCGTGATGGTCATCCATTCGGTCGCGCCCAGCTGCGCCCCCGGCGCCGCAAGCACCGCCGCCGCGGAGTCGAAAACAGGCGAATGTTCCATGCTCAGGCTCGCTGCGAGCTGACCGAGACAACTTCGCCGGTCATGTACGACGAGTAATCGCTGGCCAGAAAGACCATGACGTTGGCGACCTCCCAAGGCTCGGCGCCACGGCCAAACGCCTCTTTGCCCGCCAGTTCATCGAGCAGTTGCTCGGAAGCCGACTTCTTCAGGAAGGCATGGATCGCGATCGACGGGGCCACCGCGTTGATGCGGACATTGAACTCGGCCGCCTCCATCGCTGCGCAGCGGGTCAGCGCCATCACGCCAGCCTTGGCGGCTGCATAGTGGGCTTGCTCGACCTGCGCGCGCCAGCCCAGCACCGAGGCGTTGTTGACGATCACGCCACGGCCGCGCGGCTGCATCCGCTGCAGCATGGCGCGCGTCATCCGGAAAGTGCCGGTCAGCGTCACGTCGATGACCTTGTGCCACTCGTCGTCAGCCATCTCGACCACGCGCCTGCTCGTGCCCAGCCCTGCATTGTTGACGAGCACGTCGACACCGTCGAGCCGCTGCTCCGCCGCGGCGACCAGCGCCTGGACCTGGTCCTCCTGGCTGACGTCGCAGAGCTGGCTGAACACCGCCTGCAGGCCGGTTTCGCGCCTGAGCGACTCGACCGCCTCATTCAAGCGCCGCTCATGCACGTCAGAGACGAACAGCGCGCGACAGCCCTCTTCGGCCGCGCGCCTGGCCACCGCAAAGCCAATGCCGGCGCCAGCCGCGGCGGTAACAAGAACGGATTTTCCGCGCAGCAGGCCGTGGGCGGGGACGTAGTCGGGGGCAGGTTTGAGCGCCATGGGATGGTCTTTGAAGTGAATCGATATGCGTCGAAGTTCGGTTTGAAAGCAGATCAGGTGCCGTACACCTTCTGTGGCGCGACCGACTCGGCGATCAGGCGGTCGACCACCGGCGTCAGCTCGGCCGGCGCCCAGCGCGCGCCCTTGTCGATGGTCGTGCCGGTGCGCCAGCCGTCGGCCACCGACAGTTCGCCGCCCTTGGCCTCGAAGCAGCGTCCCGTGACATGCGCCGACGGCGGACTGCCGAGCCACACGACGATGGAGGCCACGTTCAGCGGGTCCCAGGCGTCGAAGCCCTGCTCGGGCTTCTTCACCATCTGCGGCATCGCGCCTTCGGTCATCGCGGTGCGGGCCGCCGGCGCCAGGCAGTTGACGGTGATGCCGTAGCGGGCGAGTTCCGCCGCCTGCACCAGCGTGAGCCCGGCGATGCCGGCCTTGGCCGCCGCGTAATTGCTCTGGCCGATCGAGCCCTGAAGGCCTGCACCCGAGCTGGTGTTGATGATGCGCGCATCGATCCTGTTTCCCGCCTTGGCGCTGTCGCGCCAGCGTCGGCCGAGCAGGTTGGCCAGGCAGAAATGGCCCTTCAGGTGCACGCGCATCACCGCATCCCAGTCATCTTCGCTCAGCGAGATGAACATCTTGTCGCGCAGGATGCCGGCATTGTTGACCAGCACGTGGACCTCGCCGAAGGCAGTCACAGCGGCATCGACGATGCCTTGCGCGCCCGCCATGCTGGTGATGTCGCCGGCGTTGGCGATGGCCTTGCCGCCTTCGGCCTCAATGCCGGCCGCCACGGCCTGCGCCGTGTCGAGGCGGATGTCATTGACGACGACGTTGGCGCCTTCGGCCGCGAAGGCCTTTGCGTAAGCGCGGCCCAGACCGCCGCCGGCGCCGGTGACGATGACGGTTCGCTTGTCGCAGATTCCCATAATGTTTGTCTTCACAGTCTTTCGATGATCGTCACATTGGCTTGGCCGCCGCCTTCGCACATGGTCTGCAGGCCGTAGCGCTCGCCGCTGCGCTCGAGCTCGTGCAGCAGCGTGGTCATCAGCTTGGCGCCCGAGGCGCCCAGCGGGTGGCCGAGCGCGATCGCGCCGCCGTTGACGTTGGTGCGTTCGTGCGGGTAGCCGGTTTCCTTCAGCCAGGCCATCACGACCGAGGCGAAGGCCTCGTTGATTTCGACTCTTCCGATCTCCTCGAGCCTGAGGCCGCAGCGCTTGAGCGCATGGGCGGTGGCCGGAATCGGCGCGGTCAGGTGCCAGACGGGACAGTCGGCGCACACGCTCAGGTGGTGGATGCGCGCGCGGGGCTTCAGGCCGTAGCGCTTCAGTGCGGCCTCGGACACCACCAGCACCGCTGCCGACGCGTCGCAGGTCGAACTGGAAACGGCCGCGGTGATCTTCGGATACGCAGCATCGACCGGATCGAGCGTGGCCATCTTCTCCAGCGTGCTCTGGCGCGCGGTCTCGTCCATGCGGAAGTCGCCAAACGGCACGACTTCGCGCTCGAAGCGGCCCAGGCGAATAGCCTCCAGCGCGCGATCATGGCTTTCCTTGGCGAACACTTCCATGGCCTCGCGCGACAAGCCCCAGTGGTCGGCGATGCGCTGCGCGGCATAGAACTGGTTGACCGGCGCGTCGCCGAAACGTTGGCGCCAACCCATGCTCTGGGCAAACGGCGTCGTGAAGCCGAGCGGCTGGCCAGCCAGCATCGCCGACGAGATCGGGATGCTGCTCATGGTCTGCACGCCGCCGGCCAGCACCACGTCCTGGGTGCCGCTCATCACCGCCTGGGCCGCGAAGTGCACGGCCTGCTGCGACGAGCCGCACTGGCGGTCGACGGTGGTGCCGGGCACGGCCATCGGCAGGCCAGCGGCAAGCCACGCGGTGCGCGCAATGTTGCCCGCGAGCGAGCCGATGGTGTCGACGCAGCCGAAGATGACGTCGTCGTAGTCTTCGGCCGGGATGGCGTTGCGCTGGACGATGGCCTGGATCACATGCGCGCCGAGATCAGCGCCATGGACGGCTGCGAGTGAACCCTTGCGCTTGCCGGTGGGCGAACGCAGGGCGTCGACGATGAAGGCTTCTGCCATGTCTGGATATTGCGGTTCAGGGGTTGAAAGTGGTGCCGGGGCCGAGCGGCGTACCGTCGACCAGCAATGCATCGGCCAGCCGGGCCTTGTGGAAAGCGCGATCGCCCCAGGCGGCGTCGAGCACCCAGGCGCGCTTCATGAACATTTGCAGGTCGACTTCCCAGGTGTAGCCCATCGCGCCGTGCACCTGGATGCTCTTGCGCGCCGCGGTCCATGCAGCGTCGGCGCACGCCAGCTTGGCGTGCGAGACACGCAGCACACGCTGCGCCTCGCCGTGCGCCAGCGCATAGGCCGCGCGGTACAGCACCGGCTTGGCGAATTCAATCTTGGTCACGACGTCGGCGAGGTGGTGCTTGACCGCCTGGAACGAGCCGATCGGTTTGCCGAACTGCTTGCGCTGCGCGACATAGTCGATCGACAGGTCAAGCATGCGCTGGGCCAGGCCGATCAGCTGGCCGCTGACCCCCACCACCCCGCGCTCGAGCGTGTCGTTCCATAAGCCCTGCCCTGCCTCAGCGTCGACGATGCGGCTTGCCTTGGCCGGCGTCCAGTCGACCTGAGCCAGCCGGCGCGAGGCATCGATGCTCGGACAGGCCGTGAGCCGCACCGTCGAAGGATCAACGGCATGGACCTCGGTGCCCTGCGGCGTCTCGTTCGGCAACAGCAGCAGGTCGGCGAGGTGCGCATCCGCCACCCACGGGTTAACTACGTGGCCGACCGCGATACGGCAGCTGCCGTCGCCAATCCGGGGCAGCCAAGTCTCGCGAGCCCGATGTCCCGCCGGCGCGGCCGCCAGCAGCGCTGCAGCGACATAGGCCGTGTCGGTCAGCGAGTCGGGAATCGCGAAGTAGCCCAGCTCCCGGGTCATCAGCGCCCAGTCCACGTCGCCAAGCCCCAGGCCGCCGTAGGCCTCGGGCACCGACAGCGCGGTCCGGCCCTGTTCGGCCAGCTTGGCGCGCATCTGGGTCGATCGGCCGGCATCGGTCTGCCAGAGGTCGCGCAGCCTCTCGGGCGCCGCCTCGACCATCAGGAAGCGTCGCATCGAATCGCGGAACGCCTGCTGGTCTGCATTCAAGCTAAAGTCCATGATCAACCTTTCGGCAGGCCAAGCATGCGCTCGGCGATGATGTTGCGCTGGATCTCGTTGCTGCCGGCGTAGATCGGACCGGCCTGCGCGAACAGGAAGCCTTCGAGCCAGTCGGCCGCTTCGGCATCGGGGGCGCCTGGCAGGTACTCGGCGCGCGCACCGAGAATTCGCATCGCGGTTTCGTGCATCTCCAGGTCGAGCTCGGACCAGAAGACCTTGTTGGTGCTCGACTCGGCGCCGATCTTCGCCCCATGCTGCAGGCGGCTGACCGTGTGAAACGATGACAGGTTGTAAGCCTCGGCGCCCATCCACGCGCGCATCACCGCATCGCGGATCGAAGGGTCGCGGTCGGCCGACGCGCGGTGCTTGCGGTACAGCGCGACCAGCTTTTGCGCGGTGCGCTGAAAGCGCGCCGGCGAACGCAGCAGCAGCCCGCGCTCGAAACCGGCGGTCGCCATCGCCACATGCCAGCCCTGACCTTCGTCGCCGAGGCGGTTCTCGACCGGCACGCGAACGTCGTCGAAGAACACCTCGGCGAAGGCCTGCTTGCCGTTGAGCGCCTTGATCGGGCGGATCGTGATGCCCTTCGCATCGAGCGGCACCAGCAGGTAGGACAGGCCATGATGGCGGCTCGACTGGGGATCGCTGCGGAACAAGCCGAACAGCCAGTTGGCGAACAGGGCCCGGGTGGACCAGGTTTTTTGGCCGTTGACCACATAGTGGTCGCCGTCCCGGATGGCGCGGCTCGAGATCGCCGCCATGTCCGATCCGGCGTTGGGCTCGCTCCACCCCTGGGCCCACATGTCGTCGCAGCGCGCCATGCGCGGAAGAAACCGGCCCTTCTGCTCAGCGGTGCCGAACTCCATGATCGTCGGACCCAGCAGCAGAATGCCGTTCTGGTTGACGCGAAACGGGGCATCGGCGGCGCTGTACTCTTCCTCGAAGATCAGCCACTCGATCAGGTCGCAGCCCCGTCCGCCGAGTTCTTTGGGCCAGGTCACGCTGCTGAATCCAGCGTCGGCCAGCGTCGCTTCCCAGCGCCGGTGCTGTTCGAAGCCATCGCGCGTGTCATAGCTGTCGAACCTGCGTTGCGGCACATTGGCGCGCAACCATTGGCGCACTTCGGCGCGAAAGCTGCGTTGGGCGGTCGTGTAGTTCAAGTCCATGCAAGTCCTCCGGGCTCAGAACTTCGCTTCGCGCTTGTTGACAAAGGCGTCGCGCGTCTCGGCCGAGTCCGGGCTCATATAGGCCTGCAGCGTGAAACCCTGCTCCCAGCGGTACTTGGCTTCGAGATCGCCGTCCTCGATGCCGGTCAGCGCCTCCTTGGCGATCCGGATCATCGCGGGACTCTTGGCGGCGATTTTTCCGGCGATCGCCAGTGCGGCATCACGCAACTGGTCGCGCGCGACGACGCGCTCGATCGCGCCCAGGCGCAGCGCCTCGGCGGCCCCGATCATCTCGCCGGTGAAGAACAGGTAGCGTGTCTTCTGGACGCCGAACATGCGCTGCAGGTGCGCCGCGCCGCCCATCGCCCCGCGGTCCACCTCGGGCAGGCCGAAGGACGCGTCCTCGGCGGCGATCACGATGTCGGCGGCGCCGCAGATGCCGATCCCGCCGCCCAGCACGAAGCCATGGACGGCCGCGATCACAGGCACCTTGTTCAGGTGCACCGCCTTGAAGGTCGCATAGTTTCCGGCGTTGACCGAAACGATCAGCTTGTCGTCGTTGGCCAGCTCCTTGATGTCGACGCCGGCGCAAAAGCCACGACCTTCGGCGCGAATGACGATCGCCCGGACCTCGGGGTGCTCGCCCAGCGCGGCGATACGTGCCGCCAGGGCGTGCCAGCCGCTGGCGTTGAGCGCGTTGACCGGCGGGCGGTTCAGCACGATCTCGGCGACGCCGTTGTCGTGCACGACAGATGAAAATTGCTCTGACATGGGAACTTCCTCAAACGGGGGCGTTGGTCATCGCCGCCAGGGCGGTGCGACGCTCGATAGCCTGGGTCACGATGCCTTCGATGACTTCCTGGCAGGAATCCAGACTGCCGATCAGCGCGGCCACCTGGCCCGCCGACATCACGCCCTCGGCCGGTCTGCCATCGACCATCGAGCGCTGCAGCAACATCGGGGCGTTGGCAGCCATCACCGTCTGGGCGATGGTCGACGGGTCCTCGCGCAGCGCCTGCCACAGCACATGGATCGCGTGTCGGGTGCTCATACCAGTCTGCTCCTTCCACTGCAGCGCGCTCCTGAGCGCGATCGACACGCGCTTGAGCGGCGAGGCCTTCTCGAGCATCGTCAGATATTCGTTCGGAATCATGCGCTGCGGCATGCCGTCGATCAGGTGCGAGACCCGGATGCGCTCGGCGTCCCTGGCCGCCAGGTAGCGCTTGAGCGTCGCGTCGGGCACGCCGCTGTCGCGCGTCATCAGGAAGCGCGTACCCATCGCAATGCCCTGGGCGCCGAAGGCCAGCGCGGCCAGCAGGCCGCGGCCGTCGTAGAAGCCACCGGCGGCGACAACCGGCACATTGACCGCATCGACCACCTGCGGCAGCAGCACGGTCGTCGGCACCGAACCGGTGTGACCACCACCCTCGCCGCCCTGGATCGTGACGACGTTGGCACCCATCTCGATCGCCTTCTGCGCGTGCTTGAGCGCGCCGACCGTGGGCATACAGACAATGCCCGCGTCGCGCAGCCGCGCGATCGTCTTCTTGTCGGGCCCGCGGCCGTAGCTCACGGCACGCAGCTTGTGCTTGACCGCAAGGTCGAGCAGCTGCTGCGCGTTGGGCTGGAACATGTGGAAGTTCAGGCCAAAGGGCTTGTCGTCGGTGAGCTGCTTGACGCGCAGGATCTCGGCCTCGATGCGCTCGGCCGCGATCGTCGCACCGGCCAGAAAGCCGAAACCACCGGCGTTGCAGGTCGCGGCGACCAGGCTCGAGCCGGCCACCCAGCCCATCGCTGTCTGCACGACGGGATAACGGCAGCCGAGCAGATCGCACAGGGGCGTGCGCAACGGTGCGACGTCCGGCATGGATGCGATCTCGTTCACTGCGCCCCGCCTTTCGCGCCGGCATCAACCTTGTTCGCCTGCACCATCGACTTCGCGTCGTGCCCACCCAGCTGACCGGCGCCCAGCACCTGGCTGTGGGCATGGGCAAAGTGATGGTAGCCGAAGGCCACATCCATCGTCGTGCGCAGCCCCTGCAGGTCCTCGACGCGGTTGATCACCTGCTTGGTCAGCGCCAGGCCGAGGCGCGGTTGCTGGGCGATGCGCGCGGCGATCTCGTAGGTTTGCGCCTCCAGCTCGTCGCGTGGCACGACCCGGTTGACCATGCCCATCATGTAGGCGCGATCGGCCTTCATGCGCTCGCCGAGAAACAGGAATTCCTTTGCGATACGCGGGTTGAGCTCGTGCGCATGCGCGAAATATTCGACGCCAGGGATGCCCATCCGTACGACAGGGTCCTGGAAGAAGGCATCGTCGCTCGCAATGATCAGGTCGCAGACCCAGGCCAGCATCAGGCCGCCGGCGACGCAGGCGCCCTGCACCATCGCGATCGTGGGCTTCGGGATCTCGTGCCAGCGTCGGCACATGCCCAGGTACACCTCCTGCTCGCGTGCAAACAGCTGCTCGGCACCAGGCTTGTTCGTGTGGTCCCACCACAGGTGCTTGCGCTCAAAGCGCTTGTCGATGTCGCGCCCAGGCGTTCCGATGTCATGCCCGGCGCTGAAATGCCGGCCCGCGCCGCGCAGCACAATCACCTTCACGGTGTCGTCATCGACCGCGCGGCGAAAGGCATCGTCGAGCGCGTAGGTCATCTGCGAGTTCTGTGCGTTGTTGAACTCGGGACGGCTCATCGTCACGGTGGCGACGCCATCCTTGGCGTCGTAGAGCACGGCTGCATCGGTTTCATAAACGGCGCGGTCTTCGCGCTGGACGAAGACGTCGCCAGGATCTTTCGTGCCCATGCTCATGCTCCCAAGACGGTGGCTCTCAGCTGGTGCGGATCGAGCTTTGCGAGCACGGCGAGTTGCGCCTCGCTCGGCATGGCGGTCTGCGGCACCTCGGCCGGAATATGCAGCGGGAAGCCGGTGGCTTCCTGCACCTGGGCAGCGCTCACGCCGGGATGCAGCGACAGCAGACGCACCTGGCGATCGGGCCCGCCGAAGTCCATCACGCACAGGTTGGTGACGATCAGCCGAATATCGATGTCTTGCAGGCTCCAGCCACGCGCCAGCCGCGCCGGGTTGTAGCCGACCGACGCGACCATGTCGACCTCGCCCGCCACGAACACCTTGGGGCTGTGGTTGGGAACGAAGAAGGAGTTCGCATGGTTCATCGAGTTGCCGGGGAAACCGCGCACGCCCAGCATCTGCGACTTCGGCTTGTGGTAGTCGGCGCCTATCATCGAAATATTCGCTTGGCCAAAGCGGTCGATCTGTGTCGGGGCGACCATGGCGTGGCGCTTGCCGCCCCAGACGTTGTCGAAGATGCGCGCGAAGCCCATCCAGGTCTCGCGCTTGGGTGAATAGTCGCCGAGCGGGCCAGAATGGGGTCCGATGGGCACGGGGTCGCGCACCAGCCAGGCCTCCGAGTCCGTCATCATCAAATCGGTGTTGATCGACGCCATGCACAGGGACGCCGCCAGACGCGGCACGATGCCGATGCCGGTCGCCAGGACCTCGCCGTCGTTCTTCCAGGCCTGCGCCGCCGCGCAGACGATGCGATCGACCAGAGTTGCTTCACTCATCACTCGCCTCCTTCAGAACACCGGCAGCGGCAGCTTGCGCACCGCCTCTTCACCGCCCACGCGCTGCAGGTACTCCTGCTCGGTGCAGGCCACATAGCGCTCGTAATACTGTTGCCAGCCTCCCTGCTCCCTGGCGCTCGCCGCGTACTCCTTGAAGTGCTTGACGTCAAAGCCATACAGCGGCGCGCACGAGGTCGGGTGTGCACCACAGGGCAGGTGGACAACGCCCGAGGTTTGCGAGCGCTCCCAAAACACATAACGCGACTCGTCGCCGTTCTCGAAGTAGCTGCTGTCCACCAGTTCGTCGCAGGTCACGAACGTGTGCTGCGAGGCGCGCGCGAACAGGTCGTCCATGTAGAGGTCGGGGCCCTTGACCTGGCACACGCCGCGCGCGTCCGCACGGTCGACATGGAGCAAGGCCACGTCCAGCGGCAGCGCCGGCATGGCAACCCATTCCCTGTTGTCGTAGGGCGAGCCCACCAGTTGGATCGCGGGGTTATGGCGCAGCAGGTCCGTGCCGAGGCCGACGCGCGTCGGGATGTAGGGCACACGCATCGCGGCGGCCTTGAGGCCGAGCATGAACATGCCCTCGTCGACTTCCATCACCTCGATCGCACCGTTCTGTCGCGCCAGCCGGAAGTAGGGCTCCAGCGGGATGAAGTCGAGCGAGACGAAGGCGAACACCAGCTTCCTGACCTTGCCGGCCGCGCACAGCATGCCGACATCGGCGCCGCCGTAGGCCACCACCGTCAGGTCCTTGAGCGGCGAGCGCAACAGCTCGCGCACCAGCGCCATCGGCTTGCGCCGCGGGCCCCAGCCGCCGATACCCACCGTCATGCCGTCCTTGATTTGCGCCACGACCTCGGCGGCGCTCATGCGTTTGTCAGCCATGGTGTCCAGCCTCAGGTTGGGCCGCCGCTGCGGCCGTTTTCTGCGCGATCGTGAAGTCGTGCCCCCACAGGCTCACCCGCGTGAATTCGTGGGCCACATGGCGGTCCCAGTCGACCACGGCGCCGCCACAGCCGTACTCGATGTCGAAGTTCGACGGCGAGCGCATGTAAAAGGAAATCATCTTGTCGTTGGTGTGCTGGCCCAGCGTTGCGCTTTGCGTCACGCCGTGGGCTGCCATGCGGTCCAGCGCGCGCCCGACCTCGGGCATATCCTCGACCTCGACCATGATGTGGACGCAGCCGCTCTCGACCGGGAACGCAGCCAATGCGAGGCTGTGATGCCGCGCGTTGGCGCAGTGGAAGAAGTGGATCGGCAGGCTCGGGCCGTCAGGGCCGGCCGGCTGGAAGTTCATCACGTCGGACAGTCCGAAGCCCATCACATCACGGAAGAAGCGCACGGTGGCGTCGAAGTTCGGCGCCGGCAGCACGGTGTGGCCCATGCCGATGTCGCCGGTGATGAAGCGCGACACGCCGACCGGCGATGCGAAATGCGCGAAGTCGGACTTGAAGCCCCACACCAGCTCGTGGCGGTTGCCCGACGGGTCAGCGAACGCAACCAGCTGCTGCACGCAGCGCAGCCGGCAGAGCGTGGCATCGCCCGGTTCGAACTTGACCTGGGCCTGTTCGAGCGATTCGATGGCCCGGTCGAACGCGGCCTGGTCGCGAACCTCCCAGCCCGACGCGACGTAGGCGTCGCGCGCGCCGGGGCGCACGGCGATGCGGAACTGTCGCTCGTCCATCTTGATGTACAGACCGCCATCGGGCGATGCGTCGGTCATCATGCCCAGCACGCCTTCGGCGTAGCTCCTCCACCGCTTGAGGTCGGTGCTCTCGGCCACCACGTAGGCCAGCCCTCTGATGTCAATCATTTTCGAGTCCTTTGGCCCGGTCGTGATCGGGCAACTTGGGTCTGATTCTGGGCCGCGCATGCTGCAGCGGCATCGTCCGATGGGACTAACGGCGCGCGCTCGTTGTCACTGCGGCCAAGCGGTTTGCATGCAAGGTCCGCTACTCGCCGGACCCGAGCCGATCGACGGCCAGTCGTGCCAGCTCGCGCTTGAGCACCTTGTTCGACGCGCTGAGCGGAAACGCTTCGCACGCGAGCACATGGCGCGGCACCTTGTAGTTGGCCATGCGCTCGCGCGACCAGGCGATCAACTCGTCCGCGCCCAGGCTCACGCCCGGACGCAGCACGACGCAGGCGCAGCCGACCTCGCCCATGCGCTCGTCGGGCACGCCGACCACCGCCACCTGGGCGATCGCCGGGTGCTCGCACAACATGCGTTCGATCTCGGCCGGGTAGCAGTTGAAGCCGCCGGCGATGAACATGTCTTTCAGCCGATCGGTGATGCGCAGGTAGCCGCGATCGTCGATCACGCCAACATCGCCGGTATGCAGCCAGCCTTCGGCATCGATGGCCTCGCGCGTGGCCGCCTCATCGTCGAAGTAGCCCTGCATCACGTGGTAGCCGCGCAGCAGCACCTCGCCAGCATGACCTGGCGCGACCTCGCGTCCCTGCTCGTCGACGACCCGCAGTTCGGTGCCCGGCAGGGCCTTGCCGCAGGTGCGGGCAACCGTTTCGGCGCTGTCGCTCGGGTCGCAGATCGTCGCCACCCCGCCGCATTCGGTCAGCCCGTAGGCGGTGGTCACGTTGCGAAAACCAAGTTCCTCGCGCATGCGCGAAATCAGGATCGGCGGCACCGTTGCAGCGCCGGTCACGGTGGCGCTGAGCGACGAGATGTCGAAGTCGCGCAGCCGCGGGTGCGCCAGCATGGTCAAAAACAGCGTCGGCGGTCCGGGCAGGAAGCTGATGCGGTCGCACTCGATGCGCGCGAGCACGCTCTCGGCGTCGAACACCTGGTGCGGGTATACGGTCGCGCCACGCAGGAACGCAGCGACCCAGCCGGCCTTGTAGCCAAAGGTGTGGAAGAACGGGTTGATGATCAGGTAGCGGTCGCCCTCGCCCAGCCCCACCAGCTGCGCCCACTCGCTGAACGCACGGATCATGGGGCCGTGCGCGGCCATCACGCCCTTGGGCCGGCCCGTGGTGCCCGAGGTGAACATCAGATCGGCCGTGCTGTGCGGACCCAGCGCGCGAACGCGCTCGTGCACCCGTTCGCGCGTGACGCCCGCTGCGGTGCCGAGGAACTCGCTCCAATCGACCTCGCCGGGCTGCAGCGCGCGCCGCGCGGGCCGGCGCATCACCACCAGATGGAGCAGCGTCGCCAGTCGCGCGGCGGCGAGCATCGCCGGGTAATCCAGCCCGAGAAACTCGCCAATGCAGAACAGGACTTTCGCACGGCTGCGGCCCAGGATGTCGGCCACCTCGGCGCCTTTCATGCGGGTGTTGATCGGCACCAGCACAGCGCCCGCCGCCTGCGTGCCGCAGGCGGCGAGGATCCACTCGTGCAGGTTCGGCGCCCAGATGGCGACGCGGTCGCCGGGCTCCACGCCCAGCGCGATCAATGCGCGCGCCACCTGCTCGCTGCGCGATGCCAATTCGCGGTAGCTCAGGGTCAGATCACCGTCGACGATCGCCGCACGTTCGCCAAAGCGTTGCGCGGCGCTGAAAATCATCTCGGGCAGGGTTTGGGGCAGCATCGTGGTGGCTGCGCGACTCGGGCTCATGGCCATGACAGAATCACTCCGGATATTTGATGCGCACGCGCGGGCTCAGCGGAACCGCCTGGCAGCCCAGCGTCCAAGCCTTGGCCAGATCCTTTTTGTCGAGTACCTCGTTGTGCCGCAGATGCACCTTGCCTTCGACCACCTGGCACATGCACGAGGCACACATGCCGGCCTGGCACGAGTACGGCGGGTTCAAGCCCGCACGCAGGGCCGCCTCAAGCAGCGTCTCGGTGCCGCCGCAGCTCACGGTATGCACCACTCCGTCGAGCGTGATCTCGAGCTCGGCCTCGGTGACGCCGCCGTCGGCCGGCGTCCCGGCAGCCGCAGCGGCATGGCGCGCCGCGATGTCCTCCTCGTCGGGCAACGAGGCGAAGCGCTCGACATGGATCTGCTCGGGCGTCATCTCGATCGCCTGCAGCGCCGCCGTCGCGGCGTCCATGTAGGGCCCCGGACCGCAGATGAAGGCCTGCCCATGGCGAAACGGCTTGGCCAGTTCGGCCAGTTGCGCCACCGAAGGCACGCCCTGAACCGAGTCGAGCCAGTGTATGACCTGCAGCCGGCTCGGGTAGGCGGCGGCGAGATGCATGAGTTCGTCGCGGAAGATCACCGAGCGCTCGTCGCGGTTGGCGTAGAGCATCGCAATGCGCCCGCCACCTTCGAGCAGCGCCGAACGCAGAATCGAGAACACCGGCGTGATGCCGCTGCCGCCGGCCAGCAGCAGGAAGTCGCCGTCCAACGAACGCGGCGTGAAAACACCCGAGGGCGCCAGCACCTCGAGCATGTCGCCGGCCTGGACCTGGTCGCAGATCCAGTTCGAGCCGCGCCCCTGGGCCACGCGCTTGACGGTGACCCGCAAGCTCTCATCTGCCGCGGGCGCGCTGGAGAGCGAGTAGCACCTCGGCACATGGCGTCCCTGCACCGGCAGGCGCAGGGTCAGAAATTGACCGGGCTTGTAGCGAAACAGAGCCGCCAGCTCGGACGGCACGTCGAACACCAGCGACTTGGCATCGTCAGTCTCGTTCACGACGGCACGCACGCGCAGCGCGTGGTGGCGATGATCGGTGGTCATACCTGGGTCTCCGCCGCAGCGCGTCCGGCGCGTCGGCCCGAGAACACGCAATCGGCCAGCGACAGGCCGCTGACATAGCACGATGAAGCGACGCCGATCGCCGATCGGCCGGCAGCGAACAGGCCTGGAATGTCTCGCCCCGCCGCGTCGCTCACGTGGCCGTCGGCTTCGTTGACCTGCAAGCCGCCCAACGTGATGGTCGGCAGCGGAAACAATTTTTCGCCGATCGAGATGTTCAACGCATAGAACGGGGCCCGGTCCAGCGCCTGGCACATATCCAACGGCTTGCCCAGCAGGTCCTCGCGCTGGCCGCGCGCGGCGGCGTTGTAGGCCCGCCAGTGGCGATCCAGCGCAGTCGGATCGGCGCCGATGCGCCGCGCCAGCTCAGCCATCGTCGGTGCCTTCTTGGCACCCATCAGCATCATGGCTATGGCCGGCAAGGATTGGAACGCCCACAGACCACCGAACAGACATTCCCGAATCGCCTGCCGGCGCAACCGCGCATCGATGATCAGCCAGGCCTTGCCGCCCTGGTGTTCGACCATTTCGTGGCCGAGCTTGGCGCCGTAAGCCTGCTCGTTGCAAAAGCGCTCTCCGCGGGCGTTGACCACCATCGCCTTCGGCCAGGCATAGGGGGGGGTGATGAAGCGCCAGGCAGACACGTTGGAGAGGCCCTGCGCCCTGCCCCCGACGCTTTGACCCAGCCGCAAGCCGCTGCCGTCGCAACCGGCAGCGCCGATGGGCCAGCCCTCGCGGTAATTCGGCGCGTGCCGCTCGACCAGCTGCTGGTTGTGGATGAAGCCTCCTGTTGACAGCACCACGCCACGCTCGGCTCGGATGAGGCGCGGCCGGGCGTGCCGGCGCTCGATCTCGGCTGCCTCCAGGCGCCAGGCTGCGGCCTGCGCTGCGCGGTAGTTGCGCCACTTGGTCGCCTGCCTCTGCAAGCGCGCGTGCCTGCGCGTGCTCGGCTCGCCGGGCGGCAGTTGCCACACCTCGACCCCGAGCACGCGCCCGTTGGAGCGCTCGCGGACCAGGCGCCGCACCGCAGCCTGCGTCACCGCAACAGCCCCTGCGCGCAGCGTGGCGGCCTGCAAGGCCGCGTACAGCGTGGCGCCGGACTGCCCCTTTGCCGCAGTCCGGTGCCCTCTGGGGGCTGGCGGCGCGCTGCTGCGGTAAGCCGGGACCGCCTCGTTGCCCGAGTAGTACAGGAACACGCCGTCAGGCGGATACGAAGTCTTGTATTTCGGCATCGTCGCGCCATAGCGCGCGCCCTGCTGCTCGAGCCAGTCGAGGTTGGCAACACTGTCACGGCAGAAGCGCCGCAGCGTTTCGTCGCTGACCACACCCTTGACCTCGCGCCGAAGGTAGTCGCACATCGCCTCGGGGGTGTCCGCGTAGCCGGCTGCTTTCTGGTAGGGTGTGCCGCCACCTGCATAGACCACGCCACCGGACAGCGCGCTCGCGCCGCCACCTTCGAAGCGCTCGACCACGATCACCGAAGCACCGGCGCTGCGCGCCTCGATCGCGGCGCAGGCGCCGGCCACGCCCCAGCTGACAACGACCACGTCCGCCCTGTCGCTCCAGGCGATCTCGTCGGCCCGGTCGACCTCCAGCGCCGGGCCAATCGGCGTCACGGTGCTGCGTTCGGCCGCGGCGAATTGCATGCCGGCGGTGGCCGGGTGGGCCTGGTTCATGCGCGCGCTCCCAGCAGGTCCGCGCGTTCGAGCGCGATAGGCTTGCCGGCCATGTGCGCCACGGCCCGGTAGGCGAAGGTCATGCCGGGTCCCAGCGTCGAACCGGCGCCCGGATAGGCCGGCCCCATCACGGAAGCCGAGTTGTTGCCGACGCAATAAAGGCCCGTGATCGGCCGTCCTGCCTCGTCGAGCACCTGGGCGTCGCGGTTTGTCAGCAGCCCCCCCTTGGTGCCGATGTCGCCGGGATAGAGCTTCATCGCGTAGAACGGCGCCTTGGCGACCGGCGCGAGGTTGGGGTTGGGCCCCACGCTGTCGTCGCCGTAGTAGCGGTCGAACATGTTGCCGCCGCGATCGAAATCGAGGTCCTTGCCGGTGCGTGCGAAATCGTTCATGCGCGCGGCGCTGGCGGCGAGGCCCTTGGCGTCGATGCCGATCCGGCGCACCAGCCCCTGCAGGGTGTCGTCGCGCCAGTACAGCGTGCCAAGCCAGTCGACGGGCAGTTTCCTGTCGGGGACCGCCTCGGCCGGCAGCAAGGGACCCATCGCGTACTTGCGCCGGAACTCGGCGTCGAACACGATCCACGCGGGGAGGGCGCCACCGGTCTTCGCGTGGTCGGCGTACATCGCCTGCTGGAACTCCGGGTAGGGGCAGGACTCGTCGACGAATCTCTCCCCGCGCGCATTGACGACCATGCAACCCGGCATCGAGCGCTCGACGAAGACGCCGCGGCACTTCTCCTCTTTCGGCACCGAGATCGTCGGCACGCCCCAGCTGTGCCCCATCAGGTGCAGCGCTGCACCGGCCTTGGCGCCTGCCTCGATGGCGTCGCCGGTGTTGCAGCCCAGGGGCGTCGCCGTCCAGGCCTGGTCGGTGGGTTGAGAGAGGTAACGCTCGCGCATCGCCTGGTTGCGCTCGAAGCCGCCGGCAGCGAGCATCACGCCCTTGCGCGCACGCACGCGGACCGGCTGGCCGTCGCTCAGCACGACGACGCCGCTGACCTTGTCGTTCTCGACCAGCAGCGACTGCATCGGCGACGCGAGCCAGACCGGCACCTGGCGCTGGCGCAACGCGGCGAACAAGCCCCCCATCAGCGCCAATCCGCCGGTCAGGCGCCGGTCGCGCCGGGTCTTGAAGCGCCACGGCAGGTCCAGCCAGTAGCGCAGCAGCATGCGAAGAACGAGCCCTTTGGCGCCCGGCTCGCGCGCGACCAGCGTGCGCGCCTCGAAGGCGTTGATCAGGATGCGGCCGAGAAGCTTCTGGCCCGGGTTGGTGTCGCGCAGCTGCGCGAGACCGTCGAGTCCGAGCCTGGCGGCATCGAAGTCGGCCGGGTCCATCGTGCGGCCGCCGGGCATCGAGTGCTCGATGTGCGGGTAGTAGTCGGCATAGCGCGGCATCGCGCGATACGGCACGCCGATCTGTTCGAGATAGCGCGCCATCTGCCGCGCCGTCTCGACATAGGCCAGCACCCGGTCGTCGCCGGCCAGGCCCCTGGCGCAGCTCTTCACGTAGCGAAAGGCCGCGTCGATGCTGTCGCGCAGACCGTGGCGCGCCATGTCGTGATTGTCCGGGATCCAGATGCCGCCGCCGGACACCGCCGAGGTGCCGCCGACGACATCGGCCTTCTCGACGACCAGCGCCGACAGGCCTGCGTCGACCGCGCGGATCCCGGTCAACAGCGCGCCGGCGCCCGAGCCGACCACCACAACGTCGAATTCCTGGTCCATGGCCACCTCAGACAAACGGATCGGTGTTGGGCAAGCCCAGCATCACGGCGCCATGGGCGCGCGCGTAGGCGTCGGTGTTGTTGGCGTAGTGGCCGCGCGCCTGGTGGATGTCGCGGAAGATCCGCTCGATCGGGTTGCTCTTGTAGGCACCCGAGGCGGCCGTGGCGCGCAGCAGTTCGTTTGCATGGTGCGCGCAGACCTTGGGCACCTGGGCCGACTGCGCGCGCTGCAGCAGCCGCTGCTCGACCGCCATCTGGCCGCCGTGCTTCGCATATGCGACGATCGGCTCGAAGTTGCGCAGCAGCACCAGGCGCAGTTGGTCGGCCGCCATCATCGCCTCGGCCACCGCCTGCTGGGCGTTGACGTCCTCGGCCGTCTTGGCGCCATGCTTGCCCACATGGGCCGCTGCGCGCCGGCGCAACTCGCCGATCGCGCCGTCGAGCGCGCCGATGCAGGCGGTCGAGACCGCGCGCTGGAACACCTGGATGAACGGGATGCGGTACAGCCAGCCGGGGTTGACGGCGCGGCCCGGGCAGCCCGCGTCGCTGTAGTCGTTGGTGCGCTGGGTGCGGTGCTCGGGCACGAAGGCGGCGTCGACCACGATGTCGTGGCTGCCGGTGGCGCGCAGGCCGAGCACGTCCCAGTTGCGCTCGATGCGGTAGTCGCTCCTGGGCAGCAGGAAGGTCGTGTGCTCCAGCCCGCCGGCGCCGTCCTTCCTGGGCAGCAGGCCGCCCAGGAAGATCCAGTCGCAGTGCTCGACGCCGCTGGAAAAGCCCCAGCGACCCGAGAGCCGCCAGCCGCCTTCGACCCGCTCGGCCCGACCCACGGGCATGTAGGTCGAGGCGATCAGGGTCGAGCTGTCGCGGGCCCAGACGTCGTGCTGGGCGGCTTCGGCAAACAGCGCCAGCTGCCAGTTGTGCACGCCGATGACGCCGTAGATCCAGGCGGTGGACATGCAGCCTTCGGCCAGCGCCATCTGCACGCGGTAGAACACGCGCGGGTCGAGTTCGAGGCCGCCCCAGCGCCTGGGCTGCAGCACGCGAAACAGGCCCGCGAGCTGCATCTCGCGGATGCTCTCGCTCGGCACGATGCCGGCGCGCTCGGCCGCGGCGGCGCGCTCGGCCAGCTGGGGCGCCAGCGCGCGCGCGCTGGCGATGACTTCGTTGGCTTGCGGGCTCAGGTAGTCTTCTTGGATTGCAGCCATGGTGGGGGTCTCCTTGCGTGCGCTGACGCGGTTGCACGCCTGCAGCGCAGACGCGGGCCGATGTTCCCATCGCCTGCCGCCGCTTTCATCGTCTGATTGGACTAAGGCCGGGGCGTTGGCTCGGCTTCGCCGATACGCTGCAGCAGTCGCTCGAGCGCATTGGGGAGGAGCTTGGCCTTGGGGCCGTGGCCGTCGAACAGCGTCACGCCACAGGCCGCTTCAAGCGACCGGAGCCCGCTGCGCAACGCGGTCTGGGAAAGGTGCAGGCGCCGCGCGGCGAAGGCAAGGTCGCAAAGCTCAGCGACGACGCGGGCACGACGCAGCCATCGGGGGTCGGCCTGCACCGGCAAGGTGGAAACGGACAGCGGGTCGGGCGTCATCGCGTCAGGATGAGCTCGCTGTGCGCGGGTCCGGTCCGCCGCGGCTATCGCGAATGGGCGCGCAAGAACAGCGCCTCCCACGATGCATTCGGCGCTACCGGCAGTGGCTGCGACGCTGCAAGGTATGGCGGCATCTGCGCCCCGCTACGCGCGCACTCCGCCGCCGTGCAACGGACACTCAGGTCAAGCATGTCACACGCATCGCAGGTCAGCATCGCACTGCCGACGGCGGCCACCGCCAGAACCCACAGAACCTTGATGCGCCATGTGCGTTTCATCGTTGCCTCCTCGGGCCGGCCGGCCCACATCTGGGGTCCATGCAAGCCACCTGCCGCCCTGGTGAACACCCGCAAGCTGGCCGCTGGCAGGCGTCATCGCGACCCGGCGTTGGCTGCCGCCAGAAAGGCGGGAACCTCACCGCCGCCATGCAGCAGCAAGTTGGTCCCCTGGATGTAGGCGGCGCGCGCCGACGCCATGAACAGGCAGGCATTCGCCACATCCTCCGGTTCCGCCAGGCGCCCCGCAGGAACCGTCGCGCCGACGGCCGCAATCCCCTGCTCGTCGCCATAATGAAGCTGCGACTGCTCGGTGCGCACCAAGCCCGGACTCACGGCGACGACCCGTGTTACGTGCCACGCTGTTTCGGAGGGCTCCACTCACGCTAGTCGGACGGCGATGTCCCAGGGTTCTATAGGCTGGACGTGGACCCTGAAGTAGTCGGGACGGAGGTGGTTCGTAGTGGAGCGGC
>JBOHHM010000252.1:0-8556 GCA_050725495.1 Burkholderiaceae bacterium | reverse complement strand
GCCACGGCATGGGCCTTGTGCAGCAAGGCCTCGGCCGGGTTCACGATCAGGCGTTTACCCATCCACCAAGCCAGCAGCGCGCCCAGCAGGGTCGTGGCCAGCAACACGGCCAGTTGCAGCCGAAACGCGCGCAGCGGCGGCGCCAGAATCAGCTCGCGCGGCAGGCTGACGGCCACAAACAGGGCCGGCTGGTCTGCCAGCCGCACGGGCCAGAAGGCGTAGACCCGCTCCTGCCCCTGGGCATCGACCGCCTCCTGAATGCCTGACTGCTGGCCCCGCAGGGCCTGCCGCGTCGGCTCATCCCGCAGCTCGCGGCCCACAGCTGCGGGCCGGGGCGGATGGGTCGCCAAAATGGCGCCGTTGCGGTCGGTCACGGTCAACTCGGTCCCCGGCTGGGCGGGCAGGGCGGCCAAGGCCTGGCCGATGACGCTCACATCGAGCGCGGCGTGGGCCACGCCGTTGAGGCGCCCGTCGCTGCCATGCACCGGCGCCCCGAATCCTATTGTCTGGCGGCCCGTGATCTTGCCGACGCCATACGCACCGACCGCGAACGCCTGCCCGGCCAGTACCTGCTGGAAATAGGGGCGGTCGCCGATGCTGACGCCAGGCGCCGTGCCACGACCATCGCAGACCAGGCGGCCGTCCAGAGCCGCCACGCCCAGGCCGGTGTAGGCAGGGTTGCGGCTATGCAGGTTGTGGAGATACTGGCGGCACAGCCCCAGTTTCGTATCCTGGATCGCCGGGCCGCCGGCAATGTCGTGCAGCAGCTGCCGCGTCAACTCGACCAGGCGCAGCTGCTGCGCGGCGGCCAGCTGGGCTTGGGACAACAGGCTGGATCTCGCGGCCGCGAGCGCGCTGTGCTGCTGCTCCAGGGCCGAGACGGCAAACAGCCCGAACACCGGCAGCAGCGCGATCAGAACCAGCAAAACCAGACGGGCGCGCAAGCCCAGCACACGTATCACGCGATTCACCTTTCCAAGACCAGGACACGGACGCCGGCACAGCATACACGCCGCCGGCGCCCGGCTCAGTTCAGCAGCGCGGCCCGGGCGGCCCCGGTCAGCGCGACGCTGAGCGCGTCCAGCACCTCCGACTCCAGGTTCCAGCAATGCCAGTACAGCTGGATCGGCAGGGCCTGGCCAGGCACAAGATCGACCAGCTGTCCCTGCTCCAGCAGGCCCCGCACCAGCAGCTCGGGCAGCACGCTCGCACCCCAGCCCGCCAGCACGGCGCGCACCTGGCCTTCGGAGCTGGGCACGAACAGCTGGTTCAGCGTGACGCGCTTCAAGCCAAAGGCCTTGGCGACGAACTCGGCTTGCATGTCGTCCTTGCGGTTGAAGGCCACGAAGGGGATCTCGCGAAAGTTGTGCGGCGTCAGGCCCTTGGGCGCATGGGCTTGCGCGTAGGCTGGCGCGGCCACGCACACATAGTTCATGGCGCCCAGCGGCACGACCTTGCAGCCGCGCAGGGCCTGCTTGAGCGTGGTCACGCAGCCCAGCACCTGGCCCTCGCGCAGCCACTCCTGGGTGAAGTCCTGGTCATCGGCAATGACCTCCATCGGCAGGCCCTGGGTCGCCAGCTCATTGAGCGCGGGCAGGGCCCAGGTCGCAATGCTGTCGGCGTTGATCGCGATCGAGATGCGCTCCTCTTCGCGCGCGCCGCCGGTCGAGCTGGGCGCGAGCTCCTTGAGGTCGCGCTCGAGGTCGGCACGCAGCAGGCGCAGCTGCTTGGTGTGCTTGAGCAGCAGCTGGCCAGCCGGCGTGGGCCTGAGCGGGCGGCTGCGCACGATCAGCACCGTGCCGACCTGTGCCTCCAGCGCACGCAGGCGCTGCGACACGGCCGACTGGGTGATCGACAAACGCTGGGCGGCCCGCTCGAAGCCACCCTCCTCCACGATGGCGGCCAGGCATTCCAGGGCGTCGGGGTCGAAGGTACTCATATAAGTTACGCTGATGTTTTCACTGAGAGTTTAATTTTTCTTTTAATTCACGGCAACTTCGCCCAAACTTGCCAGCATGAAAGTCATTGTTTTAGGCGCAGGCATCATCGGCACCAGCACGGCCTGGCATTTGCTCGAACGCGGGCACGAAGTCACGGTCGTCGAACGGCAAGCCGACGCGGCACTGGAAACCAGCTTCGCCAACGCGGCCCAGATCTCGGTGAGCTACTGCGAACCCTGGGCCAACCGCGACGCGCCGGCCAAGCTGCTCAAATGGATGTTCCGCAACGACGCGCCGCTGCTGTTTCGTCCGCAACTGGACTGGCATCAATGGCGCTGGGGCCTGCAGTTCCTGAGCCAGTGCAACGACCGCGCCTTCGAGCGCAATGTGCAGCAAATCGTGGCCCTGGGCGCGTACAGCCATGCGGCGCTCAAGGACATGGTTCAGGCCACCGGCATCGAGTACCAGCGCCTGGAGCGCGGCATTGCGCATTTCTACACCGACCAGAAGGCCTTCGACGCCGCCGGCGATGCGGCCAAGCTGATGCAAAAGTTCGGCGTGGCGCGCCAGGTGGTCAGCCGCGACGAGCTGCTGAAGATCGAGCCGGCGTTCCAGTCGTTTGCGCACCGCATCGTGGGCGGCACCTACACCGCCAGCGACGAAAGCGGCGATGCCCGGGTCTTCACCCAGGAGTTGGCCCAGCGCTGCGTCGAGCGCGGCGCACGCTTTCTATTCGGCCACGACATCGAGCGGCTGGAGAAAGCCGGCGGTGCCATCGAAGCGGTCGCAGCGCGCGACCGCAGCACCGGCGGGCTGCGCCACTTGAAGGCCGACGCCTTCGTGGCGGCCTGCGGCTCCTACACCGCGCCGCTGTTGCGCAGCGTGGGCGTGGACCTGCCGATCTATCCCGGCAAGGGCTATAGCGCGACCTTCAAGCTCAAGCGACCCGAACTCGCGCCCTTTGTCTCGACCATCGACGACGAGGTCAAATGCGCGATGAGCCGGCTGGGCGACTATTTGCGCGTGGCCGGCACGATCGAACTCGGCGGCTTCGACCACTCGCTGGACACACCGCTGGCCCGCGCCCGCTGCCGCATGCTGGCCAAGCGCATCGAGCAGGTGCTGCCCGGCGTCTGCGACACGCGCACCGAAGAAGAAGGCGGCCAGCCCAACTTCTGGACCGGCCTGCGCCCCGCGACCCCGACCAATATCCCCTACATAGGCCGAACCAAAGTCGGCAGGCTCTGGGTCAACGCCGGCCATGGCACGCTGGGCTGGACCCATGGCGCGGGCTCGGGCAAGGCCGTGGCCGAGCTGATCAGCGGCGAACGGCCGGAGATGGCGTTCGGTTTTTACGGGTTCGAAAGCAGGCGCCGTCCGCTGACCACGCAGGCCGCCTAAGCGCAGCGAGGACCGATCGCAGCAGCGGGCCACGGCCCGATTCGCTACGATCGGCGCATGACGCCTTCCCAACAGTTTCTCTTCCTCGTCACCTCCACCCGCGAAAGCGGCCACCTCGGCAACACCGAGTGGCTGGCCCGCCAGGCCGCCGCCGCGCTGCCGGCCAGCACGCAGCAGACCTGGCACCAGCTCGCGCGCATGAACCTGCCGCCCTTTGTGGACCAGCGCCACACGGCCGGCCAGTACGCCCTGCCCGAGGGCGACATGAAGATTCTGCTCGACGACACGCTGGCGGCGACCGACATCGTGTTCGTCGCGCCGGTCTACTGGTACAGCATTCCCTCGCCGCTGAAGACCTACATCGACCACTGGAGTGCCTGGATGCGCGTGCCGGGCCTGGGCTTCAAGGAGGCCATGGCCAGCAAGACGCTGCGCCTGGTCACGACCAGCGGAGACCGCGCCAAGGCCCAGCCCATGATCGACTCGGTCGAGCTCTGCGCGCAGTTCCTCTGCATGACCTGGGGTGGCGAGCTCTGGGGCAAGGGCGGAGCGCCCGAGACAGTGCAGGCCGATGCCGATGCGCGGGCGCGGGCGAAAGACTTCCTGACTCGCGTCGCGTGAGGCGCAGCATCGAGCTCCTGTTCGGCAGCGCAATCCGGGGACGCGATCAGGGCCAAGCCGGTCCTGGCGCCGCGTAGCCACTGCCAGCGGGGAACAATGAGCAAGCGCCGTGCCGCGCCTGACGGCAGACGTTCGAACTCACCGCACACATCAGCGAGCAAGGAGATCATGTATGGAGCTGACCTCAACTGCTTTTGCGAAGGACGGCGACATTCCTCGGCGTTACACCTGCGAAGGCGAGGATATTGCGCCGCCGCTTCTCTGGGCCAACATTCCACAGCGCAGCCAAAGCCTGGCTTTGATCGTCGACGATCCGGACGCGCCGGACCCGGCGGCACCGACCATGACCTGGGTTCACTGGGTGCTCTACGACATCCCGCCCGGCGCCAGCGGACTGCCCGAAGGTGGCCAGCCGCTGCCCGGCGGCGCCCGTGAAGGCGTCAACGACTGGCACCGCACCGGCTACGGCGGACCTTGTCCGCCCGTGGGCCGGCACCGCTATTTCTTCAAACTGTACGCCCTGGACAGTCAGCTGCCCGATCTGCGCCGGCCGAAGAAGGCCGATCTCGAACACGCGATGCAGGGCCATGTGCTCGCTCAGGCCGTGCTGATCGGGACCTACCGGAAGCAGGGCTGAGCCTGAACCGAGTTCACAGGCGGGAAGCCGGCACGAAGCGGTGCGGCCGATGGACGCACGAACTGCGCCGTCACGGGCAGCTCAACACGTTGCCCTGGACCGTGCAGAGCCCACGCGGGCCCACCAGGTTCGGGCCTGCGCGATGGAGCCTCATGCCGTCGCTGCTCCAGCAGCCGCCGGGGTCACACAAGGTGATCAGCGACGGTCGCGGCACTGCGACGGGGGAACGCGGCGCAGCGATCATGGGCGGCGGTGCAAGGGGCGTCGCAATCGGCGGCACGGCGACCTCCGGTTGCGGCGCGCGAATGGCCGACCGGTTGGCGGATCCGAAACAAGCCAGGGCCGCTTGTTCGCGGGCCAGGCCTAGCGCCAAGGCATTCGCATACCCGCTGTCTGTGGCAGCTGCCTGCGCGCCCTGCAGCTGTTGGCGCGCAGCCTGACATTCGGCAGAAGCCAGCGGGTCGGGCGCTGGAGGTGTGACCGTGGCGCTTTGCGCGATCGGCTCCTGGCCGTACACAATGCCAGCGGCAATGCTCGCCAAGGCCAAGGCAAGGATCAATCGAACCATGCTTGCTCTTCCGATTCACTGGCTATCAGCGGACTGCCCGATCGCTTGTCGGATTCGCCCGGCGCGCCAATGAGCCTGGATACCTGCCTGTGGCGCCGCAGGCGCAAATACGGCGCGTAGCCTCTTCCTTGCGAGCCCGCAGCTCGCCCAACGACTTGCGCCAGCCGGGCGCCAGCGGCTTATTGAGCCGCCCCGCCGCGCAACCAGGCGTTGTAGTCTTTGTCAGTCGCCAGCGTCCATAGGGCAAGCGCCGCAATCACTACACCGCCGATCACCGCACTGAGCATCGCATCGCGATGCGTACCAAAGCCCAGTGCCCACGGAGACACGATCATCCACAGCCCCAATATGCCTTCGGTCCACTCTTCCCATGCCCGTGGAACGAAGATCGCGCCCAGCGCAGCCGCGATGAGTGCCAGCCCTATGACAACGGCGTTGGTCATCGCCACCGTCGTACCCTCGAAGCCCAGGGCCCATGGCGAAAGAATTAACCACACACCGAGAAGGGCGTTAACGAGGTCTTGCCAATGCTTTAGCTTCATGGTTTGCACCTCCTGCAGCTGGACCGAACGCCAGCTACCAAAATTTGGATCAAACAGCCGCCCATTTGTTCCCATGTGACGAAACAAGCGGCCCAGACCTGAGGGGCTGGCCCAAGGACGGCAGCGGGCACGACGCAGGCCAGCCACTCTCCCGCCCGCGACCAAACAGGACTAGGATGACAGCATGGCGCTCAAATTTCCCAACCCCAGCGCGAGATCGCCCTCCTGGTAGACGAAGCGGTGCCATCGAGTCTGAGCCTCGTGATGGGTTTCGATGAACCCCGGAGGAACACCATGCCCGACATCGACCCTCAAAGCACCTTCCGCGGGCTTCCCTTGACCGCGGAGCAAGACGCAGAAGTCAGACACTACATCAAGAAGAAAAAACAGCATGGCGAGCCGTGGGACACACCGGAGTTGGCGGCCATGCTTAAAGACATGCTGGAGCCCCCAAACGACGACGGTGAAGAACTCGACGCCCCCGCTGACGAAATGAAAGCAGCCGCAGAACGCGCGGCAGCTTCCATCGACGAGGACATGGAGCCCATCGAAGCCAGCGAGGAGCGCCATGCTGCCCTGGAATCCGAGATCATGAAGGGACCCAGGCGTTGAATGCCGAACGGCGTGCCCGGCCTGCTGCCAGAGCGCATAGCGCGTCCCAGAAATAGCTCGGGGCCAACCGCCGGGCCTGCAAAGGAGTGAGCATGGTCGACCCTTGCGATCTACAGCGCTTCGTCGAGGCACAAAGCCCGGTCTACAGCCAAGTCTGCGCCGAGCTGGCCGCCGGCGCCAAGACCAGCCACTGGATGTGGTTCGTGTTTCCGCAGCTCAAGGCGCTGGGCCGCAGCGCCGTCGCGCAGCACTTCGGCATCGCGTCCAGGGAGGAAGCGCAGGCCTATTGGCAGCACAAGCTACTCGGGGCGCGACTGAAGGAATGCAGCGAGCTCGTGCTGGCCGTCGAAGGCAGGACCGCGCTGCAGATCTTCGGCTCGCCCGACCACCTCAAGTTCCGCTCGTCCATGACGCTGTTTGCACAGGTCGCGCCAGACGAGCCCGTATTCCAACGCGCGCTCGACCAGTATTTCGGTGGCGAAGGCGATGCGAGGACGCTGGAGCTGCTGTGAGGGCTGGCTTCGAGCAGAACCATGTCCATTGAGATGAATCACACGATTGTTCAGGCCCGCGATCCGCGGGCATCGGCGGCGTTCCTGGCCGAGATCCTCGGATGCGGGGAGTCGGTCAGGTTCGGCCCGTTCCACGGCGTGGAGCTTGACAACGGCGTCACCCTCGACTTCATGCGCGTCGACGGCGACATCGCCTGGCAACACTACGCCTTCATCGTGAGCGAGGGCGAGTTCGATCAGATCTTCGGCCGCATCCGCGAACGCGGGCTCACCTACTGGGCCGATCCCGGTCACCACCAGCCCGGCCAGATCAACCACGGCGACGGCGGCCGCGGCGTCTACTGGGACGACCCTGATGGCCACCGTCTCGAAATCATCACCCGCCCCCTATGGCAGCGGCGGCTGAGCCGCCAGGCGGCGCCGCAAGCGTTGGCCGCAGCGCGCTGAAGTCGTCAGGCGTCCTGGACGCTGGGAGAGCTGGGGTGCCGATCAGGCCGCTGTGCCGCTTGCGGACCTCCGCTCATACCAGCCGACCCCCATCGACACCGATCCGTTCCCCGCACGCGAAGTCGACGTCCGTCTCCGCGCGTGGGTGGAGCGCAAACGCTCGGAAACGACTCTTATGGAAAGCTTTCCATAAGGGTCGGCCACTGCTGGTCGGCGCGGCAAACGCCACGCCAGAAACCTGACACCGGCCCGACCTTGCGCCAGCTGCCGGTCACTGGTGCCGCCGACCGGCCAGGAGCATCGGTGATCGGGCGGGTTTACGTCGCTCCCGCCCCATGCCCGGCGCGTGCCAACGCTAGCGCCAGCCTGGCCCCCACCTCGGCGTTGTGTTTGACGAGCGCGATGTTGGTCGCCAGGCTGCGTCCACCCGTCAGCGCCTTGACGCGAGCCAGCAGGAAGGGCGTCACGGCCTTGCCGGTGATGCCTTGCACCTTGGCCTCGGCGAGCGCCTGCTGAGTCAGCGCGTCGATCTCCTCGCACGTCATCGCCGCTGCTTGCGGCACCGGCGTGCTCAGCACGACGCCGCCGGCGAGGCCCAGGTCCCACTTGGTGCGGATGAAGCGCGCCTGCGCCGCCGCGTCGTCCAGCCTGAAGTCCGCGCGAAAGCCGCTGTCGCGCGTGTAGAACGCTGCGAAGTTGTCCTGCTCGCAACTGAGCACCGGCACGCCGTGCGTTTCCAGGTATTCCAGCGTGAGCCCGATGTCCAGGATGGACTTCGCGCCGGCACAGACCACGGCCACCGATGTCTTCGCCAGTTCCTGCAGGTCGGCCGAGATGTCAAAGGTCTGCTGCGCGCCGCGGTGCACGCCGCCGATGCCGCCGGTGACGAAGACCTCGATGCCGGCCAGCGCGGCACAGATCATCGTGCCGGCCACTGTGGTGGCGCCGAGGCCGCCGCCGGCCAGCACGGCCGGCAGGTCGCGGCGGCTGACCTTGTGGGCCTGGTCCGAGCGGCCGAGCAGTTCCAGCTCGTCGTCCGAAAGGCCGATGCGGATGCGCCCGCCGATCAGCGCGATGGTCGCGGGCTCGGCCCCCAGGTCGCGGATCAAGGCCTCCACTTCGCGGGCCGTACGCACGTTCTCCGGGTAGGGCATGCCGTGGGCGATGATGGTCGATTCCAGCGCCACGAGCGGGCGGCCGGCGGCCTGTGCAGCGGCCACGGGCGCGCTGCGGGTCAGCCAGGAGTGGGCAAGGTCGGCAACCATGGCGATGCTTT
>JBOHHM010000251.1:0-4031 GCA_050725495.1 Burkholderiaceae bacterium | reverse complement strand
GCGTGGGCACAGCGAAGCGTGCCCACGCCGTGTGCTATCGATTCAATAGCTACTCACGCCCATTTCACCTGGACCAGAGGCCCAGAATCCTTCAGCCCGTGTTGCGCAAGCCCGCCGCAATCCCGTTGATCGAGATGTGAATCCCGGTCTGCACCCGCTCGTCGACCTGGCCCGCGCGGTAGCGCCGCACCAACTCGACCTGCAGATGGTGCAGCGGGTCGATGTAGGGGAAGCGGTGGCGGATCGAGCGGGCCAGCGGGGCGTTGTGGGCCAGGCGCTGCTTGTCGCCGGTGATCAGGGTCAGCGCGTCGGCCGTGCGGTGCCATTCGGCTTCCATCGCGGCGAACACCTTTTTGCGCAGGCGCGCGTCGGCCACCAGCTCGGCGTAGCGCGAGGCCAAGGCCAGGTCGCTCTTGGCCAGCACCATGTCCATATTGGACAGCAGCGTGCGAAAGAAGGGCCATTGGCGGTACATCTTCTGCAGCAGCGCCAGGGCTTCCTTTCTGCCTTGCGCGCCGTCCTGGTTCAGGAAGGCCTGCACCGCCGAACCAAAGCCGTACCAGCCCGGCAGCGTGAGCCGGCACTGGCCCCAGCTGAAGCCCCAGGGAATCGCGCGCAGGTCCTCGATCTTCTGCGAGGCCTTGCGCGAGGCCGGGCGCGAGCCGATGTTGAGCTCGGCGATCTCGCGGATCGGTGTGGCGCTGAAGAAGTAGTCGGTGAAGCCCGGGGTTTCGTAGACCAGCGCACGGTAGGCCGCCATGCTGGCCTGCGAGAGCTCGGCGGCTGCCTGCAAAAAGGCCTTGGTCGCGGGCTTGGTCGGCTGCAGCAGCGTCGCTTCGAGCGTGGCGGCGACCAGGGTTTCGAGATTGCGCCGGCCGATTTCGGGATTCGCGTATTTGGAGCCGATCACCTCGCCCTGCTCGGTCAGGCGGATCTGGCCGCGCACGGTGCCGGGCGGCTGCGCCAGGATGGCCTGGTAGCTCGGGCCGCCGCCGCGGCCTACGGTGCCGCCGCGGCCATGGAACATGCGCAGCTGGATGTTGTGCGAGTTCGCCAGTTCATCGAACAGCTCGACCAGCGCGATCTCGGCGCGGTACAGCTCCCAGTTGCTGGTGAAGATGCCGCCGTCCTTGTTGCTGTCGGAATAGCCGAGCATGATGTCCTGCTCGGCCCCGCTGCGCTGCACCAGCGAGGCCACGCCGGGAAGGGCGTAGAACTCACGCATGATGGGCGCGGCGTTGCGCAGATCCTCGATGGTTTCGAACAGCGGCACGACGATCAGCTCGGTTCTCGCCTGGCTGTCGTGAGCGGCGCCGGGCCGCCCCAAGGCGCGAGGGCCCCCTCGGGGGGCAGCGTCAGCGTGGGGGTCATTAAGAATGCCCTGCATCAGGCCCACTTCCTTTTGCAGCAGCAGCACCTCGAGCAGGTCGCTGACCGTCTCGGTGTGGCTGATGATGTAGTGGCGTATGGCCTGCGCGCCGAAGCGCTGGCGCATCTGCTTGGCGGCTTCGAAGATCGCGAGTTCGCTCTGCGTGTGGGCCGAGTAAGCCGCTCCCAGCACGCGCAGCGCTCGAGCGTCGTTGAGCAGCTTGACCAGCAGGGCGCGTTTGGCGGCTTCTTCCAGGGCTGCGTATTTGGGCTCGATGCGCGCCACAGCCAGCAGCTCGGCCACGACCTGCTCGTGCTTGTCCGAGCTCTGGCGCAGGTCGACCGTGGCCAGGTGAAAGCCGAACACTTCGATCGCGCGGATCAGCGGGTGCAGGCGCTGCGCGACCAGGGCCGCGCCGTGATGGGCCGTCAACGAGGCTTCGATGGTGCGCAGATCGGCCAGAAATTCCTCGGCCTGCCGATAGGGGTTTTGCGGCGCGACGGCATGGCGGGCGGCGTCGCCGCCGGTCAGTTCCTTGAGCGTGGCGGCCAGGCGCGCATAGATGCCGGTCAGCGCGCGGCGGTAGGGCTCGTCCATGCGGTGTTCGTTGGTGTCGGGCGAGCTCTCGGCCAGCGCCTGCATCTGGGGCGAGACGTCAACCAGCCGGGCCGACTGCGAGAGCTCGCCGCCCAGGTAATGCACTTCGGTGAGGTAGTGGCGCAGCGCCACCTCGGCCTGGCGGCGCAGCGCGTACTCCAGGGTCTGGGCGCTCACATTGGGGTTGCCGTCGCGGTCGCCGCCAATCCACTGGCCCATGCGCAAAAAGCTCGCCACCGGATGCTGGCCCAGCTCGCGTTCGAGCTCGGCATAGAGCTTGGGAATTTCGCGCAGGAAGGTGGCCTCGTAGTAGCTCAGCGCGTTCTCGATCTCGTCGGCCACGGTGAGCTTGGAAAAGCGCAGCAGCCGCGTTTGCCACAGCTGCAGCACGCGGGCGCGGATTTGCGCTTCGTTGGCGGCCAGCTCGCGCGGGGCCAGGGCGTCCTTGGGCAGGGCACGCGAGCGGATCTCGTCGCGCGCCGTCAGCAGCTGGGCGATGTCGCGCTCGGCGTCCAGAATGCTCTTGCGCTGCACCTCGGTCGGGTGCGCCGTGAGCACCGGCGACACATAGCTTTGCGCCAGGGTCTGCGCGATGGTCTTGGGCGCGATGCCGGCCCAGCGCAGGCGGGCCAGCGCCACCTCGATGCTGCCTTCCTGCGTGTCGCCGGCGCGCTCGTGCACCGCGCGACGGCGGATGTGGTGGCGATCCTCGGCCAGGTTGGCCAGGTGGCTGAAGTAGGTGAAGGCGCGGATCACGCTGACCGTCTGGTCGCCCGACAGGCCCTTGAGCAGCTTCTTGAGTGCCTTGTCGGCTTCGTGGTCGGCATCGCGGCGAAACGCCACCGAGAGCTTGCGCACCTGCTCGACCAGTTCGTAGGCGTTCACGCCTTCCTGCTCTCGAATCACGTCGCCCAGAATGCGCCCCAGCAGGCGTATGTCTTCGACCAGCGGTCGCTCGTTGTCCTTGGTGCGCCTGGAGGGACTGTCTTTGCCGACTTTTTCCACGGGAATGTTTCCTCGGTTTGCTTAATTTATGGGCAGCGCGCATGCTAGCATCGTCTTCTCCCCCAGCATTACAAGCAGGTTACGACTTTGAGCCCGTCCGAGCGCCCCCCCATCGTGATTGCCACCCGCGAAAGCCGGCTTGCCCTGTGGCAGGCCGAGCATGTGAAGGCGCTGCTGCAGCAGCGCGGTCACAGTGTCAGCCTGCTGGGCATGACGACCCAGGGCGACCAGATCCTGGACCGTTCCTTGAGCAAGGTCGGCGGCAAGGGCCTGTTCGTCAAGGAGCTGGAAGTGGCGCTCGAAGAGGGCCGGGCCGACCTGGCCGTGCATTCGCTCAAGGACGTGCCGATGGACCTGCCCGAAGGTTTTGCGCTGGCCTGCGTGATGGAGCGCGAAGACCCGCGCGATGCTTTCGTCGCCAACCGCTATGCCGCGCTGGCCGAGCTGCCCCAGGGTGCGGTCGTCGGCACCTCGAGCCTGCGCCGCATGGTGCTGCTGCGCGCGCTGCGGCCCGACCTGAAGATTGAACCCTTGCGCGGCAACCTCGACACCCGGCTGCGCAAGCTCGACGAGGGCCAGTTCGATGCGATCGTGCTGGCCGCCGCCGGCCTCAAGCGCCTGGGCCTGGGCAGCCGCATCCGCGCCATTTTCGAGCCGACCGAGATGCTGCCCGCCGCCGGCCAGGGCGCCTTGGGGCTGGAGGTGCGCACCGAACGCCAGGACCTGATCGACGCCCTGGCGCCGCTGGCGCACCGGGGCACCTGGCTGGCCGTGACGGCCGAGCGCGCGGTCAGCCGCGCCATGGGCGGCAGCTGCTCGATGCCGCTGGCCGCCTTTGCCACGTTCGAGGGACAGACCCTTCAGCTCGAAGCGGCCTGGGGTGATGAGCAGGCAGCGGCCCCGTTGGTGAGGGCGCGCGCAGCTGCGGCCGTGACCGACTTGGAAAGCGCCGCAGCGCTGGGCGAGCGGGTGGCGGCGCAGTTGCGTGCCGCGGGCGCCCACTGACGTGGCGACCCCACCCGCGCCCCAGCGGTTCGCCCCGCGGCGCGTGGTCGTGACG
>JBOHHM010000250.1:0-4877 GCA_050725495.1 Burkholderiaceae bacterium | reverse complement strand
GTGTACGCCGGGTCTTGTTCTCTAGACCCGGCGTCTCGCCTTGGACCCGGCAACCATGCGCTCTATGATTGGAGATCGCATGGCAACCATTCTCCAGCGGGGACCGGCAGGCGAGAAAGTCGGCATAGCGATTTCGGGCGGCCTTGATACGAGCGCCGCCCTTCATTGGATGCGCGGCAAGGGCGCCATCCCGTACGCCTACACGGCCAATCTGGGCCAGCCCGACGAGCCCGACTACGACGAAATCCCACGCAAGGCCCTGCAGTACGGCGCCGAAAAGGCCCGCCTCGTGGACTGCCGCCTGCAACTGGCCACGGAGGGCATTGCGGCGCTGCAGGCCGGCGCCTTCCATATCAGCACCGCCGGCATCACCTACTTCAACACCACGCCGCTGGGCCGCGCCGTGACCGGCACCATGCTGGTGGCCGCAATGAAGGAGGACGACGTCCACATCTGGGGCGACGGCAGCACCTACAAGGGCAACGACATCGAGCGCTTTTATCGTTACGGCCTGCTCACCAACCCGAATCTCAAGATCTACAAGCCCTGGCTGGACCAGCTGTTCATCGACGAGCTCGGCGGGCGCGCCGAGATGTCGGCCTTCATGACCCAAGCGGGCTTTGGCTACAAGATGTCGGCCGAAAAGGCCTACTCGACCGACTCGAACATGCTGGGTGCGACGCACGAGGCCAAGGACCTGGAGCACCTGAACAGCGGCATCCGTATCGTCAACCCGATCATGGGCGTGGCCTTCTGGAAGGAAGACGTGGCGGTCAAGGCCGAGGAAGTGACGGTGCGCTTCGAGGAGGGCCAACCGGTGGCGCTGAATGGCCAGACTTTTGCCAGTCCGGTGGAGCTGATCCTCGAAGCCAACCGCATCGGCGGGCGCCACGGCCTGGGCATGAGCGACCAAATCGAAAACCGCATCATCGAGGCCAAGAGCCGCGGCATCTACGAGGCGCCCGGCCTGGCGCTGCTGCACATCGCCTACGAGCGCCTGGTCACCGGCATCCACAACGAGGACACGATCGAGCAGTACCGCATGAACGGGCTCAAGCTCGGCCGCCTGCTCTACCAGGGCCGCTGGTTCGACCCGCAGGCCATCATGCTGCGCGAAACGGCGCAGCGCTGGGTGGCGCGCGCCATCACCGGCGAGGTCACGCTGGAGCTGCGCCGCGGCAACGACTACTCGCTGCTCAACACCGAGTCACCCAACCTGACCTACAAGCCCGAGCGCCTGACCATGGAAAAAGGCGAGTCCAGCTTCTCGCCGGCCGACCGCATCGGCCAGCTGACCATGCGCAACCTGGACATCGTCGACACGCGCGACAAGCTGGCCATCTACACCGAGGCCGGCCTGCTGTCCGTCAGCGCGGGTACGGCCTTGCCGCAGCTTAGGAACAAGGACACGAAGTAGGCGCGGCGCTGCCGCAGCCGGGGAACGGCGGCGTGAAGCGCGGGGCTCCAGGGCCGTCGGCACGGGGGCGTCAGTCCCCTCCTCCGCCTCCGCAGCCACCACCCCCATCGTCGCCGCCGTCCGACCCGCCATCGGAGCTGTCGGCGCCGCCGAAGCTGCCCGCGTCGCCGCTGGCCGAGCCGTCGGAGAAGCTGGTGCCGCAGTAGGTCACGCCGTGCTGGCCGCCCTCGGCGTTCTTGCGCGCGATGTCGCGGCAGTCGGGCAGGTAGTGGAAGCCGCCGGCGATCTGCAGCTTGGCGTCCAGCGCGAACAGCAGCGGCAGCCGGCTGGGCTGGCGCGGGTTGATGGCTTCTTCCTTGCAGCACCAGTACCAGGTGCGGCGCAGGCCGTCGTTGCGCCTGGCCTGTGCGCTCAGCGCCTCGGCCGGCGTATGGTGCAGGAACCAGCCAAGGGCCAGCTCGCACCAATCGCGGTAGGCCTGCGTGTGCAGAATGAACTCGTGCCACAGGGCGTCGACCACGCGCGAAGGCATGGCGACAAACTGGCGGTTGCTGCGCAGGCAGGCCAGGAAAAACTGGCGCAGGCCGCGCTCGACCAGGTCGGCGTCCTTGCCGCTGAGCTGCGGATAGATGTCGCGCAGCTTGCGCTTGAGAAACTGCGGCAGGGGTGACTCGCGCAGCACCCGCTCGCGCTGCCAGCGGGTCCAGACTGCCAGCAGGACGACGGCAAACAGGGGGCCGAAAAATGACCCCACCCACAGGGCCCGCCCCCGCCACCAGCCCGCCAGCGCCCCCACACCGGCGATCAGCGTTGCCAGCGCCAGCAGGCCCAGCAGCGCGGCCAGCCGGCCGGCGTGGCGCAGCAGCAAGCGCTTCCAGGCTGGCAGGCTCACACCACCACCGGCTCGGGCTCCAGCCGCAGGCCGAAGCGCTCGTAGACGCTGGTCTGGATCGCCTTGGCCAGCGTCACCACTTCGCCGCCGGTGGCCCCGCCGCGGTTCACGAGCACCAGGGCCTGCTTCTCGTACACGCCCGCATGGCCGACCGACTTGCCTTTCCAGCCGCAGGCGTCGATCAACCAGCCGGCGGCGAGCTTGACGCTGCCGTCGGGCATGGGGTAATGCACGACCTTCGGGTCGCGGGCGATGATGTCGGCGCACTGCTCGGGCGTGACGGTCGGGTTCTTGAAAAAGCTGCCGGCATTGCCGATGAGCTTCGGGTCGGGCAGCTTGGCGCCACGAATCGCGCAGATCCAGTCGCAGATCTGCTGCGCCGACGGCTCATGGATGCCGGACTCGGCCATCTTGCGCGCCAGTTCGAGGTAGTCGAGCACCGGCTTCCAGGGCTTGGGCAGGCGAAAGCGCACGCGGGTGATCAGAGCCTTGCCGGCCAGGCCGAAGCCGCTCGGTGAGGCGCAGGCATGCTTGAACACCGAATCGCGGTAGCCGAACGCGCATTGCGCAGCATTGAGCGTGAAGCTCTTGCCGGTCGTCAGGTCCACAGCATCGAGCGACTCGAAACGGTCCTGCACCTCCACGCCATAGGCGCCGACGTTTTGCACCGGTGAGGCACCCACGGTACCGGGAATCAGGGCCAGGTTTTCCAGGCCCGGCCAACCCTGCTGCAGGGTCCAGCTCACGAAGTCGTGCCAGTTTTCGCCGGCGCCGGCTTCCACGATCCAGGCCTTGGGGCCGTCGTCGAGCAGCCGCCGGCCCCTGACCTCGACCTTGAGCACCAGGGATTTGACATCGCCGGTGAGCACGATGTTGCTGCCCCCGCCCAGCACGAACTTCGGGGCAGGCCCGAGCTGCGCATCGTCCAGCACCTCCCGCACATCGGCCTCGCCAGCCACGCGCACCAGGGTATGGGCGCGAGCCACGATGCCAAAGCTGTTGTAGGGCTGGAGCGGAACATTTTTCTCGACTAACATTGGCGCCATTCTCTCATCAGCCCCTCTCTGCGGAATCCCGCCATGCCTTCTTTTGACACTGTTTGCGAAGCCAACCTGGTTGAAGTAAAAAACGCGGTGGACAACACCGCCAAGGAAATCGGCACGCGCTTTGACTTCAAAGGCACGTCGGCCGCGATCGAGATCAAAGACAAGGACATCACGCTGTTTGGCGATGCCGAGTTCCAGCTGACCCAGGTCGAAGACATCCTGCACAACAAGCTCGCCAAGCGCAATGTCGACGTGCGCTTTCTGGACAAGGGCGAGGTGCAGAAAATCGGCGGCGACAAGGTCAAGCAGCTCATCAAGGTGCGCAACGGCATCGAGACCGAGCTGGCCAAGAAAATCCAGAAGCTCGTCAAGGACAGCAAGCTCAAGGTTCAGGCCTCGATCCAGGGCGATGCGGTGCGCGTGAGCGGCGCCAAGCGTGACGACCTGCAGGCCGCGATGGCGCTGATCAAAAAGGACATCACCGACGTGCCGCTGTCCTTCAACAACTTCCGCGACTGAACAGGTGGGCCTCAACGCTCTCGTTTTGGCGCTATCAGCTCTCGCTGCGCCGGCGTACGCCCAGTCGGTAGCGCTGACCGGCATGCTGGGCAACAAGGCCTTGCTGGTCGTGGACGGCGGCGCGCCCAAAAGTGTCGCGCCGGGCGAGGCCCACCAGGGCGTGAAAGTGCTGTCCACGGCGGGCGAGCAGGCCGTCGTGGAGATCGGCGGCAAGCGCCAGACGCTGCGCGTCGGCGATGCGCCGGCCAGCGTCGGCGGCCAAGGCGGCCCGGCCAGCGGCCACAAGATCACGCTGACGGCGGGCAGCGGCGGCCACTTCATGGCGCAGGGCAGCATCAACGGCCGGGCTGTGCAGTTCATGGTCGACACCGGCGCCACGGTGGTAGGCCTGAGCCTGGCCGAGGCCGAGCGCGTAGGCCTGAACTACAAGGCCGGCACGCCGGTGCGCATGAACACGGCCAACGGCGTCACGCAAGGCTGGCGCGTCAAGCTCAACTCCGTGCGGGTGGGCGATGTGGAGGTGTACGAGGTCGATGCCGTGGTCACACCCCAGTCCATGCCCTATGTGCTGCTGGGCAACAGCTTTCTCACGCGCTTTCAGATGCGGCGCGACAACGAGCTGATGACGCTGGAACGCCGCTACTGAGCCGCCCGCCTATATCAAACCACGACGAAGCCCCGATAAAGCGGGCGCAATCCGCTATTGTTTTAATAGCAACTCAGAGCACGGCCGCCGTCACCACGACTTCGATCTTCCACTCCGGCCGGGCCAGCTTGGCCTGCACCGTGGCGCGCGGCGGCGCCTGACCGGCCGCCACCCAGGCGTCCCAGGCCGCGTTCATGCCGTCGAAGTCGGCCAGATCGGCCAGAAAGATTTGCGCCATCAGAATGCGCGTCTTGTCGCTGCCGGCCTCGGCCAGCAGGCGGTCTATCATGGCCAGCACCTGGGTCGTCTGGCCTTGTATGCCCTTGGTCGCGTCATCCGGCACCTGGCCGGCCAGGT
>JBOHHM010000249.1:0-7312 GCA_050725495.1 Burkholderiaceae bacterium | reverse complement strand
ATATCACGCACCAGGACATTGCCAACCGCGTCGGCGCCTCGCGCGAGATGGTCAGCCGCCTGCTCAAGGAGATCGAGAAGGACGGCTACATCGAGCTGGGCGTCAAGCGCATCACGTTGTTGAAGAAGCTGCCGGCGCGGTGGTAGCTGGGCCTGCCCGCGGACTTACATGGCGTTGAAAATCCGTCGCGTTGCCTGCGGCGCGGCATCGCTGGTGCCCCGCAGACGCACCACGGCCCCACTGCGCGTGCCGGCGCCTCGCAGCCCGGTCAGCGCCGGGTTCTCGTCGCTATCAGCCTGGGTGTCGGGCAGCTTGGCGACCCCCGGCCGCGTGGGCCGATCCGCGTCGGGGTCGGGCTTGCGTGGCGAATAGTGGGCCCAGCGTTCATCGGTCCGCGAGGTATGAATGCGCTCACCGCCGACCGAGACGGTTTTTTGGCCGGTGGCAATGCTGTTGTAGTTGCCACTGCGCCGGATCGGCGTCGGGTTGGCCGGGTCGTCGACCCACGCGTCCATGTCGTAGAGCGCGTCTTCAAAATGCGACTGGCGGGCGCCGGTGCGCGTGCCGATCACCACATCGTCGCGTTCCACATAGGCGTCCACCGTGACCGGGCTGTCGGACTCGTTGCTCAGCGTGACGCGCCATACGCCGCTAGGGGCGGTCGCCGCACCGGCATCAAAACTGAAGCTCGGGGCCACGGCCAGCAGGGCGCAGGTGCCGGCGCGCCCGGTGGCGACCGACTTCGGATAGATCAGGGCGCACAAGGGCTGGGTGCCGCCGTCGGTCCACATCCGAGACTCGCCCCAGGCCAGGGCCGGCAGGGCCGCGCGGCCCGGCGGCGTGACTTCGACCGTCACGCCATGGGCCCCCTCGGGCAGCCATAGTTCGAGAAAGTTCTGGGTCAAATCAGCTGGTTGTCCCCGCCAATGGAGCCTGACTTGATCATTTTTCGATAGCGTCACGTTGGCGTGCGTGCGCAGCTGGTAGCTGTTGCCCGCCGCCAGAACGATTTGCAGCCGGCCGCCGCACAGGTCGATCAGCTGGTCCATGGCGGCTTCCAGCAGCGCGCTGCCGTCGCGCGGCCCGGCCAGCGTGCCGAAGCTGATGTTCACCGCCATCTTCGCGTCGGCCGCGCAGCGCGACAGCAGGTACATCAAGCCATCGAGCACATGAACGTTCAGCGACCCACCCGAGGTGTCGGCGACCGTGTCGTAGTCGAGCTGCACGGCCATGATGTCGCAGCGGCTGGCCTCGTCCTCAGCCAGAGCCCAGCTCGGCGGCGCGTCCGGCCCGGCGACCTGGGCCAGCAAGTTGCGCGGGCCGCAGGCCAAGTCCAGCACATGGGTGCCGTGGCTGACCGGTTTTTGCAGTGCGGACAGCTTGAATTCGCTGTACACCAGGCTTTCGTCGACGAGGCCGTCGTAGCTGTGACGCTCGATCGCCTGGTTGATGTCGTCGGCCCTCAGCTCATGACCATAGCCGAGCGCTGTCGGCGCAGCCCCCACACCCTTGCCGTCTTGGCGCCAGAAATACTGCGTGCGGGCCTGGCCACCGCGCAAGAAGTTGGCACTGGCAAACGCGAGGCCGTCGTCGATCAGGCCGACCACCTTGCCGTGGAGCAGCGCCGGGCGCGGCGCCGCAGGATCGGCGCCCGACGCGGTCGGGTCGTCGGCATGCGGCCCAGCGGGCAGGCCCAGCTCGCACCGCTGCACCAAAGCATGGAGCTTGCCACCTGGCTGGATGTGCTTGAAGAAAGCCGGTTTGACGCGCGCCGTGCAAAAACGCAGGCCCACTGGCGCGGCCACAGAGGTGTACACCGGCGGCACGTGCAGCCACTGCGGCGAGCCTGCATCAATGAATTGGGCGATGCGGGTGCCGGGGCTCAATTCGATGGCCAGCGGCAGCCAGTTGGGCTGCTTGCCGCCGTAACCTGCGAACCGATCGGCTTCGGCCCAGACCAGGTAGGGGTCATACCCCTCAGTCGCGCCGGGCTGGGCCCAGTCGATGCCGGTGAAGCCGCCTGTGGGCAGTTTGCTCCAGGTCATGGGCGGCCTACTTCAGGGGTTGCCATTCTTTGGCGGCCTTGGACCACATGAAGGCCATCAGCGGTGAAGCGGCAAGCGTCTCCTTGTCGGCCTTGCGCTGGTAGTAGCCACTGCGGTTGTCATCCATGGAAACGCGCAGGTCGAAATCCAGCGCTGCGCCATCCCTGCCGGTAAATCTGGGTCCGTCAAAGCTTCGCTCTTGCAGCGAGGCGCCTACACAGCGCGCCACAAAGAACTCGCCCAACGCCGTGCCCAGCAAGCGGCCCACGGCGCTGTCCACCGGGTAGTGCAGGCCAGCGACCGTGCGATTGACGGCAATGCGTGCGGCCTGGCGTTGCAACTGCTCCCTGTAGCGCGCTCCTGTGCCGTTGGCGCTTTGCAAAAGGGCCTCGACCACGGTGGCGACCGCAAAGGCCTCGGTGGCATGCCCGCTGGGCCAACTCGCATGTCCCGGTGTGGCAATCATGGGCTGGATTTGTGGTGACAGTTCCATCGGACGAGGGCAGGCGAAGGCGTGCTTGAAGCGCATCTCGATATCGGAGGTCATCAGCAGGGCCAACGTGACCAGCTCCAAGGTCCATTTGTGGCGGTGTGGCTGCAGGCCAATGATCGAACCCCAGAACGGCCCCTGTGGCTGCATCTGCGTGAGAATTTCACTCCCACGGTCTTCGCGAAGCTCGGCATAGTTGGCCACCAGATCAACTTGCCTGTTGAAGATCGCGGTTGTGGGACGAACCAGCTTGACCAGGCTGATGTCTTCGAGGGGTTGGCGGGTGACGTCGACAAAGCCAAGGGCCACAGCCGCGTCCGGGTCGGTGACGGCGAAATGCAGGCCCGAGACCAGTTCAAGCACACAGGCCCCAAGGCGCGGTCCCGAGTCCCAATACTCCAGGCGCTGCGGCTGGTCCACAGGGGTAGGCAGGGTCATGGGCAAGGTCGCACCCTGAAAAGGCCCGACGAGCGCGGCGCGACTTTTGTTGAGTGCATCCCCCAGCAGAGCGTCGGAGGCGGCGCCATTGGCGGTACCCGCTATCCCGGCACTGCTCGATATCCCTGCGATGCCAGCAATTCCAGCTATACCTGCAATTCCCGCTATACCTGCAATGCCTGCCATGTGTTACTCCTCGGTGTTGTTCGTGGTTGATTAATCTGGAGCGCCAGCGCGCACAAAGGTCTCTTTCGCGAGCTGGCTCAAGCGGTGTCCTCGCGCGGGCGTGTTCTTCATGAATGCGGACACCGTGAAACCTGGATCAAGGTGCATCATCTCGGCAACTGTCTGTTTTGATTCGGCGTACTGCCCGAGCTGGAACTGCGAAATCGCGAGCGCACGCAGCGTAGACGTGTGAAGCCGGTTGGCCCTGAGCGAGCGTTGCGCCAACTCCAGCGCTCGCGCAAAGTTCCCGTCAGACAGTGCCGCTGTCGCGGCAAGCGAGTCATAGAAATAGCGCAACGGATCGAGGGGGGAGAGTCGCAGCGCTTGTTCCGCGCATTCTGTGGCGAGCCGGCCTTCATCGTTGAATGCGTGCATGGTGCCCTTGAGCAGCCATGCCAGTGATTCATTGGGGTTGACCGACAGCGCTTCCTGGTAGCGCTTCACGGCACCGCTCATGTCCTTGAGCAGGTTGGTGCGGACCAGCCCATCGACGGTCAAGGCCAGAGCACAGTCAGGGTCGTTATCCAATGCTCTCTTGGTGCAGTCCAGCGCATATCGAGCTTCCCGAGTGGGATTTTCCGTCCAGCCTTGCTGCACCCGCAGTACATGCCATTTAGCCAGCCAAGCGTGTGGCAGCGGATGACGGCGGCCTCTGTCGATCAAGTGCTCCAGCATCTGCCGGGCACGGTCAAAGTCTGATAGCGCATTGCGGTGCATCAGTGCCAGTGCACCGAACAGCAAGGTGTAGCCATCCAGCGTTGGCAGGGCCTGGCTGCGAGCTCGTTGCAATTGATGCGACATCACGGAGGAGCTGATGGCGGCTACCAGCCGGGCGATCAATTCGTCGTCGGTTTCAAACAAGCCTCGAACCTGGCCCCTGAGGCTGTCGGCCCAAGCCACATGGCCGGTTCGGGTATCGATCAGCTCCACAAACAGGGCCAACTGTGTTCCAGCGCTGCGGCAGGTTCCCGAGAGGATGTAGCTGGCGCCCAGATGGCTGCGGATGTCTTCCATCGCCTCGTGGCGGTCGCGGAACACTGTGGTGGACAGGCGCGAGATCACGTGCAGTTCGGACGTGCGCGACAAGGCGGCAATCACCTCATCGGCTAGCGCCTCGCCCAGCATGGCATGGTCGGGCTCGGCGCTGCGCATGGCAAAGGGGATGACGGCAATGGTGGGACGCAGGTCCAGCTGCATCGTGTGACCCGGCCGCACGACGGGCGCATGGCCGGGGGGGCCCACACGGTAAACGCGCACCGTCTTCTCGACATGCTTGAGGTGGCATTCCCCCAGGTCTTCGATGTCGGCATCCAGACTGGTCGTGAGCTGGTCGCGCAATTCAGCCGACACCACGAGTTCCCCCGGCCCGGCCAGCGTGCCAATGCGCACCGTCAGGTTCACGCCCGTGCCGTAGATGTCATGCTGGTCGGCCACATACTCGGCCACATGTCCGCCCATGCGCAGGTGCAGCTGCTGCTCAGGCGATAGGTTTTCATTGACTCGGACGCTGAACTGCTGCAAGGCGAAAGCGGTCTTCACACAGCTTTGGGCATCGGCAAACTCCAGCATCAGCCCGTCGCCCAGGCTTTTGACCAGGCGCCCGCCGTGCAGCGGCAGCAGCTGCTGCTCCACAAGCGCCACGAGCTGCTGCCAGCGCTGAACAAAGTCGTCCTCGTCCTGCTCCATCAGCCGCACCGACTCGACCACGTCCAGCACCAGCAGCACCTTGGTGTGGCGGGGCGAGGCGAACGCAAAATCGGTCAGGGAGGGGGGCACCGTGGATGTAACGACGTGAAACAGCCTCCATTTTCAAGGAGGAAGCGCCGGGGGCATGCCTCGGTTCGTTACAGCCCGCCTACAGGGCTGTGCACTGTTGTATCGGTGCTGAAAAAGGGGCCGTCAGGCCTCTATGGGCAGCAGCGTGTCAGCCGCCAGTTCCGGCAGGCTCTTGACCCGCTCATAGACCGGCGCGAAGTCGGCCGAGCTCAATTCAAACAGCTGCTCGAAGCTGTCGATCACGAAATAGGTTTGCTGGAAGGTGTCGATCTTGTAGCGCGTGCGCATGGTGCGCTCCAACTCCAGCGGGACGCGGTTCGGGGCCTCGCTGTGCACGGCGTACTGCAGCTCGCCGGGCGAGCTCAGGATGCCGGCGCCATAGGCGCGCAGCCCATCGTGCTGGCGGAGCAGCCCGAACTCGATCGTGTACCAGTACAGGCGGCTCAGTTGCTCGCAGGCCCCGAGCGCATCGGCCTTCAGGCCGGCTTCGCCATAGCGCTGCACATAGTCGGCCAGCACCGGGTTGAACAGCATGGGCACATGACCGAACAGGTCGTGGAACACGTCGGGCTCGACGATATAGTCGAACTCTTCGGGCTTGCGCAGCCAGTCGGTCACCGGGAATTTGCGCTGGGCCAGCAGGCTGAAGAACGGCACCTCGGGGATCAGGCCCGGCACGGCCACGATTTGCCAGCGCGTGGCCTGGTACAGCCGCTCGTTGATTTCCTCGAAGCGCGGGATATGGTCCTTGATGCCCAGCGAGGGCAGGGCGGCGATGAACTCGTCGCAGGCCAGGCCCGGCACCAGGGCCGCCTGGCGCTCGTACAGGCGGCGGTACATGTCGTGCTCAGCCGCGCTGTAGCTCGCGTAGTTCTGCGCGCAGGTGTAGTCAGGCCCGGCGCGGCTGTAGTCGCCGCGCGGCGGGCGCTCGCTGGCGCCGTAGACAACCGGTTCAACCGCCATGATGCCTGGCCCTTTACCGTTGACCCTGATCGTTCGACCCTGCCGCCCGGGCGGGGTTCAAGCTGCCTTCTTCGTGTCCAGCACGCCGCGGCGCATCTGGTCGAGCTCGATGGACTCGAACAAGGCCTTGAAGTTGCCCTCGCCGAAGCCCTCGTCGCCCTTGCGCTGGATGAACTCGAAGAAGATGGGCCCCAGCTGGTTTTCGCTGAAGATCTGCAGCAGCAGCGCGTTCTTCTTGCCGTCGACCAGGATCTTGCGTTGGCGCAGCTCGGCCACGTTCTCGCCATGGCCGGGAATGCGCTTGTCGATCAGTTCGTAGTAGGTGTCGAGCGTGTCGAGCAGCTTCACGCCCTGGGCGCGCAGCGCGTCGACCGTGGCGGGCAGGTCGCGCGAGCCCAGCGCGATATGCTGGATGCCCTCGCCGTGGTACTTCTCCAGGTACTCCTGGATCTGGCCGGCCTTCTCGTTGCCTTCCTCGTTGATCGGGATGCGGATCTTGCCGCAGGGGCTGGTCATGGCCTTGCTCTTGACGCCCGTGACCTGGCCTTCGATGTCGAAATAGCGGATTTCGCGGAAATTGAACAGGCGCTCGTAGAAGTCGGCCCATTCGGCCATGCGGCCGCGGTGCACGTTGTGCGTCAGGTGGTCGATGTAGGTCAGGCCAAAGCCCGCCGGGTTCAGCGCCTCGTGCGCATCGACGCCGGGCAGGGCTTCAAAGTCCACGTCGTAGAAGCCGATGTTGCCGATATCGCCTTCCTTGGCGCCGTTTTTGCCGCGCCAGCGGTCGACCAGGTAGATCAGGCTGTCGCCAATGCCCTTGATCGCCGGGATGTTGAGCTCGCCCGGGCCGGCATGGTCGGCATAGCCCCAGGCGCCGAGCGCGGTGGCGCGCTCATAGGCGGCCTTGGCGTCCTGCACGCGAAAGGCGATCGCGCAGATGCTGGGGCCGTGCTGACGCGCGAAACGCTGGGCGAACGAGTTGGGCTCGGCGTTGAGGATGAAGTTGATGCCGCCCTGGCGGTACAGCGTGACGTTCTTGTGGCGGTGGCGGGCCACGGGCTTGAAGCCCATGCGCTCGAACAGCTCACCCATGGCCTGCGGGTCGGGCGCGGCGTATTCGATGAACTCGAAACCGTCGGTGCCCATGGGGTTGTCCCAGGCGGTGGTTTCGGTGGCGGTGGGGGGCGGTGCCGCATTCATGGGGGTCTCCAAAAGGCTTGTTGAAACTGTAGCTGCGCAGGGCAGCATTTTTTCTGCAAGTCCAGGCGCAGGATTTGCCTGCAGCGCAATAAAACTGCAAAATACATCAAATGGAAGCACTCGACAAGATTGACAGGCTGATTCTGCGCAGCCTGCAGACCGATGGCCGCGCCAC
>JBOHHM010000248.1:0-7466 GCA_050725495.1 Burkholderiaceae bacterium | reverse complement strand
CCACTGGACACCGTCGATCGCGCCCTCGGGCATGGCGTTTCTGACCAGCGAGCGCTATGGCAGGGCCTGGCAGGGCAACCTGTTCGTCGGCTCGCTGAAGTTCGGCTACCTGGATCGCATCGAAGTGGCGGGCACCAAGGTGCTGCGCGAGCACAAGCTTCTGGCCGAACTGGGCGAGCGCATTCGCGATGTGCGCCAGGGGCCCGACGGCCTGCTGTATGTGCTGACGGACCATACCAATGGCAAGCTGATCCGGCTGCGGCCCGGTTGACCGTGTCCCCGTGGGGCGCGATGCCTCGCAGAATCGGGCGTGCAGCCTCAAGACCCGTCTGCTCTTGGCCGCAGAGCCACTAAACTGGGGGATGCGCCGAGCCTTACCCCTGTGTCAAAGGAGTTGCGTCATGGATACCAGCCATCACGATTTGAACGGTCTGTTTTCCCAGCTGGGGCTGCCCGGTGAACCGCAGGCGATCGATGCCTTTGTGGCTGCCCACCGCCTCGATGCGGGCATGGCAGTGGCTGACGCGCCTTTCTGGAGCCGGGCCCAGGCCGAGTTTCTGCGCGAGGCGCTGGCGGACGACGCGGAATGGGCCGAAGTGGTCGATGAACTCGCCATGCTGCTGAGCCCGAACCGCTAGCGCTGCCGAGATCGACCATCACTGGCTGGGCCCCCCCCGGCGCGGCCCATGTCGATGCACTGGTGGCGCGCGCGGACGGCACCGGAGCGGGGCTGGAATAATCCAGGCCTTACCGAGGATGACCCATGCTGCTTGACGCCGAAGACTCCCAACTGCTGCTGGTCGACTACCAGCCCCGCCTGATGCCCGCCATCCACGAAGGCCCCGCCGTGCTGGCCAACGCGCTGCGCCTGGCCCGGATCGCTCAGGCCCTGCAAGTGCCAGTCTGGGGTACCGAACAGAACCCGGCCAAGCTGGGCCAGACCCCGTCCGAGCTGCGTGGCCTATACCAGCGCACGCTGCCCAAAATGCATTTCAGTGCCTGCGCCGAAGGCCTGGGCGACTGGCTGCGCCCACCTGTGCGCCAGCCCCAAGGCAACGCCCGCAGCCTGCCCAAGCATCTGCAAAAAGCGGCGCCGGCGGCCGCGGCGCAACGCGCCAGCATCGTGATCGCCGGCTGTGAGGCCCATGTCTGCCTGCTGCAGACCGCGCTGGACCTGCTCGAGGAAGAGTTCGAGGTCTGGGTCGTGACCGACGCCTGCGGCTCACGCACCGAGCGCAACCGCGACGCGGCCTTTGACCGCCTGGCCGGCGCCGGCGCCGAGCTCGTGACCACCGAGATGGTCGCATTTGAGTGGCTGGGCTCGGCCGAGCATCCGCAATTCAAACGGGTTCAGCAACTGATCAAGTAGCGCCGCGCCGCGGCAGGAACACCGCCCGCGCTTCGTCCTGCAGGGCCGGGCCGATGACTTCAAGCGCTCGCGTGCCGCCTCGCACCACCTCGGCGCAGCCCAGCGGCAGGATGCTGTCGGGCCCGCAGAGCTCGCCCATGCTGTGCACATCGAGCGCGAAGACAATGCGGCCCACACCGGCCCAGTACAAGGCGCCGGCGCACATTGGGCAGGGCTCGCCGCTGGCATAGACCGTGGCGCCGGCCAGGGCCCCTGGGCCCATCTCGCGGGCGGCTTCGCGCACCAGATTGAGCTCGGCATGGCCCGTGACGTCGGCCGGGTCGGCCTGCGAGTTGTGGGAGGACCAGCGCCACTGGCCGTCCGGGCCCACGAGCACCGCCCCATAGGGCTGGTTGCCCTGGGCGGCCGCCAGGCGGGACTGTTCGATGGCCAGCCGCAGCCAGCGTGTGTCGGTGGGGGGAGAGGGTGAGGGGCGACATGAGGGACATGCGCAGGTGTCAGGGCCTTGTTCTAGCGCCAGCCCGGCGTTCGCTGCACCGCGCTGACGCGCCTTATTTCCTGACGACGATGTCGCCCTTCGTTTTCCCGACGATGTCAAACAGTTCCTTCTGTTCGGCGGCCGGAACCTTGTATTTGTCGAGAGACTTCTTGAATTCCGCGGCCATCACATCTCATTCCTTTTCGCTGATGTTCAGATGAGCATGGGACGGCTTCATGGCCAGTCCCGTGTACTTGCACGGACCGCCGCTGGCTTCGCAGACCAATTGGGAGACCTGGAACTTGAGGTAGGGCGCCGGGGAGTTTTTCCTGCCGGCATCGATTGCGGGATTCTTGTTCAAGGTTTTGTTCGCGACGAGCCGATTGATGAAGTCGTCGACCACCACCGTGATGCCCTTGAGCCCTCCCAATCGCTCATACAGCGGCTTGGGCCCCGCGGCCTGCTGCGCCGAAGCGACCCCGGCGACCGATGAACCCAGCATGAAGGCCATCAGAACTGCGACCATCCTGAAGATTTTCATTTCTTGCTCCTTACGCGGTTGGAGGGGCGACTTGCACCAAGGGCCGCTACGCGCCCTCCGGACATGGCAGCCATGACGAATGGCGTGGACCTGGGTCTGCAAGCCAGCCCGGCCTGGCGCGATCCGATTCTGGACGATGGCAACGCGCATCGCAAGTCTTGGTGAGGGCGGTTGCAAAATGCACGCGGCTGACTGTGCTGGCTCAACCCGAAGAGGAGTTCGAGGTGGGGCGAATCCACAGACGGACCGCTCGGCGGGATTGCATTGCGGTCTCGCGGTCCGCACACAAGCGATGTAACCTATGCGCCATGCACGCCAGTCAAAACAGACACGCCGCCGCGGCACGCTTCAGCGAGGAGGCACGCCGGTTCATCGACTGGGCGGACGGGTCTGCATCGCACCAGAAGCTGACGGCGGCCGTCGCGCTGCGCAGGGTCGTGACGCTCTACGCGGCTGCGCTGGCACTGCCGCAGCCCTGGAGCGAGGGTGTGTCCGATGCGGGCGCCGCCGAGGCGGTGCTGGCCGAGCGCTTGCAGGCGGTGCGCACGAGGGCAGCGGCCTTTGCGCTGCAGCACTACAGCGAGATCTTCAGTCCTCTTGTCCAGCCCTTGGAGCCGCCCGTGGTCGGAGACCTGGCGGACGACCTGGTGGACATTTATCGCGACGTTGCCGTAGGCCTTTGTCTGTATGAAGCCGGGGGCATCGACGATGCCATCTGGCAGTGGGGATTCAAGTTCCAGACCCACTGGGGTGAGCATGCCTCGTCCGCCATCCGCGCGCTGCACTGCTACCTTTCGAAGGAAGACCCGAGCGGACTTTCAAGCGATGGATGACCCGACGGATCTGGACTCGTTGTCCCAGGTCCTGCCTGCCCCAAATGGGGACGCGATCCGCGAGCCACGCCTGCCAATGCACGCATGGCGCAGGGGAGGAATGGCTTGCTGAGGCCCTTGATCCGATGGATGCCATTTCTTGTCTTGACCAAGGGGTCAAGTCTTGACAAGGCGGCTATGGAGTTGCCTGATTCGATGCGTCAGCATGATGTTGACGCACGGCTGTGACGTTCTTTGTCAAGACTTGCCGCCGTCAAGACTTGCCGCCTTTTGTTTGTCCTGGGAGGTGTGCGGTGAAAACACTTCTGTCCTTCTGCTTGGCAATCGCCCTGTCCCTGCCTGGTTGTGGTGGCGGCGGCGGTGCAACGCTGGATGTCGGCGAATGGACCGCCGACAACTTCCCTCCCTATATCCGCCGGCTGACCCGGTTCGGGGAGCGGGCTGACTGGTCCCATGACGGCCGGCGGATTCTTTTCATCGAGAAGACCTTCGGCGATGTTCTCGAGATCGAATTGGCGACCGGCATCATCCGTCCGATGACCCGCCACTACGTCCACAAGGGATATACGCGTGCCCTGTACCTCAGCAACGGCGACATCCTGTTGTCCGGCTCGCGCAGCTTCTCGGCGGAAAACCCGGTCGAAGCGCGCTTTCGCACCGCCGAACTCTGGGTCCTGAGCCAGACGCTTGACCGTCCTGCGGTTCCCTTGGGGGAACTCTGCTTCGAAGGGCCCGCCGTGTCGCGCAGCATGCTGCGCATTGCCTGGACGGTGAACAACGAGAACACGCCGGCCCTGCTGCCGGCAGGGGTCTCGCAGTTCTGGCAGGCCACTGTCGACTACACGGGCGGTATACCGCACCTGATCGACAAGACGCTTCTTTTGGACAGCCGCAGCCTGCCTTTCGCGGCCACTTTGGAAACGCAGAATTTCAGGCCGCCGCAGGAAAGAGAGCTGACCTTCTCCGCCGTTATCGGCGCGGGCTTTCAGGGAACGGAGGTCATGGGGCTGAACCTGGACACTGGCGCCGTGGTGAATTACTCGCTGGCGCCCGACCAGTATGACGAACCGGAAGGGATCTTCCCGGATGGCCGGCATACCCTGGTGGAATCCGACCGGCACAACCGCAAGGGGCCGGACAACATCGACCTCTACCGGCTGGTCCTGGATGGCAGCGGGCGCCTGGATCGGCTGACGTTTTTCAACGAGGGCGGCAGATTCAAGTCCTCCAACCCCGTGGTCAGCGACGATGGGCGGTTCTTCGCCTTCCAGGCCCCTCACGTGGGATTGCCAGCCGGAACGGGTGAGGGCATTTACGTCTTCGACCTTCAGGCGGCGGGCCTGCAGTGACAGCCGGGCGATGGCCGCGGACCCGGCGCGCGATCTCCCTGGGCCGTATCCGGCTTGACAGCTTTAGCGACCCAACGCGCCTGAAGGCGCGCGCGACTTGCAGCGACGGCCGCCAGACGGGGCGCGGCCAGTCCATCGCAGTCAGTTTGCAGCAAGTTCGTGATGAATAATTATGAATTCAGATATCGGACTTGGTGGGTGCAGCACGGTCCGAGCTCGTTAGCCTGGGATTGAGGAGACAACAATGCGCTATGCCGACTTTCACCGCGAATCGCTGGAAAACCGCGATGCCTTCTGGGCCGAGCAGGCCAAGCTGATCGACTGGCAGACCCCGCCCCAGCAGATCTGCGACTACAGCCATCCGCCGTTTGCGCGCTGGTATGCCGGCGGCACGACCAACCTGTGCCACAACGCGGTCGACCGGCACCTGTTGGAGCGGGCCGATCAAGCTGCGCTGATCCATGTGTCCAGCGAAACCGGCCAGGAAAAGACCTATTCGTTCCGGGAACTGCACGCCGAGGTGCAGCGCATGGCCGCCGTGCTCCAAGAGCTGGGCGTGCAAAAGGGCGACCGCGTGCTGATCTACATGCCCATGATCGCCGAGGCGGCGTTTGCCATGCTGGCCTGCGCGCGCATCGGCGCAATCCACTCGGTGGTGTTTGGCGGCTTTGCCTCGGTCTCGCTGGCCTCGCGCATCGAGGACGCGGCGCCCAAGCTCATCATCAGCGCCGACGCCGGCTCGCGCGGCGGCAAGGTGGTGGCCTACAAGCCGCTGCTCGATGAAGCCATCCGGCTCAGCAGCCACCAGCCCGATGCCGTGCTGCTCGTCGACCGCCGGCTTGCTGCTATGAATTTGGTAGCGGGCCGCGACCATGACTGGGGGGCTTTGCGCCAAAAACACCTCGATACCGCGGTGGCCTGCGAGTGGGTCGATGCGACGCACCCAAGCTACACGCTCTACACGTCGGGCACGACCGGCCGGCCCAAGGGCGTGCAGCGCGACACCGGCGGCTACGCCGTGGCGCTGGCGGCCAGCATCAAGCACATCTTCTGCGGCCAACCGGGCGAAACCTATTTCTCCACCAGCGATATCGGCTGGGTCGTGGGCCACAGCTACATCGTCTACGGCCCGCTGATCGCCGGCATGGCGACCCTCATGTACGAAGGCCTGCCGATCCGGCCGGACGCCGGCATCTGGTGGAGCCTGGTCGAGAAATACAAGGTCACGGTCATGTTCAGCGCGCCGACCGCCGTGCGCGTGCTCAAGAAGCAGGACCCGGCCTTTCTCAAGAAGTACGACCTGTCCAGCCTGCGCGCGCTGTTCCTCGCGGGCGAGCCGCTGGACGAGCCGACAGCGCAGTGGATCAGCGAAGGATTGGGCGTGCCCATCATCGACAACTACTGGCAGACCGAGAGCGGCTGGCCGATCCTGACCATCGCCAACGGCATCGAGCAAGCCCGCAGCAAGTTCGGCAGCCCCGGTGTGCCCATGTACGGCTACAACGTGAAGCTGCTGGACGAAAACACCGGGGAAGAACTGCGGGGGCCCGAGCGCAAAGGCGTGCTCGCGATCGAAGGACCGACCCCGCCAGGCTTCATGCAGACCGTGTGGCGCGACGACGAGCGCTTTGTCCAGACCTACTGGCGCAGCATCCCCGGGAAGATGGTGTACTCGACCTTCGACTGGGGCGTGCGCGACAAGGACGGCTATTTCTTCATCCTGGGCCGCACCGACGACGTGATCAACGTCGCCGGCCACCGTCTGGGCACGCGCGAGATCGAGGAGAGCATTTCCAGCCACCCCAACATCGCCGAAGTGGCCGTGGTGGGCGTGGCCGACGCCCTCAAGGGCCAGGTTGCGATGGCGTTCGCCGTGGTCAGGGATGCCAGCGGCTTGGCCGACGACGCCGCTAGGCTCCAGCTCGAAGGCGAGGTGATGAAGCTGGTGGACGCTCAGTTGGGCGCCGTCGCGCGCCCGGCCCGAGTGCGCTTTGTGACGGCGCTGCCCAAGACGCGCAGCGGCAAGCTGCTGCGCCGCGCCATCCAGGCGGTCTGCGAAGGCCGCGACCCCGGCGACCTGACGACGATCGAAGACCCGGCGGCGCTGCTGCAAATCCGGGAGCTGGTGGCTCTATAGGTCCTTGGCCGTGCTCGGCAGGCCCAAAGCAGTGCCGCAGCCTTTGTCATTCTGAGCCCTTCGACAAGCTCGGCACAAGCTCTCTGAAGGATCTCGATGCGCTGGGCGAGATTCTTCGCTTCGCTCAGAATGACAGCATGCGAGATGTCGCCTTCATTTCGCGCTGCTGAGTCCTTTGGCGGCCATGGTGCGCTGCCCTCGGGAAAGCCCTGATCCGTCGGGGCTTCGTTCTGCCCAGAATATTGGTACTTGCTTATATTTGCATGAATGCCATGGAACCTCTGATCACCGCCAGCGAGGACGCCGAGTCGGGCCGCGTGTTTGAGCTGGCTGCCGAACTGTTCGGTGTGCTCTCGACACCCATGCGCCTGCGCATCCTGAGCGCCCTGTGCGACGGCGAGCGCTCGGTCGGCCAGCTGCTGGAAAGGATCGATACCACGCAGCCCAACCTGTCGCAGCACCTCAACGTGCTGTACCGCAGCGGCGTGCTGGCCAAGCGCAAGGAAGGCACGCAGGTGCTCTACCGCGTGCAAAGCGAGAAGGCCGTGGCCCTGTGCCGCGCGGTCTGCACCCAGATCGCCATCGAGATCGACGAGCCCTTTCAGCTGCCGCCGGCCGAACGCCTGGTGGCCCGGGGCGTCGCCTGATGGGCCAGCTCCATGCCCCAGGACATTGACCGGAAGCAGGTATCGCCATGCTGAGCCGATTCATCCGCCGCGCGCCAGAGAACTTTCTGAGCCGCGAGCAAATCCGCGAGGT
>JBOHHM010000247.1:0-5503 GCA_050725495.1 Burkholderiaceae bacterium | reverse complement strand
TCGCGGGCGACACCGACGCGCTGCTCGCGCGCGCCGGAGCGATCTCGACACTGCGCACGGTCCGCTATTGGTCGGCGACAGACAAGGCGTGGCGTCCCTTGGCCGTCGATGCCAGCGCGCTGGCCGGCGGCGACGCGAAGGCCGAGCGGCGGCGTGACTTCGCGGCCGCCGAGCTGACGGTGGGCGGCCAGTTCCACTACTGGATCAACGACAGCCGATCCGGCCCCGTTGTCTACCGCATGCGCGTGCGCGAACGCGACGCGCAGCGGCTCGTGCTCTCCTATGAAAACGCCTCGCCGGTGCGCGCGTTCGGAATCACGCTGTTCGAACCCGGCGCACTGCAGACGGTGGCGTTTGCCGAGCGCCATGCGGCGGACGTTTGGGCGTTCTATCTGCTGATGCGAATCGACCGCGGCGCCAGCATCTTTGCCGACAGCCAGGAGGCCTCTTCGGTCAACCGAGCGGTTGCGCTCTACCGCCACTGGGCCGGGATTGCGACGGACCAGGAGCCGCCTGCCGTGCGCTAGGTGGCCGCTTTCTGGCCCACCAAATAGGCCCACAAGGCCTGGGCCGTGCCCTTGGGCGCGTCCTTGCCGGAGCCCCGGCTGGAAGGAGTGGTCGAGGGTTTTTCGCGGTAGGCCCGGATGTCCAGGGTCATCTCCAGCCCCTGGATGTCAGGTGGCGCGGCACTCACCAGTTTCCTGGCCCGCAGCTCCTTCTTGACCGCGCTGTGCGGCAAGAAGGCGACACCATGACCCTCCAGCGCCATGGCCTTGAGACCTTCGGCCATGTCGGTCTCGTAGACCCGGTCCAGGTGGATGGCGGTGCTCGACTGCTTGAGGATCAGGTCCACCACCCGCCCCAGATAGGCCCCCGGCGCGTAGCCCAGGTAGGGCAAAGGCTGGCCGGCGCGCCCCGGCAGCAGGAACAGCGGCTGGCCGTGGGCATCGGGCTTGACGTAGGGCGACAGCACCTCCTGGCCCAGGCTCACCATTTCATAGCGCTCGGGATCGAGCTGAAACGGCTGCGAGGCGTGGTGGTAGGCGATCAGCAGGTCGCAACTGCCTTCCATCAGACGCATCACGGCGTCGTGCACATTCAGCGCGATCAAGCGGCTCTTGATCGGCCCGAATTTCTCGCGCAGGCTCGACACCCAGGCCGGAAAAAACGTGAATGCCAGCGTGTGCGGCACGGCGAACTCGATCACGTCCTGTCCGGCCGAGGTGTGGCCGCGCAGCATGGCGCGCGTGCTCTGCAGGGCTTGCAGCATCTCCAGCGACTGGTCGTACAGCGTCTCGCCGGCCGGCGTCAGGCGCGTGGGGTAGGAACTGCGGTCCACCAGGTCGGTGCCGGCCCAGGCCTCCAGCGCCTGGATGCGCCGCGAGAACGCGGGCTGCGTCACGTGGCGCAGCTGAGCCGAGCGGCTGAAACTGCGGGTTTCAGCGAGGCTCACAAAGTCTTCTAGCCATTTGGTTTCCATGGCAGCGATTATTGTGGCAGCCGCTTACAGCGCCAACAAGCGCAGCCCGGCCTGCTCCACTTCCTCGGCGATTCCGAAGCGGACGAAGAGGCTTCCCATATCGGGTCTTGGCCTGCTCTCAAGAAAACGCCGGGCCGCCCCAAGTTTTCTTGCACCCCCTCGGGGGGCCTGACGCGAAGCGGCAGGGCTGGGGGCGCTCAAAAGGGAGCGAAGCAATGCTTGCAGCCGATCCGCTGCATGGATGTGCTGGGCCATTTTGCCTAGAAATAAAACTTGCGGCCGACCGCGCAAGGCACAAGCACATCGTCCTCGAACGTTCTGGACAGCGCGGAAACCGCGCGCCACCCCGTGCAGTGACCCGGAATGATTCTCTTGAGGCCGAACGCCCGGATATCGGTGACTGTTTCCGCAATGATCGCTTCCGGTCCAGGTCCCGAGAGATGGAACCCGCCCATCACGCCGTACAGCGGCGCGTGCGCAAACACCTTGCTGGCATCCTTCAGGACGTTGATCACGCCTGCATGTGAGCAGGCCGTGAACACGATGATTCCCTTGTCCTTGACATGGGCCGCCACATACCGCTCATCCATGATCCAGGGATCCGGCTCCCAGGCGGCGCCGTCTGCCGATCTCTTCACATGGCTCGGCATGCCACGCTCATACGGCGTGACCCGCGCAATCTCGCCGCTGAGATAGAACAGGTTCTCAAGGAGCAGGCGAGGCTGCGCTGAATTGACCACAGCCGCCCCCGCATCAGTCAATGCGTCGATGCTCGGGATGTCTTTGAAAGGCAAGTAGTCGCCATCGGGAAGATGAATTGCTCGGGTTAGAAACATTCCCGGATTGACATGGCAGGCCACCGGCTTGCCGCCGTTGGACGAAACGACCTGGCGGACCGCCTCGAGCAGGCCGCCGGCATGGTCCCAATGGCCGTGCGAAAGCACGATCGCGCCGACATCGCCAAACGCGATCTTGAGGCGCTCGGCGTTACGAGCGATCGCATAAGCCTCCGGCCCGGCATCAAAGAGGAGCACATGAGAAGCGCTTCCTACCCGGGCCGTGATCACCAATGACAGTCCAAAGGCGGCGCAGCACAGCGCCTCGCCCGACAGCACAAAGTCTGCGCTCTGCTTCAGATGGCCCCATTCATGGACCACCCCTTGGGGAACCGTCGACAGGCTATCGGTGACGTTGTCGACCAACACATGCACCTCGAGGCCATCGACTGGCTGGAGACCGTGTGCGATAGGAGCAGTCATGTTTCACTCCTCGGTACCGATGTGGTGTGGTGAGGCATCTTGGCTCCGTAGGGCACGAAGACGGAGAACACCCGACAAAGGGGCTGCCGACTCACTTGGGAAACGTTTCTACCAGTTCCCTGAGCCTGTCCCTTGCGCCCTGGAGAATCGGCACCCCGTCCCCGGTGAGCAGCGTATCGAAGTCAAGCTCGAGCAGCCTGCGCAGGCTTTCCCTCAGGCGCGGCGGGTCGTCCATCACTTTCTCCCTCAGCAGCCCGCATTGGCCGGGAGGATTGCCGATCACGGCGTCCCCGACGATGAGCAGCCGCCGCTCGCGCCAGTAGAGCGCGACCTCGCCGGGCGACTTTCCGGCGACGCCGGTGACCAGGAAAGGCCCGATGATCTCGTCCACCTGCAGTTCGCCGTCGATCTCTGCGCCCTGCCCCCGGGCGTGCCCGGCGTCGGCCGGATGGATGAAGGCCTTCGCCCCGGTGCGCAGGCGCACCTGATTGACGGCCCGCGAGTGGTTGCGGTTGGTCAGAAGAATGCGCGCCACGCCGTTGCGCGCCAGTTCCTCCAGATCGTCCTGGCCGGGCTGCACTGGATCGATGCAGAGGTTTCCTCCCGGGTGGCGGACGTAATAGCCGTTGAAGTCATAGCCGTGGGGTTCGGAGAACCACGACCAGGTGAAAATGTTGCTGACGATTTCCTTCATGGCTGCACTCCTGTCGAACGATGGTGGTCAGTGCGCAGGGCCGCATCGGGCCGCTCCAGCGCCATGGCCTTGAGCGAGTTGTGATGCCTCAGTCCTGGACGGCCAACTGGGGGTTCCACGCGACCTCCCAAAGATGCCGGTCAGGATCTTCGAAGTAGCCCGCGTAGCCACCCCAAAAGGTATCGTGAGCCGGCTTCACGATGACTGCACCCGCGCTTCTCGCTTGTTCCATCACTGCGTCGACCTCCGATTTGGAGGCGACGTTGTGCCCGAGCGTGAATTCGGTCGGGCTGGAACTCCCCAGCGGGATACCTGAATCATGGGAAATGCTCTTGCGCGGCCAGATTGCAAGCTTCAAGCCGGCCTGCAGATCAAAGAAAGCCACCGCCCCATGCTCAAACTCCGTGCCGACAATGCCCTGCGTTGGGAACCCAAGGCCGTCGCGGTAAAAGCGCAGCGATCGCTCCAGGTCATCAACGCCAATCGTGATCATCGTGATTCGTGGTTTCATGCTCGGGCTCCCTGTCAGGCCATACGTTGAAGTTCATCGACCGCCGACGCAGACAGCATGTTTGCATCGCGTGCCAACACCCACTTTCCGTCTTGCTTCCTGAGGATGGACAGCGTATGACCAGCGCGCGCCATGGGCTTGGCGCCGCCGGGCGGGGTCGCCACGACGGTGAGCCTGGTCCACATAAAGGCCCAGTCCCCGAGAATCTTGAGCTCTTGAATCTCGCTCGTGCCGTCAAATTGGGACGCCTCTTGGCCCGATCGAGCTCGTGCCGCAGCCGCGAAGTCGGCTTTTCGCATCACCGGTTGGCCAGGCGCGAGAAAGACGACATCGTCCGCCATCAACGACAAGACCGTCTCGACATCACCCGATTTGCTGGCGGCCATCCAGGTGGAAGCGAGCTGCCGTATTTCCTGTTCATCGCTTTGCATATGCACTCCTTCGTGACGACGCCCAACGACGAAGCTCAGGGACGAAGTGTTTCGCGCGGTCCGCTGCATGCTCGGCAAGTTCGCGTTTCAGTCAGAGCCGAACCACGGGAATGCAGGTCTCGCGCTCGAACGACCCGGTCTGGGGGTCACACGCTGCGTCATTGGAGTAGTACTCGAAACACGGACGGGCGTCAAGCTGAAGTCCGCAGCTGAAGTCGGCTGTAGGGCAACCCATCCCGGAGCAACGCGGCCCAGGCCTCCCCCACTGGTTGGCCGCTCACCGCGTTGCGCTTGTCAGATGGCTGCATGAGCGAGGCGACAACTACCTTGACGCGCGCCGGTACACCAGATAGGAAAGCCTAGGCGTTCCATTGTTACCCTGGAATCTCTGCCTCGACGAGTTGCGCAAGCAGCGTGAGCGATTCTTGCCACCCGAGATAGCAGGCCTCGGGCGGAATGGCTTCGGGTATGCCTTCTTGCACGACGTTCAACTCAGTTCCGCAGGACACCTGCTTCAAGGAAATCGTCGTCTGCATTTCTCCGGGCAAGTTCGGGTCATCGAAATTGTCCGTGTGCCGAATTCTTTCGTGTGGCACCAGTTCAAGATACTCGCCGCCGAAAGAGTGGCTGTGGCCTGATGCGAAGTTCGTGAACGACATCTTATAGGTGCCGCCGACTCTGGCGTCGAGCTGGTGAACCTTGCCGGTGAAGCCGTGAGGTGGAAGCCACTTGGCCATTGCGTCAGCATCGAGGAACGCGCGATAGACGCGCTCTGGATTCGTGCGGAGTACGCGGTGAAGCTGGATGGTGCCTGTGGACATGATCAATTCGCCTTTCGATTCGTGATACAGGGGGAGTTGAGTTTACGAGTTTGCACTAGACCGAACTTTGACCGTCTGAAGTAGCCGAAGCCCATGCGTGGCGCGGGTTTCGGCCTTTTTTTGTATTATTTTTGTAGCCATGTAATTTTTCATAATTGGCTTGAATTTCGTATGGCTATCGATTACAAATGCAGTCATGTACATCGAGGCAGTCCCCAACCGTGACTCACCCCCGGCCATCCTGCTGCGCGAGTCCTATCGCGAGGACGGCAAGGTCCGCAAGCGCACCCTGGCCAACCTGTCGAGC
>JBOHHM010000246.1:0-4877 GCA_050725495.1 Burkholderiaceae bacterium | reverse complement strand
CCGTAGACCTTGTTGGTGGTCAGGCCCTTGCAGGCGAACTCCGAGCTGTTGGCCATGCCAAGAATGAGCGCCCCGGCCTGGCGCAGCCGCTGCACCGCGACCGCGTCCTGTGGCGCAATGAAGTCCTTGAACAGCAGCGAGCCCTGCGTGACGCGCTGGCCCTGGACCCAGATCACGTCCTTGACCAGCACCGGCACGCCGGCCAGCGGCAGGGCTTCGCCCGCGGCGATCCGGCGGCGCAGCGCGGCCAGGTCGGCGGCCAGCGACGCAGGCGGCTCGCCGACCACGGCGTTGAGCAGGGGATTGACCTGCGCGATGCGCTGCTGAAACCAGGCGAGCAGCTCGCCAGGGTCGAGCTCCCCCGCGCGAACGCGCGCAGCGATTTGCGATGCAACGAGGTCCATCAGGCTGTCATCCATGGGCAGGGCGTGCGAGCTGGCCCAGCGCGGCGGGCTGGCGCCCCACATATTGCCCCATATCCTGCGGCGCCACCAGCTTGGGCCGCGCCATCTCGGGCTTGCCGCAGGGCAGGAACTGGCCATGCCCGGCCTGGCCCCTGAGCTCGGCGTCCTGCCACACGACTTCGCCGCGCACCAGCGTCGTGACCGGCCAGCCGGCGACCGTCATGCCTTCATAAGGCGTGTAGTCCACGTTGTGGTGCAGCAGCTCGTTGCGGATGGTGACCTGCCTGTTCACGTCCCAGATCGCGATGTCGGCGTCGGCGCCGATGGCGATCGTGCCCTTGCGCGGGTGCAGGCCGTAGAGCCTGGCCGGCTTGGTCGCGGTGAGCGCGACGAACTGGTTGAGCGTGATGCGCCCGCGCCCCACGCCTTCGGAAAACAGCAGCGGCAAGCGCGTCTCCAGCCCCGGAATGCCGTTGGGGATGTACTGAAACGGCACTTCCTTGCCGCCCGGCTTCTTGCCCTGCGGGTCGTCATACCGGAAAGGCGCGTGGTCGGACGATACGATGGTGAACAGCCCGTCGACCAGAGCGTCCCAGACCACGCGCTGGTTGGCCTTGTCGCGCGGCGGCGGGCTGCAGACGCACTTGGCGCCTTGGTAGCCGTCGTCGAGGTGGTCGGCGGTCAGGAACAGGTACTGCGGGCAGGTCTCGGCATAGATGCGCAGGCCGTGGCCATGGGCCCAGCGGATCTGCTCGATCGCCTCACGGCCCGAGACATGGACGATCAGGATCGGCACATCGACCAGCTCCGAGAAGGTGATGGCGCGGTGCGTGGCCTCGCGCTCGATCGCCATGGGGCGCGAGCTGGCGTGGTATTTGGGCGCCGTGTGGCCGGCGGCTTCGAGCTGCTCGGTGAGCCAGGCGATGCAGTCGGAGTTTTCGGCATGGATCATGGCCAGCGCGCCATGCTCGCGTGCCACGCTCAGCAGCCGCAGGATCTGGCCGTCGTTGAGCTTCATGTCGTCGTAGGTCATATAGATCTTGAACGAGGTGTAGCCCTCGCGGATCAGCGCCGGCAGTTCCTCGCGCAGGACCTGCTCGCTCGGGTCGGTCACGATCAGGTGAAACGCGTAGTCGACCATCGCCTTGCCGCCGGCGCGCCGGTGGTAATCGTCCACGGCCGCGCGCAGCGACTGGCCGCGGATCTGGGCCGCGAACGGGATCACGGTGGTCGTGCCGCCGCAGGCCGCCGAGCGCGTGCCGCTGGCGAAGTCGTCGGCCATCTTGAGCCCCGCGCCCATGGGCTGGTCCAGGTGGCAATGGGCATCGACGCCGCCGGGCAGCACCAGTTTGCCGCTGGCGTCGATCTCGGTGCGCCCGCGCGCCAGGCCCTGGCCCAGCGCGGTGATGCGGCCATCCTTGATGCCGATGTCGCAGGCCATCACGTCGCAGGCCGTCGCCACGGTGCCGTGGCGGATGACGGTGTCGAAAGTTTCCACAGGAGCTCCTTGGCAAGAGGGGTGACTAGCGGCCGTTGCCCGCGTCGCTCAGGTTCATGTGCGCGGTTTCGCGTGCGGCCCAGGCCGACAGGGCGATCAGTGCACAGACCACGGCCAGATAGAGCGCCACCGGCATGGTCGAGTTGTAGGCGGCCAGCAGGCTGGTCGCGATGATCGGCGCCAGCGCGCCGCCGAACACGCCGGCAAACTGAAAGCCCAGCGAGGAGCCCGTGACCCGCACGCGGGTGGCGAACAGCTCGGGCAGGAACGAGGCCAGCGGCGAGAACATGAACGACACCAGCACCATGCCGACGAGGGACGCGGCCATGATGGAGACCGGGTCCTTGGTCTGCACCAGCTGGAAGAAGGCAAAGGCCCAGAGCGCGCCACCGATGCCGCCGAACATCAGCACCGGGCGGCGGCCCACGCGGTCCGACAGCCAGCCCGCCACCGGGATGAAGAGGATCTGCGCGACTGCGCCGAGCAGCACGGCGTTGAGCGCAACGCTCTTGGGCAGGCCGAGCTTGGTGGGCACGAAATACAGCAGGAACAGCGTGAACACATAGAACGCGATGTCACCGCCCAGGCGGGCGCCGAAAGCGATCAGCAGCTGGCGCCTGTAGTTGCGCAGCACTTCCATGATGGGGGCATGCGCCTCCTGGCCGGCGGCTTCCATCTTCTCGAAGACCTTGGACTCGCTGACGTTGGAGCGGATGTACAGGCCCACGGCCACCAGCACCGCGCTCAGCAGGAAGGGCACGCGCCAGCCCCAGCTCAGGAAGGCTTCTTCGGAGACCTGCCAGGTCACCAGCGCGAACACGCCGTTGGCCAGCAGCAGCCCGATCGGCGCCGCGATCTGAACCAGGCTGCCGAGCATGCCGCGGCGTTTGCCCTCGGGATCGAGCTCGTTGACCATGATGGCCGCGCCGCCCCATTCGCCGCCGAGCGCCAGGCCCTGGATGATGCGCAGCACCACCAGCAGCACCGGCGCCAGCACGCCCACGGAGGCGTAGCTGGGCAGCAGGCCGATCAGGAAAGTGGCCAAGCCCATCAGCAGCAGCGTGATGAACAGAATGGACTTGCGGCCCAGCTTGTCGCCGAAATGGCCGAAGATGGCCGCGCCTAGCGGCCGTGCCGCGAACGCGACGCCATAGCTCGCGAACGACAGCAGGGTCGCCATCAGCGGGTCGCTCTGCGGGAAGAACAGTTTGGGAAAGACCAGCGCGGCGGCCGATCCGTAAATGAAGTGGTCGTAGAACTCCAGCGTGGTCCCGACCAGGCTGGCGGCCGCCACCCTTTTGGTGGAAGAGCCGCTTTCGACGCGGGCCGATGAAATTGGCATCGTGGTGGTTTTCACGCGTTGCCTTTTGGTGGGGGGATGTACAGGCCGTCATGCCCTGGCGAGGGTCGTCAGCGCTTGGTGGCGCAGATGCGGCCTGTACCGAAAAACCCCGATGGGCGTTGAGATGCTGTATGTACTCGCTTGAAATATCTTGCTGAAGGCGAATGCTTGAGGGGCAGCTCAACCGTCCATCGTCACCCGGGCTTCCTTCGCCACCTTGGCCCACTTGGCAATCTCGGCGCTGATGAACTGGCTGAACTGTTCTGGTGTGCCGCCACCGTCCTCGACGCCGAAGGTTTCGAACTGCTTTTCGACCTCGGGGTTCGCCAGTACGGTGTTGACGTCCTGGTTGATTTTTTTCACCAGCGCCGCTGGCAGCTTCGCCGGGCCGGAAATGCCGTACCAGTTCATCGTGTCGAAGCCCTCGAAGCCCTGCTCCTGCATGGTCGGTAGCTGGGGGTAGGCCTTTGATCGTTTGGTTCGGGTCTGCGCGATCACTGCCACCTTGCCGTTCTTCACATGGGGGGTCGCTGCGGTCATGGTCTCGAAAGTGAAGTCGATCTGGCCCCCCATGAGATCGGTGAGCAGCGGACCGCTGCCCTTGTAGGGGACGTGCAGTGCGTCAACCTTGGCCAGCAGTTTGAACTTCTCGATCGCGAAATGCTGAATCGTTCCCGGACCGGCGGAGCCGAAGCTGACTTTGCCCGGCTGGGCCTTGCACAGCGCGACAACGTCCTTCACCGTTTTGGCGGGATTCGTTGTGTTGGTGATCAGCAGGTTGGGCGTCATGCCCAACTGCACGATGTGGGTGAAGTCGCGCTCCGGGTGGTAACGCAGCTTGGGCTGCACTGCCGGAGCGAGAGCATGGCTGTTGATCGTGCTCAACAGCAGCGTGCTGCCATCCGCAGGCTGCCGCGCGACATATTCCGCAGCCAGCGTGCTCGACGCACCGGGCCTGTTATCGACGATGACCTGCTGGTTCCACAGCACGGTGAGCTTTTGCGCCACGATGCGCGCCAGGGCGTCGGCACCGCCGCCAGGCGGAAAGCCGACGACCAGGCGGATCGGGCCGCTGGGTAGCGCTTGTGCGAAAAGGCTCGGTGCGCCCAGCGCAGCGAGGGTCGTCGCGGCGGTGATTTGCATGAAACGGCGTCTTTGCATCGTTTGTCTCCTGGTAGGTTGGTTTCATGGTGCAGCGTTCACCACGGCCGAACAATAATCCAAAACCGACATGCAATCAAATACTTTTTTGTTCATTGCAATTTGATTTTTTGTACGTTGGATAAAAGTAATGGTTTACCCTTGGTTTGGGAGGGATGTTTGTATCTTTGGCGGATCACAATAGGATTTGTTCCCGTATTGGCCGCAAAACCGAAATACAATCAGACAAAATCTGCTGTACAAACAAGCCATGCAAGGAGATCATCGTGCCGTCCAGCACTGAAACAGGCGCCGCCGCCCTGGGGGCCGGCGCCTCGGTCGAGGAAATCACTGAAAAAGTCCTCGGCGCCATCTGGGAGCACCGGTTGCCGCCGGGCACCAAGCTGGTCGAGGAAAAACTCGCCAGCGTGTTCGGCGTGAGCCGCACCAAGATCCGGCTGGCACTGGCCAAGCTGTCGCATGACAGCATCCT
>JBOHHM010000245.1:0-19269 GCA_050725495.1 Burkholderiaceae bacterium | reverse complement strand
GCCGTGGCGAACGCTTTAGCAGATCTGTCAAAAACTGACAGGGCACAATCGCGCTGCGCTTGTGCGTGTCGCCCTGCAAGTTGCTCTTTAACTCAGCGACGCCGCTATTTTAACGTTTTGCATGGTTTTCCTGTTCAGACTCTTTTCCTTTTTCCCGCTGTGGTTGCTTCACGCGATGGGCTGGGGGCTGGGCTGGCTGGCGTTTGGGCTGTCCCCGGTCTACCGCAGGCGCTTTGTGGCCAACGCGGCGCTGGCGGGCTATGGCTTTGGGCAGGTGCGCGGCGGCGTTGGCCATGCGGGCCGCATGACGGCTGAGCTGCCGCGACTGTGGATGGGGGCCCGCCCGCCCTGCGAATGGGATGGCACGGCCTGCCTGGACGCGGCCTACGCGCAGGGCCAGGGCGTGATTTTCCTGACGCCCCACCTGGGCTGCTTTGAGGTCACGGCCCAGGGGGTGGCGCAGCGCTACAGCGCGGCTCACGGCCCGCTGACGGTGCTTTACCGGCCGGCGCGCCAGCCCTGGCTGGCGCAGGTGATGGAGCGCGCGCGCCAGAAACCGGGGCTGGAAACGGCGCCGACCACCTTGGCCGGCGTGCGCCAGATGATCAAGGCCCTCAGGGCCGGCCATGCCGTGGGCCTGCTGCCTGACCAGGTGCCGCCCGATGGCATGGGGCAATGGGCGCCATTCTTCGGGCGCGAGGCCTACACCATGACGCTGGGCGCGCGGCTGGCCTTGCAAACCGGCGCCACGGTGCTGCTGACCTGGGGCGAGCGACTGCCGCTGGGGCGTGGCTTTAGACTGCATTTCCGGGCGCTGGCGCAGCCGCTGTCGAGCGAGCTGGAGACGGCCGTGGCGCAGATCAACCAGGAGATGGAACGGCTGATCCGCGAATGCCCCGGCCAGTATCTGTGGGGCTACGCCCGCTACAAGCAACCGCGAAAGGACGCCTGAGCATGTGGAGCCGTGCCGGAATCGTGTTCATGCGCCTGCTGGCGAAGCTGCCCCTGGCCTGGATACGAGCCCTGGGCTGGGTGATCGGCTGGGCGCTGTATGGGGTGGCTCTGCCGCGCCGCCGGGTCGTGGCCACCAATTTGGAGCTCTGCTTTCCGCAGCATTCCGCGCAGCAGCGGCGCGCTCTGAGCGTTCAAACCTTCATCTACTTTGCCCAGGCCTGGCTGGACCGCAGCTGGCTCTGGCACGGCAGGCGCGAGCTGCTGGAGCGCCGCTTGCAACTGCACGGCGCGCTGCACGAACTCGAAGGCGACATGCCCACCATCATCTTCGCTCCGCACTTCTACGGCATGGATGCCGGCGGCACGGCGCTGACCCTGCACACGCTGCGGCCGTTCACCTGCATCTTCACGTTGCAGCCCGACCCGGCGCTGGACGCCTGGATCAAGGCCGGCCGCATGCGCTTTGGCAATGTCCAGATGCTCCACCGCTTCGACGGCATCAAGGCGATCGTCAGCGGCCTGCGCGCGGGCGGCCTGCTGTACCTGCTGCCCGACATGAACTTCGGGCCGCAGGAGTCTATCTTCGTGCCGTTCTACGGCGTGCCGGCGGCGACCGTGCCCTCGCTGTCGCGCTTTGCCCGGCTCGGGCGCGCCAAGGTCGTGCCGGTGATCTCGCGCATCACGCCCCAGGGCTACGCAGCCGAAGTGCTGCCGGCCTGGGAGAACTTTCCGAGCGCCGACGTGCAGGCCGACACCGCGCTGATGAACCTGCGTTTGCAGGGCTACATCAATGCCATGCCGGCCCAGTACTACTGGGTCCACAAGCGCTTCAAGACGCGGCCGCCGGGCGAGCCGCCGGTTTACTGAGGGGCTAAGGTATTTGGGGCCGTCAGCCCATGTCGAATCGGCATGAGGCGCTATCTATTTGGTAGCAAAAAGGCTTGCAGCCGCTGCGCCACGAGTTGTGGCTGCTCGTGAACAATCCAGTGCGTGGCGCCGGCCACGGTCTGCAGCGTCAGCTCAGGGATATAGCGCTCCAGCCCGTCGATCAGCTCCGGCGGCAGCGCGATATCGTCCAGCGCCCAGAGCACCAGGGTCGGCAGCTCGATCGTGAGCATCTCGTGCGGCAGGGTCACGGCGGCGGCGCCGGGGTCGTGCGCGGTCGGCGGGCGCAGCGGCGAGGCCCGGTAGTAGTTGCAGCCGCCCGTCAGTCCGGCGCTCCAGACCGCGCGGTACTGGTCCTTGACCGCATCGCTGAGCCAGGCGTGGGGGCCGTCCATGGCGCCCATGTTGCCGAAAAACGCCCAGAGCCGGCGGTAGTCGTGCTCGGCCAGCAGCTGCTCGGCGTCGGGCCGGATCAGGAAGTTCATGTAGGCGCTGGCGGCCTGTTGCTTCGGGTTGTTTTTCAGCTCGCGCGCAAAGGTGCCGGGGTGCGGCGAATTGATGATGGCCAGCTTCCTGGCCAGTTGGGGCAGCTGGTTGGCCAGGTTCCAGGCCACGGCGCCGCCCCAGTCATGGGCCACGAGGCATTCCAGCTGTCCGCCCTCCAGCGCGATCAGCGCCGCGATGTCCTGCACCAGGTGCTTGGCGCGGTAGGCGCTGACCTCGGCCGGCGCGCTGGAGCGCTCGTAGCCGCGCAGATTGGGCGCAATGCAGCGAAAGCCGCCGTTCTCGGGACGGGCAAAGTGTTCGAGCAGCCCATCCCAGACGAACGCGGCCTCGGGAAAACCGTGCAGAAACATCAGCACGGGCCGCCCGCGCGCTCCGGCGGCGCGGCAGCTCAGGGTGATGCCATGCGGCAGGGGCTGGAGAAAGCTGTCGATCATCGAGGTCACCGTTTGCTATGAAAACAATAGCGTCTCGCGCCCTGTGCATCCAGGCTATCGAGCGATTGGGCTCAAGAATCGACAGGTCGAGTCAAGCCGGCGGACTGGGGGCCGTGCCGGGCTCCTGGCCCTCGGGATGGGCCCAACGCCACAGCAGTTGCGCCGCCTCGTCCACGCCCTGTCGCTTGAGCGCGGAGAACAGTTTGACCTCGCCGCCGCCGGCCTGCAGTCGCGCAATGGACAGGGCCTTGGCCTGCTCGGAGCGGGTCAGCTTGTCGGCCTTGGTCAGCAGCACCAGGAATTTCAGGCCCTGCTCGACCCGCGGGCGGATCACCTCGAGCAGGATTTCGTCGAGCTCGGTCATCCCGTGGCGCGGATCGCACAGCAGCACGATGCCGACCAGGTTGTCGCGGCTGACCAGGTAGTTGGCCATCACCTGCTGCCAGCGGATCTTGTCCTGCTTGGGTACGGCCGCGTAGCCGTAGCCCGGCAGGTCGGCCAGCACGGCGTCGGTGATGTTTTGCTTGCCCAGCTGGAACAGGTTGATGTGCTGGGTGCGCCCGGGCCTCTTGGAGGCGAAAGCCAGCTGTTTTTGCTGCGTCAAGGTGTTGATGCAGGTCGATTTGCCGGCGTTGGAGCGCCCGACAAAGGCGATTTCGGGCACCTGCACGGCCGGCAAATGATGCAACTGCGCGGCCGTGGTCAGGAATTTGGCGGTGTGCAGCCAGCCCAGGGCGGTCTTGGCGTCCGGCTGGGAAGCCAGGGGCGGGGCGCTGCCTGTGGCTGGCGGCGGGATGGTGTTAGTCATGGATCTGGAGGGGGAAACCCGGAGCCTCATTGTAGAATCACGAAGTTTTGCGCCAATAAACAGACCCTCGATATGAAGTTGCTTGCCTCCTTGCTGACGGCTGCCATGCTGGCAGCACCCGCTTTTTCCACCCATGCCACGGAAGACAAGGCCGCCGCTCCCAAGGTGGCCAAGCCCGATCTGGTCAAAGGGGAAGCCAGCTACACCGCAGTCTGTGCCGCCTGCCACGGCGCGGATGGCAACTCCGGCACGCCCGCCAACCCCAAGCTGTCGCAGCAACACCCTGAATACCTGGTCAAGCAACTGCAGGAATTCAAGTCGGGCACGCGCAACAACGCCGTCATGAAGGGCTTTGCCACGGCGCTCAGCGATGACGACATGAAAAACATCGCCTACTGGGTCACGGCCAAAAAAGCCAAGCCCGGTTTCGCCAAGGACAAGGAACTCGTGGGCCTGGGCGAGCGCATCTACCGCGGCGGCATTGCCGACCGTCAGGTGGCGGCCTGCGCCGGCTGCCACAGCCCCAACGGCGTCGGCATTCCGTCGCAATACCCGCGTCTGGCCGGCCAGCATGCCGACTACACCGCTGCCCAGCTGACCACGTTCCGCGATGGCGGCCGCAAAAACAGCCTGCAAATGACCCAGGTGGCGGCCAAGCTGAACGACCGCGAGATCAGGGCCGTAGCCGACTACATCGCCGGCCTTCGTTGAGGCGGCGACTGCGCGGCAATTGCCGCGGGGATGATGTGAACTAACCGCCAACAACCAACCCTAAGCAAGGCGGGCCTATCTTCGGAGGGCCCGCCTTTTTTGTTTGAGTCACCGACAATTCTTCCATGTCAGTTTCCACCCACGGACTTCGCGTCAGAACCGGTTCGCAGGCCTTGCGCCAAGGCGTGGAGTTGCTGTCGTCGATGCGCTTTGCGATTTCGCTGCTGACCGTCATCTGCATCGCGTCCATCATCGGCACCGTGCTCAAGCAGGGCGAGCCGCTGAACAACTATGTGAACCAGTTCGGTCCGTTCTGGGCCGAGGTGTTTGGCGCGGTCAGCCTGTACACGGTCTACAGCGCCTGGTGGTTTCTGCTGATCCTGGCCTTCCTGGTCATCAGCACCTCGCTGTGCATCGCGCGCAACACGCCCAAGATCCTGGCCGACCTCAAGGCCTACAAGGAAAACATTCGCGAGCAAAGCCTCAAGGCGTTTCACCACCGCGCCGAGGCTGAGTTGGGAGAAGCCCCCGAAGCCGCGGCGCAACGCATAGGCCGCACGCTGGCCCAGGCCGGCTGGAAGGTCAGGCTGCAGCAGCGCGATCACGGCTGGATGGTGGCGGCCAAGGCCGGCGCCGCCAACAAGCTGGGCTATATCGCCGCTCACAGCGCCATCGTGCTGGTCTGCCTGGGCGGCCTGCTCGACGGCGACCTGATCGTGCGCGCCCAGATGTGGTTCAACGGCAAGACGCCCTACAGCGGCGGTGGCCTGATCGCCGACGTGAAGCCCCAGCACCGCCTGAGCGAGCGCAACCCCACGTTTCGCGGCAACCTGCTGGTCGCCGAAGGCACGCAGTCGAGCACCGCGATCCTGAACCAGGCCGATGGCGTGCTGCTGCAGGACCTGCCGTTTGCGATCGAGCTCAAGAAGTTCATCGTCGAGCATTACTCCACCGGCATGCCCAAGCTCTTTGCCAGCGAGATCGTGATCCACGACAAGGCCACCGGCGAGCAACTGCCGGCGCGGGTCGAGGTCAACCATCCGGCACGCTACAAGGGCATCGAGATCTACCAGTCCAGCTTTGACGACGGCGGCTCCAGCGTCAAACTCCAGTCCGTGCCCATGACGGCCGCCGCCAAGTCCTTCGAGATCGAGGGCGTGATCGGCGGTTCGTCCCAGCTCAGCAAGGGCCAGGGCGAGGGTGCCGAGAAGCTCACCCTCGAATACACCGGCCTGCGCGTGATCAACGTCGAGAACTTCGCCGGCGGCAGCGCCAGCGGGGTCGATGTGCGCAAGGTCGATCTGCGCGACTCCATCGCTGCGCGCCTGGGCGCGGCCAACAAGACCGTCACGAAGAAAGAGCTGCGCAACGTCGGCCCCAGCATCAGCTACAAGCTGCGCGACGCCGCCGGCCAGGCGCGCGAATTCCACAACTACATGCTGCCGGTGGACGCAGGCGACGGCGTGCCGGTCTACCTCATGGGCCTGCGCGAAACGCCGGCCGAGCCGTTCCGCTATCTGCGCATCCCCGCTGACGAGCAGGGTGGCATGGAAGGCTTCCTGCGGCTGCGCTCTGCCCTGTCGGACCCCGTGCTGCGCGAGCAGGCGGTGCGCCGCTATGCCGCCAAGGCGGTCGACCCGGCCCGCCCGGAACTGGCCCAGCAGCTCGCCGCATCGGCCGCGCGGGCCCTGGCCCTGTTTGCCGGCGCCGAGGGCGTGGGCCGTGACAAGGACCGCAAGACCGGCGGCCTGCAGGCCATTGCCGACTTCATGGAAGCCAATGTGCCCGAGGGCGAGCGCGCGCGGGCCGGCGAGGTGCTGGTGCGCATTCTCAACGGCGCGCTGTTCGAGCTGGTGCAGCTCACGCGCGAGCGCGCCGGCCTCCAAGTCCTGGAGTCCAGCGACAAAACCCAGGCCTTCATGACGCAGGCCGTGCTCTCGCTAAGCGATGCCCTGTTCTACCCGGCGCCCATGGCTTTCCAGCTCAAGGATTTCACCCAGGTCCAGGCCAGCGTGTTCCAGCTGGCCCGGGCCCCTGGCAAGAACGTGGTCTATCTGGGCTGCGTTTTGCTGATCCTGGGCGTTTTTGCGATGCTTTATGTGCGCGAGCGCCGGGTCTGGGTCTGGGTCACGCCGCGCGACGGCAGGACCCACGCCACCATGGCGCTGTCGACCAACCGCAAGACCATGGATGGCGACCGCGAATTCGGGCGCTTGACAGAGAAACTGATAGGGGTGAAGGCATGAACACGGTCACCAGCACTTTGAGCCTGAACGAAGGCTATTTTTCGCGACGCAGCTGGTTCGACTGGCTGTTTGCCGTCCTGGTCGTGGCCAGCGGCCTGTTTGCCTTTGCGCGCTACGACGCGGCCATGGACGTCTATGAAAAAGGCATTTTGCTGGCAGCCATGCCGGCGGCGATCTGGCTCGCCTGGTTCTGGCGGCCGCTGCGGGGGCTGATGCTGGTCGTCGCGGCGTTTTCCCTGCTGGGCATGCTGTCATACCAGGGCAGCCTGGCGCGTGCCGACAGCGTGTTCTGGCTCAAGTATTTCCTGTCCAGCCAGTCGGCCATCCTGTGGATGAGCATGCTGTTCTTCATGAGCACGGCGTTCTACTGGCTGGGCATGGCGGCCCGCGGGCAAAGCGCGACGATGGAATTGATCGGCTCGCGCGTCGCCTGGGCGGCGGTGGGTATGGCGCTGATAGGCAGCATGGTGCGCTGGTACGAGAGCTACCTGATCGGCGCGGACATCGGTCACATCCCCGTGAGCAACCTGTACGAGGTGTTCGTGCTGTTTTGCTGGTTGACGGCCGCGTTCTATCTGTACTTTGAAGACCAGTACCAGACCCGCGCGCTCGGCGCTTTCGTGATGCTGGTGGTCAGCGCGGCCGTCGGTTTCCTGCTCTGGTACACGGTCGTGCGCGAGGCCCATGAAATCCAGCCCCTGGTGCCCGCGCTCAAGAGCTGGTGGATGAAGCTGCATGTGCCGGCCAACTTCATCGGCTACGGCACTTTTGCGCTGGCGGCCATGGTGGCGTTTGCCTACCTGATCAAGCAACAGGCCGGCGAGACCCGCTGGTACAAACTGGCCCCGCTGTGGCTGCTGGGCGTGGTGCTGTGCTTCGAGCCGATCGTGTTTCGCCAGACCACCGCAGAAGCTGGTGGCAGCTACTGGGCCGTCTATTTCGGCATTTCGGCGCTGATCGTGGCGGGCATCCTGTTCGGGCGCAGGCGCATCGCTGCGCGGCTACCCGATCTGGCCATCCTCGACGACGTGATGTACAAGTCCATCGCCGTCGGTTTTGCCTTCTTCACGATTGCGACCGTGCTGGGCGCGCTCTGGGCGGCCGAAGCCTGGGGCGGCTACTGGAGCTGGGACCCGAAGGAAACCTGGGCGCTGATCGTCTGGCTCAACTACGCGGCCTGGCTGCACATGCGCCTCATGAAAGGCCTGCGCGGCACGGTGGCGGCCTGGTGGGCGCTGGCAGGTCTGGCGGTCACGACCTTCGCCTTCCTGGGCGTCAACATGTTCCTCAGCGGCCTGCACAGCTACGGAACTTTGTAGCCCCCGGTTGGGTCCTTGTAAGAAATCCCTGCGCCAGCTGACCAATACGCAACAATGGATTCAAGGACCTCACCATGTTGATCGAGACCCGCAACGACGGCTTCATCCACCCGGCGTCCAGCGAGATCACGCCGCGATCGGTGTACCAGGGCCGCCGCGAGCTGCTCAAACTCATGGCCACGGGAGTCGCTGGCGCGGCCCTGGCCTCCTGGGCCCTGCGCGACGCGCGCGCCCAGATGCAGCGACCGGGCAAGCTGGCGGCGCTGGCCGGCGTCAAATCAAGCGTTGCAGGCGCGCTGGTCATGGACAAGCTCACCGACTACAAGGACGCCAGCGGCTACAACAACTTCTACGAATTCGGCACTGACAAGTCCGATCCCGCGAGGAACGCCCACACGCTCAAGACCACGCCGTGGACGGTCGAGGTCGAAGGCCTGGTCAAAAAGCCCGCCAAATACGCGTTGGAAGACCTGCTCAAACTCAGTGCGCAGGAGGAGCGCATCTACCGTCTGCGCTGCGTCGAAGGCTGGTCCATGGTGATTCCCTGGGTTGGCTACTCCTTGAGCGAACTCGTCAAAAAGGTCGAGCCGCTGGGCAGCGCGAAATATGTGGAATTCGTGACCCTGGCCGACCCGAAGACCATGCCCCATGTCGGCTCGCGCGTGCTGGACTGGCCTTATGTCGAGGGCCTGCGGCTCGATGAGGCCCTGCATCCACTGACGCTGCTCGGCTTTGGCATGTATGGCGAGGTGCTGCCCAACCAGAACGGCGCGCCGGTGCGCCTGGTCGTGCCGTGGAAATACGGCTTCAAGAGCGCCAAGAGCCTGGTGAGGATCCGCTTCACCGACAAAGAGCCCCGCACCGCTTGGAACAAGGCCGCTGCCAACGAATACGGCTTTTATTCCAACGTCAATCCCGAGGTCGACCATCCGCGCTGGAGCCAGGCGACCGAGCGGCGCATTGGCGAGGACGGGCTGTTTGCCAAGAAGCGCAAGACCCTGATGTTCAACGGCTATGAGCCCCAAGTCGGCCAGTTGTATGCCGGCATGGATTTGAAGAAGTTTTACTGATGTTGACCGCCAAAGCCCTGCTGCACCCGGTGGCCAAGCCGCTGCTGTTCGTGGCGGCGCTTGCGCCCTTCGTGTGGCTGATGTATGGCGCAGCCACCGACAACCTGGGCGCCAATCCGGCCGAGTACCTGATACGCGCCACCGGCGACTGGACCTTGCGGTTCTTGTGCCTCACGCTGGCCGTGACGCCTTTGCGGGTCATCACCAGCACGCCGGCGTTGGCACGGTTTCGCCGCATGCTGGGGCTGTTCGTGTATTTCTACGTCGTGCTGCACCTGTTGAGCTACAGCTGGTTCGACATGGGCCTGGATCTGACCGACATCGCCAAGGACATCGCCAAACGGCCGTTCATCCTGGTGGGCTTCTCGGGCTTTTTGCTGCTGACGCCGCTGGCGGCCACCTCGTTCAACCGGGCCATCAAGGCCCTGGGGGCCCAACGCTGGCAGACCCTGCACAAGCTGGTCTATGCGATCGCGGGCCTGGCCGTGCTGCATTTCTTCTGGATGCGCGCCGGCAAGAACGACTTTGCCGAGGTGCTGGTCTACGCCGCCATCCTGGGTGGCTTGCTGGGCTGGCGTCTGCTCCAGGTCCTGAAGAAAAAAGGATGGTTGCCCTTGCCAGTGGGTCGTGGGCAGCTATCAAGACAGTAGCAATCAGCGCACCAGTCGCTCGCCGCGAAGCTGGTCTGCCGTGCTTTCGCGCTCCCGGATCAGATGCGCCTGCTGGCCATCGACCAGCATTTCCGCCGCCCGAGCGCGGGTGTTGTAGTTGCTGGCCATGCTCATGCAGTAGGCGCCGGCCGACAGCACGGCCAGCAAGTCGCCGGGCTGCACCGCGAGATCCCGGTCGCGGCCTATCCAGTCGCCGCTTTCGCAGACCGGGCCGACCACGTCGTAGTGGGTTTCGCTGCCGGTTTGCGCCTGCAGCGGCACGATGGCGTGGAACGCCTGGTACATCGCGGGCCTTGGCAGGTCGTTCATGGCCGCGTCCACGATGCAGAAGTTCTTCTGCTCGCCGGGCTTGAGGTACAGCACCTCGGTGACGCAGACGCCGGCATTGCCGACCAGCGAGCGGCCGGGCTCGATCATGAGCTGGCGGTCACCGAAACCGCGCGCATCGAGCTTGGCCAGCAGTTTCGTCCAGAGCGCATCGGCGGGCGGCGGTGTGTCGTCGTTGTAGTTGATGCCCAGGCCGCCACCGAAGTCGATGTGGTGGATGGCGATGCCTGCGGCCTCGATCGCCTCGACCAGATCCAGCACCCGGTCCATCGCGTCCAGGTAGGGTGAGTCCTCGGTGATCTGCGAGCCGATATGGCAGTCGATGCCGACCACCTGCAGGCCGGGCAGCGCAGCCGCGCGCTGGTAAGTGGTCAGCGTGCGTTCATGCGCCACGCCGAACTTGTTGCCCTTGAGGCCGGTCGAGATATAGGGATGGGTCTTGGGGTCGACGTTCGGGTTCACGCGTATGCTCACCGGTGCGCGCCGCCCCGCGGAGACCGCGACTTCGCTCAGCACCTCGAGTTCGGCCTCGCTTTCGACGTTGAAGCAGCCAATGCCCGCATCCAGCGCTTGCCGCATTTCGGCGCGGGTCTTGCCGACGCCTGAGAAAATCACTTTCTTCGGGTCGCCGCCCGCGGCCAGCACACGCTGCAGTTCGCCGCCCGAGACAATGTCAAAACCGCAGCCGGCCTGCGCAAACACCTGCAGCACGGCCAGCGAGGAGTTGGCCTTCATCGCGTAGCAGATCTGCGCCTTGCGTCCGGCAAAGCCGCGCTGGTAGGCGGCCAGGGCCTCAAGCATCGATGCTTTGGAATACACGAACAAGGGTGTGCCATGCTCGCGCGCCAGATCGGCGAGACGCAGGTTTTCGACGTACAAGTCGTCGCCGCGGTAAGCGATCTGGGGATGGCCGGGAAGCGTGGGAGAGGTCATGACGGGATGCTGTGTGGATGGGTTGAATCTTAGGTTGCGGCAGGCCCGGGCGCCATGGCCGATTCAAGGTGGCAAGGCCCTCAGGCCTTTGTTTTCAAGGTTTGGCCCTGCAAGGCCGAGCGTCTATGAGGTCGTGGACTAGCGCGTTGCGGGAGCGCTGGCCGGGGCCGCAGGCGTTGGCGGGCTGGCCTGGGTTCCTGATCGCAGGGTTTCAGGCAGAGTGGCACGGCCTGCGGCAGCGGTCCCGCTGGGCAGGACCAGCGGGCCTTTCTGGCCACAGCCGCCCAAAGCCACCGCGCTGGTCGCAAGGACAATCACCCTGACTAGAATTTGGCAAACGTTCAACATGGCGAAATTGTAATGACCGACCTCGAATACATGGACCGCGCGGAAAGCCTGCTCAGGCGCATTGAGTTGAGTTGCGACCGCATCAACGAGGAAACCGATGCCGACATCGACAGCCAGCGCGTGGGCGGCATGATCACGCTGACCTTTCGCAACCGCAGCCAGATCATCATCAACCTGCAAAAGCCGCTGCAGGAGGTGTGGATGGCGGCCCGATCAGGTGGCTATCACTATAAATTTGATAGCAAACAATGGACGGACACCAAGGGCAACGGCGAGTTCTGCGCCAATTTGTCGCGCTATGCGAGCGAGCAGGCCGGCTTGCTTCTTGAATTCTTCGCCTGAGCCGCTCCCTAGTTCCTGAACAGATCCAGAATGCTCTTTCGTTCGTCGGCTGGCGGTAGCGCTTGCCTCGGCGGCCGTCCCTCCGAATTGAGCTGGCTCTTGTCCTCCAGCCCCAGGCTGCTCACGCCCGCGCTCTTGACATACTCGTCGTAATACCATTCGCCCCCGACGTTCAGCACGCCCTCGGGGACGGGCAGTTCCATCACCGGGACGCCCTTGAGTGCACTCTCCATGAAGTTGATCCAGACTGGCAGGCTGAGGCGGCCGCCGGTTTCGCTCTCACCCAGCGAGCGCGGCGTGTCGTAGCCGATCCAGACCACGGCCGCCAGCGTGGGCTGGAAGCCAGCGAACCAGTTGTCGATAGAGTCGTTGGTCGTGCCGGTCTTGCCATACAGGTCGGTACGCTTGAGCGTGGCCTGGGCCCGGGCTGCCGTGCCCGAGCGCGCGACCTCCTGCAGCAGCCGGTTCATCACAAAGGCATTGCGGGCGTCGACGGCGCGCACCGATTCATTGAGCAAGGGCGGCTGGCTTTCGGCCAGGACCTTGCCCTTCTGGTCGGTCACCTTGGTGATCAGCCAGGGGTTGACGCGATAGCCGCCGTTGGCGAACACCGAGTAGGCCGTGGCCATTTGCATCGGTGTCACCGAACCCGCGCCCAGCGCCATGGTCAGGTAGGCCGGGTGCTTGTCAGCCTCAAAACCGAAGCGCGTGATCCATTCCTGCGCGTTTTGCGCGCCCACGGCCTGCAGGATGCGGATGGAGACCATGTTCTTGGACTTGGCCAAGGCCGTGTGCAGCGGCATCGGACCCTCGAACTTGCCGTCGTAGTTCTTCGGTTCCCAGGGCTGGCCGCCGGTCACGCCGGCGTCGAAGAACAGTGGCGCGTCATTGACCGTGGTTGCTGGCGTGAAGCCTTTTTCGAGGGCGGCTGAATAAATGAAGGGCTTGAAGCTGGAGCCGGGCTGCCGCCAGGCCTGGGTCACATGGTTGAACTTGTTCTTGCCGAAGTCGAAGCCGCCCACCAGGGCCTTGACTGCGCCATCGCGCGGGTCGAGCGCCACGAACGCACCCTCGACCTCGGGCAGTTGGGTGATTTCCCAGCTGTTCTTGGGAGTCCTGACGACGCGGATGACGGCGCCGCGCCTGATTTTGATATTGGGCGCCGCCTTGTCCGACAGGCCGGACTGCGCAGGACGCAGGCCCTCGCCCGTGATCTCGATGGTTTCGCCGTTCTGGCGAATCGCAACAATTCTTTTGGCGTTCGCCTGCAGCACCACGGCCGACATCACATCATCGTTGTCCGGGTGTTCCACCAGGGCGTCGTCAATGGCGTCCTCGGCTTCCTTCGGGTCGGCGGGAAGGTCGACGAACTTCTCGGGACCGCGGTAGACCTGGCGCCGCTCGAAATCCATGATGCCTTTGCGCAGCGCCCGGTAAGCCACGTTCTGGTCGGCGGCCTTGAGCGTGGTGTAGACATGCAGGCCGCGCGTGTAGATCTCATTGCCATACTGGGCGTACATCAGCTGGCGCACGGTCTCGGCCACGTATTCGGCATGCACGCGCCCGTTGTCGGGCCCCGAGCGGATCTTCAATTCCTCTTTCGCCGCGGCCAGGGCCTGCTCCTTGGTGATGAAGCCGTTGTCTTCCATGCGCTCGATGATGTAGAGCTGGCGCGCGCGGGCGCGCTTGGGGTTGCTGATCGGGTTGTAGGCCGATGGCGCCTTGGGCAGGCCGGCCAGCATGGCGGCTTCGGCCACTGTGATGTCCTTGAGCGGCTTGTTGAAATAGGCCTCGGAAGCTGCGGCAAAGCCATAGGCTCGATTACCCAGGAAGATCTGGTTCATGTAGATCTCCAGAATCTGGTCCTTGCTCAGCATGTGTTCGAGCTTGAAGGTCAGCAGGATTTCATAGATCTTGCGGGTATAGGTTTTCTCGGAAGAAAGATAGACGTTGCGCGCCACCTGCATGGTGATGGTGGAGGCGCCCTGGCTCTTGAAGCGGCCCACGTTGGCCAGGCCGGCGCGGATGACGCCGATGTAGTCCACCCCGCCATGCTGGTAGAAGCGCGCGTCTTCGATCGACAGCACCGCATCCTTCATGACCTTGGGAATGTCCTTGATGGGCGTCAGGTTGCGGCGCTCTTCGCCAAACTCCCCAATCAACGCGCCATCCGATGAATAGACGCGCAGCGGCAACTTGGGCCGGTAATCGGCAAGGTCGGAAATATCCGGTAAATTGGGGTAGGCCATGGCCATGGCCACCGCCACGACCAGCAGTACCGATACCGCGCCGGCGGCTGCCAGGCCGGCTCCCCAAAACGCCAGGCGCAGCAACCAACGCATCCACGCGGGGCGTTGGCTTCCAGCGGCACTGGCGGGCTTGGTGGTGTCGTCACGATGGGGGTTGGAGGGCATAGAGGTTCACGTAAAGTCGCGTCAGCATTATAAAAATCTGACTTCAAACCGGCATTTCCCGGCGTTGCCAGTATTGTTGCCGGTGATGGCATTCGCGCCCTGAGTGGGTATCAGGGTTTTACAGGAGTAACTCGAAGCGTAGGCTTTTGACAACGGTTACAAGGACCGATATTGGGAAAAATCTTTCCTGGACAAAGGGCTTGCTGATAGCATTCAAGTGAATTCTCAAGTTTGTCCGGTCGCGTTGTGTGACTGATTTTTCCAGGGGACTGCCTTGCTCTCTTTGGGGTCGTTATTTAGTCGTGAGCCCGCGCCCTTGCTCGGCCTGGATATCAGTTCGTCCAGTGTCAAGCTGGTGGAGCTGGGTCGTGACAAGGCCGGGAACCTGGTGCTTGAGTGTTGTGCCATCGAGCCGCTGGAGCGCGGCTGGATCACGGACGGCAATGTCGAGAAGTTCGACGAGGTCGCCGAGGCCGTGCGCCGCGTGGTCAAGAAGAGCGGAACCCGCGTCAAAAACGTGGCCATGGCCCTGCCGCCGTCGGCCGTCATCACCAAGAAGATCATCCTGCCGGGCGGCATGAGCGAGCAGGAACTTGAAATCCAGGTGGAATCCGAGGCCAACCAGTACATCCCTTTCTCGCTCGACGAGGTCAGCCTGGACTTCTGCGTGATAGGGCCCAGCCCCACATCGGCCGGCGACGTGGAAGTCCTGATTGCAGCCTCGCGCAAGGAAAAGGTCCAGGACCGGCAGGGGCTGGCGGAGGCGGCCGGCCTCAAGCCCGTGATCATCGATGTGGAATCCTATGCATCCCGGCTGGCCACCAGCCGGCTGATCGAGAACCTGCCCAATAAGGGCATGGACACCATGGTGGCCTTGTTCGAGGTGGGAGCCTTCACCACCAGCATGCAGGTCATTCGCAACGACGAGCTTCTCTATGACCGTGACCAGGCCTTCGGCGGAGCCCAGCTGTCGCAGCTGATTGTGCGGCAGTATGGCTTTTCGCCGGAGGAGGCCGAGGCCAAGAAGCGCAATGGCGATTTGCCCGACGATTACGCCACTGGCGTGCTGCGTCCCTTTGTTGAGAGCATGGCCCAGGAGATCGGGCGCGCACTGCAGTTTTTCTTTACCAGTACGCCGCATAACCGGGTCGATTACGTGCTGCTGGCGGGCGGGTCGGCCGCGCTGCCTGGCTTGACCGAGATGGTGACCCAACAAACCTCGTTCGCCTGCAGCCTGCTCAATCCCTTTGAAGGCATGGAGATTGGCGAAGGTGTGCGGGAAAAGAAGATGCGCCGTGAAGCGCCTTCCTACCTCACATCGTGCGGTCTGGCGATGCGGAGGTTTCTGCAGTGATTTTGATCAACCTGCTGCCACACCGTGAAGCGGCGCGCAAGCGCAGACGTGATGCTTTCTATACCTCGCTGGGCACGGCCGCGCTGGTCGGCGGTGTGTTGGCCGGCGCCATCTATCTTTGGTATCAGGCACAGATTCTGGGCCAGCAGGCCAGCAATGCCTATCTGCAAGCCGAGATCAGGCAGCTTGACAATCAGATCAAGGACATTGCCACCCTGCAAGCTGAAATCGCAGCGCTGCGTGCCCGCCAGCAGGCGGTTGAAGATCTGCAGGCCAATCGCAACCTGCCTGTACACCTGCTCAACGAGCTGGTCAGGCAGCTGCCGGAGGGCGTGTACGTCTCCAGCTTGAAGCAGGACGGCCAAAACGTGACCCTGCAAGGGGTGGCCCAGTCCAATGAACGGGTCTCCGAATTGCTGCGCAATCTGGCCAACCACAGTCCGTGGCTGACCCGGCCCGAGCTGGTGGAAATTATTGCGGCCAACGTCACGCTGAGCCAGCGTGACCAGCGTCGCGTCTCCAACTTCACGCTGCGCGTGACCCTCAAGCGTACGAGCGAAGCTGACAGGGCAACGCAGGGCGCCAGCGCTGCACCTGCTGCTGCAGCCGCGACTCCTGCCAAGACGTAACTCCTGACGCCATGGCAAAAAAACGATCGCCCAATCTTGACTTCGCCACCTTGCTGGCGCCGCTGCAGTCCCAGTTTCGGGGGCTCAACCCCAATGACCCTTCATCGTGGCCGGCCCTGCCGCGCTATGCGCTGGCCATCGCGGTGAGCGTGCTGGTCGTGGTGATTCTGTGGTTCGTGTGGCTCACGAACTCGAACGACGAGTTGGAAGCCGAGCGCGCCAAGGAGGTGGTGCTGCGCGGCGAATACACGAAGAAGCTGGCCCAGGCCGTCAACCTGGAGGCCTTGAAAAAGCAGCGCGAGCAGGTTCAGCAGTATGTGACCCAGCTTGAGAAGCAGCTTCCCAGCAAGGCCGAGATGGACGCGCTGCTATCCGACGTGAACCAGGCCGGCCTGGGCCGCAGTCTGCAGTTTGACCTGTTCCGTCCTGGGCAGGTCCTGGTCAAGGAGTACTACGCCGAGTTGCCGATCGCCGTTCGTGTGACGGGGCGCTACCACGACATTGGCGCTTTCGCGTCCGATGTGGCCAACCTCTCTCGGATTGTGACACTGAACAACCTGACGGTCGTGCCTGCGCGTGACGGCGCACTCACCATGGATGCCACGGCCAAGACCTTCCGTTATCTGGATCTGGATGAAGTGGCAGCCCAGCGCAAGGCTGCTGCATCTGCAGGAGCTAAAAAATGATGCTTGTGCGCATGGGCGTGGCCTGCCTGCTGGGGCTGGCCCTGGCGGGGTGTAGCAGCTCCGGGAGGGAGGAGTTGCAGCAATGGATGACGGAGCAGCGCAACCAGACCCGACCCAAGGTGACGCCGATTGCCGAGCCCAAGCAGTTTGCACCCCAAGGGTACTCCCAGGAAAGCGCGACCGATCCGTTCAGCAACCAGAAGCTGACGCAGGCGCTCAAGCGCGAGTCGAACCGGGCTGCCGCCAATGCGGCCTTGATTGCCCCTGAGCTGGCGCGCCGCAAGGAGGCGCTGGAGGCTTTCCCGCTGGACGCGATGACCATGGTGGGGAGCCTGAACAAGGCCGGTCAGCCCGTGGCCCTGGTCAGGGTGGACAACCTGTTGTACCAGGTCCGTGCCGGCAACCATCTTGGCCAGAACTTCGGACGAATCACCAAAATCAACGAGACAGAGGTTGCCTTGCGTGAAATCGTGCAGGACGCGGCAGGTGAGTGGATTGAACGCACAGCCACGTTGCAGTTGCAAGAGAGGTCGAAATGAACAACCAGAACATGACAGCACGACGAGCACTCAGGCATGTGGCGACGGCCCTGGGGGCCGCCTTGATCTCGCTGTCTGCCCATGCACAAAATGCCATTGAAGCCGTGACCGGCTCGATTCAGGGCGGCGTTGAAGTGATTCGCATCGACCTCTCACAGCCGATTGCGGCGGTTCCCGCAGGCTTCTCCATCCAGGTGCCCGCGCGGATTGCGCTCGATTTCCCCGGGGTGACCAATGGCTTGGGCCGCTCCAGCGTGGACATCAACCAGGGCAACCTGAAGTCGGTCAACGTGGTGGAGGCCGGCGACCGCACCCGCGTGGTTCTCAATCTCAAGCAGGCGACGGCGTACAAGGCCCAGATCCAGGGCAAATCGCTGCTCATATCACTCGATTCGGTCGCCGTGGCGCCGCCTGCGGTCACATCCGCTTTTGCAGAAAGCCGCAACCGCGGCACCTTGCCGCTGCAGGACCTGGACTTCCGCCGCGGCGCGGACAGTGCGGGCCGGGTGGTGGTGGACTTGGCCAACAACCAGGTCGGTGTCGATATCCGCCAGCAGGGACAGACCCTGGTCGTTGAATTCCTGAAGACGACACTGCCCGAGGGCCTGCGGCGGCGTCTGGATGTGTCCGACTTCGGCACACCGGTGCAAAGCGTCACCACGTTCCAGACGGGCGACCGGGTGCGCATGGTGATCGAGCCCAAGGGAGCCTGGGAGCACAGCGCCTACCAGAGCGGAAACCAGTTCGTGGTGGAAGTACGGCAGCAGAAGGTCGATCCGAGCAAGCTGACACAAGGCCCCGGCTACAGCGGCGAGAAGCTGTCGCTGAACTTCCAGAACATCGAGATTCGCTCCTTGCTGCAGGTGATTGCTGATTTCACCAACTTCAACATCGTCACCTCCGACAGCGTGACCGGCTCCGTCACCTTGCGTCTGAAAGACGTGCCCTGGGACCAAGCCCTGAACATCATTCTGGATGCCAAGGGCCTGGGCATGCGCAAGAGCGGCAATGTGCTGTGGATTGCGCCCAAGGACGAGCTGGCCGCCAAGGAAAAGCTGGACCTCGAAGCCAAGGCGGCCATTCAGAGCCTGGAGCCCCTGAGAACCCAGGCATTCCAGCTCAACTACACCAAGGCGGGCGACATCGCTGCCCAGCTGACCGCAGGCGGTGCTGGGGGCGCCAGCGGCAGCGCCCGCATTTTGAGCGCCCGTGGCAGCGTGATCGCCGAGCCGCGCACCAACCAGCTGTTTGTGTCGGATATCAGTTCCAGGCTCGAGCAGGTGCAGCAGCTGATCGCCAAGCTTGACATTGCGGTGCGCCAGGTCTTGATCGAGGCGCGCATTGTCGAGGCCTCGGACACCTTCGGCAAGTCTCTCGGTGTGCGCCTGGGCGGCGGTGTGGCGCGTCCCGGCGTTCGGGTGGGCAGCAATGACGGCAATGACGTGCGCGGCAGTTTCGGCCCCTCGTACGTCGACGGCATCGCGGGAACGACGCAGAACAGCTTCGTGAGCCTGCCTGCAGTGGGGCAGAGTGGTTACAACCCCGCAAGTTTTGCCGTCTCCCTGTTCAATACCGCGGCCACTCGCTTCCTCAACCTGGAAATCTCGGCGCTTGAAGCCGACGGCAAAGGCAAGGTGGTGTCCAGCCCGCGTGTGGTCACGGCCGACCAGACCAAGGCCTTGATCGAGCAGGGTACCGAGCTGCCTTACCAGGTGGCCACCGCCAGCGGCGCCACGTCGATCGCCTTTCGCAAGGCCAACCTCAAGCTCGAGGTGACGCCCCAGATCACGCCCGAGGGCAACATCATCCTGGACCTCGATGTCAACAAGGACAGCGTGGGGCAGGCGACGGCGGCCGGTTTTGCGATCAACACCAAGCACATCAAGACCCAGGTGCTGGTGGAAAACGGCGGCACCGTGGTGATCGGCGGCATCTTCGAACTCAACGAGGCCGAGAGCGAAACCAAGGTGCCGCTGCTGGGCGACCTGCCTGCCGTGGGCAATCTGTTCAAGACCAGGTCGCGTACCGCCAACAAGCAGGAAATGCTGGTGTTCATCACGCCCAAAATGATTTCCGACCGCGCTGCGGCACG
>JBOHHM010000244.1:0-14736 GCA_050725495.1 Burkholderiaceae bacterium | reverse complement strand
ACAGTGATTGCAGCCACTGGGCCAGGCTAAGCAGCATGGGCTTGCTCCTGTTGTTGTGCATGGGCGGTGATGGCCTGCACCACCTGCTCCATCTTCATGAACCGCGAGCCCTTGACCAGCACGCTGCCAACATGCGGCAGCTCGGCGAGCACGGCGGCGGCCAGCGCCGTCATATCCTCGAAATGACGGCCGCCCGCGAAGCTGGCGCTGGCCTTGGCCGACAGCTCGCCCAGCGTGAACAGCTGCTCCAGGCCCTGGGCCCGCGCATGCGCGCCGGCCTCGGCATGGAACTGCGGTCCCTGGTCGCCGACCTCGCCCATGTCGCCCAGCACCAGCAGGCGCGGGCCGGGCAGCTCGGCCAGCACGTCGATGGCCGCGCGCACCGAGTCGGGGTTGGCGTTGTAGCTGTCGTCGATCAGCGTGAGGCTGCGGCCCGCCAGCGCCACGCTCAGCGCGCGCGAGCGCCCCTTGACCGGCTCGAACGCGGCCAGGCCCTGGGCGATGCCCGCCAGCGGCACGCCGGCGGCCAGCGTGCAGGCCACGGCCGCCAGCGAATTCTTGACGTTGTGCCGCCCGGCAATCTGCAGGGCATAGTCCAGCCCACCGGCCGGCGTCTTCACGCTGACCTGCCAGGCGCCGTCGTGCCAGCGGGCCTGCTCGAGCACCACATCGGCAGCGCCGGCGGTGGCGAACGTCAGGCAGGTTCGGGCGCCGGCCAGCGCCTTCCAGATGGGCGTGTACTCGTCATCGGCCGGAAAGACCGCCACGCCGCTGGCCGCCAGCGACGCGATGACGGCGCCGTTTTCACGGGCGACGGCCTCGACCGTGCCCATGAACTCCTGGTGCTCGCGCTGCGCGTTGTTGACCAGCGCGACGCTCGGCCGGGTCAGGTCCGCCAGGTAGGCGATCTCGCCCGGATGGTTCATGCCCAGCTCGATGACGCCGATCTGGTGCTCGGCGCGCAAGCGCAGCAGGGTCAGCGGCACACCGATGTCGTTGTTGAGATTGCCCTGGGTCGCGAACGCGGCCTCGGCCTTGAACGCCTTGAGGATGGCGGCCATCATCTGCGTGACTGTGGTCTTGCCGTTGCTGCCCGTCACGGCGATCAGCGGCAGGTCGAACTGCGAGCGCCAGCCGGCGGCCAGCGCGCCGAGCGCGAGCTTGCTGTCATCGACCTCGATGCCGGAAAACCCTGCGGGAATGGCGCCGCGATGCGCGATCGCGGCCACAGCGCCCTTGGCTTGCGCCTCGGCCAGGAACTCGTTCGCGTCGAACCGTTCGCCCTTGAGCGCCACGAACAGGTCGCCGGGCTGCAGCGTGCGGGTGTCCGTGTGCACACGGTTCACGCCCAGCATGGCGTCGCCGACCAGCCGGCCCCCTGCGATCCATCGCAGGGCTTGCTGCAAGCTCATCATCGCGTTCATGCGCCAGCCCTCCCCATGGCCAGGAAGTCGGCCCGGCGCTGCAGCGCGGCCCGCGCATGGGCCATGTCGGAAAAAGGCTGCTTGACGCCCGCGACCTCCTGGTAGTCCTCATGACCCTTGCCGGCGATCAGCACCACATCTTCGGCCGCGGCCTGCTCCAGGGTCTCGGCAATGGCCAGCGCGCGGTCGGCCTGGACCTGCACCGACTGGTCGTGGCTCAGCCCCAGCAGGATCTGGCTGATGATGGCCTCGGGCTTCTCGCTGCGCGGGTTATCGCTGGTCACCACCACCTCGTCCGCGTTCTTTTCGGCCACGGCCGCCATCAGCGGGCGCTTCAGGGGATCACGGTCGCCGCCGCAGCCAAAAACGCACCAGAGCTGACCCCCGCGCTGCTCGGCCAGCGGGCGCAGGGCGTGCAAGGCCTTGTCCAGCGCATCGGGCGTATGGGCGTAGTCGATCGCGACCAGCGGCTGCTCGACCTCGCTGATGCATTCCATGCGGCCCGGCACCGGCAGCAGGTGGTGGCAGGCCTGCACGGCCTCGGCCAATGGCACGCCCAGCGCGCGCATGGCCGCGATCACGCCGAGCAGGTTGGCCACGTTGTACTGACCTATGAGCTGCGTATGGAGTTCATGGCGTTGCTGGCCTTCGACCACTGCAAACCTCAAACCCTGCGGGCCGTAGCCGATGTCGCGGGCCTGCAGGCGCGCTGGCGCGCGGCAGGAGACGGTCCAGGGATCCACGGAAGAACTGCCGGCCAGTTGGGCCGCCAGTTCCGCGCCCTTGGGATCGTCGATATTGACCACGGCCGCCTGCAGCCCGGGCCAGCCAAACAACTCGAGCTTGGCCTGCCAGTAGGCGTCCATAGTCCCGTGGTAGTCCAGATGGTCCTGGGTGAAATTGGTGAACAGGGCCACGCGGATGCGGGTGCCGTCCAGGCGCCGCTCGGCCAGGCCTATGGACGAGGCTTCGATGGCGCAGGCCGCGAAGCCCTGGTCCACGAAACGGCGGAATTGGCGCTGCAACAGCACCGGATCGGGCGTGGTCAGGCCGGTGAACTCGACATCGGGCGGCGCTCCAATGCCCAAAGTGCCCACCAGCCCGCAGCGAATGGGCGCAGGGTGCTTCACTTGAGCGCCGCCGGGCCGCCCCAAGGCGCGAAGGCCCCCCTGGGGGGCAGCGCCGCGACCTGGGTCGCCAGCGTGGGGGCCAACACGGGATAGCGCCTGCGCCAGCCACCAGGTCGTCGATGTCTTGCCGTTGGTGCCCGTGACCGCCAGCACGGCCAGTTGCTGCGTCGGCTCGCCATAATAGGCGGCTGCAATCGGTCCCGTGGCGGCTTTGAGCTGCGCGTAGCTCGCGATCCGCTCACTCTCAAAACCATAGGCATCGACGCCGGCGCGCTCGACCAGGCAGGCCACCGCGCCCTGGGCCAGCGCTGCCGCCACATGCTCGCGGCCATCGGTGGCGGCACCGGGCCAGGCAATGAAACCGTCGCCGGCACCCACTTGGCGGCTGTCGGTCTGCAGCGTGCCCTTGACCTGGGCGCGCAGCCATTGCGCTGCCTGCTCGGGACTGTGGAGTTCACGCATCAGAACGACTCCTCTACCGCGTTCGCGACGATTTGCGGCTTGACCGCCATGTCGGGCTGCACGCCCATCATGCGCAGCGTCTGCTGCACCACTTCGCTGAACACCGGGGCCGCGACCGCGCCGCCGTAATACTGGCCGGCGCTGGGCTCGTCGATCATCACGGCCACGATGATGCGCGGCTTGTCGATAGGCGCCATGCCCGTGAACCAGGCGCGGTACTTGTTGCTCGCATAGCTCCTGCCCACCTGCTTGTGGGCTGTGCCCGACTTGCCGCCCACCGAGTAGCCGAGGGTCTGCGCCTTCGGACCGGTGCCGCCGGGACCGGCGGCCATTTGCAGCATTTTGCGAATGTCGGCCGCCGTCTTGGGCGACAGCACCTGCACCCCCACAGCCGGCTCGTCGCTCTTGAGCATGGTGGCTGGAATGACTTGCCCTTCGTTGGCGAACACGGTGTAGGCACGGGCCATCTGGAACAGCGAGGCCGATAGGCCGTAGCCGTACGACATGGTGGCCTGCTCGATGGGCCGCCAGGTCTTATAGGGCCGCAGGCGGCCGGTGACGGCGCCGGGGAAGCTGATCTGCGGCTTTTGCCCGAAGCCCGCCTGCGAGAACAGCTCCCACATCTCGCGCGGCTGCATCTGCATGGCCATCTTGACCGTGCCCACGTTGCTCGATTTCTGGATCACCTCCTCGACCGTCAGCACGCCATGAGGATGAGCGTCCGAAATCGTCGAGCCGGTGATCTGGATGCGGCCCGGCGCGGTCTGGATCGGCGTGCTGGGTTTGACGCGGCCGGTCTCCAGCGCCAGGCCCACGGTGAAGGGCTTCATGGTCGAGCCGGGCTCGAACACGTCGGTCAGCGCGATGTTGCGCAGCTGCGAGCCACTCAAGTTCTGGCGCTTGTCAGGCACATAGCTCGGGTAGTTGGCCAGCGCCAGCAGTTCGCCGGTCACGGTATCGAGCACCACCACGCTGCCGGCGCGCGCCTTGTTGGCGATCACCGAATCGCGCAGCTTCTGGTAGGCGAAGAACTGCACCTTGCTGTCAATCGAGAGCTGCAGGTCGCGACCATCGACTGGCGGCACCTGCTCGCCCACATCTTCGACCACGCGGCCCAGCCGGTCCTTGATGACGCGGCGCGAACCGGAGCGGCCCGCCAGCTCCTTGTCGAACGCGAGCTCCACGCCCTCCTGGCCCAGGTTTTCCACATTCGTGAAGCCCACCACATGGGCGGCGGCCTCGCCCTCGGGGTACTGGCGCTTGTATTCCTTGCGCTGGTAAATGCCCTTGATGCCCAGCGCAGCAATCTGCTGCGCCACCGGCTCGTCGACCTGGCGCTTGATCCACACGAAGGTCTTGTCCTCGTCTTCGAGCTTTTTGTTGAGCTCGGCCAGCGGCATCTCCAGCAGCCGGGCGAGCTGCTGCAGCTTGGCCTTGTCGCGTTCCACGTCTTCGGGAATCGCCCAGATGCTGGGGGCCGTGACGCTGGACGCCAGAATCAGGCCGTTGCGGTCGAGTATGCGGCCGCGGTTGGCCGGCAGCTCGAGGGTGCGCGCGAAACGCACCTCGCCCTGGCGCTGGAAGAAGTCGTTGCCGAACACCTGCACATAGGCGGCGCGTGCGGCCAGCCCGACGAAGCCCAAGGCAATGGCCGCCACAATAAACTTGCTGCGCCACACCGGAGTCTTGCTCGCCAGCAGCGGGCTGGAGGTGTAGAGAACGCTCTTGCTCATGGGGCAGGCTCCGCCTCGGCCTTGTAGGTGACGTATTGCGTGATCGCCGGCGTGGCGACGCGCATCTGCAACTGCGCCTTGGCCAGCCGCTCGACGCGCAGCGGTGTCGCCTGGGCGCGCTTTTCAACCTGCAAGCGGTCGTTGTCAGTCTCTATTTTGCGCGCTTCGGCCTGGGCCCGGTCCAGCGCCGTGAACAGGCGGCGCGACTCGTACTGGTTGTGCACCAGGTACAGCGCGCTGGCCAGCACGGCGAGCAGCAGCACGAGGTTGAGCCGAGTCATGATGAGGCCCCCACGCTTGTCACTGCGTGTACTGCGCTGCCCCCCGAGGGGGCCTTCGCGCCTTGGGACGGCCCAGCGGCACTCATGCCGGCTCCTCCGTCCGCTCGGCCACGCGCATGATCGCGCTGCGCGAGCGCGGATTGGCGGCGACTTCGGCGGCGCTGGGCTTGACGCGGCCCAGCGCCCTGAGCTTCATGGCTTTAGGGGCGGCAAACGGCGCGCGGCGGTCGTATTCCTCGCGCGAATGTTTGGCGATGAATTGCTTGACGATGCGGTCTTCCAGCGAATGGAAGCTGATCACCACGAGCCGGCCTCCGGGTTGCAGCACATGAAGGCTGGCCTCTAGCGCCTGTTGCAGCTCTTCAAGCTCGGCATTGATGAAAATCCGAAGAGCCTGAAATGTGCGCGTTGCAGGATCCTGGCCCGGCTCGCGGGTTTTGACCGCGCCAGCCACGAGCTGGGCCAGCTCGCCGGTGGTTGAAACAGGGCCCCGTTCTTGTCGGCGAGCAGCAATCGCCTTTGCAATCGGAACAGCAAACCGTTCTTCGCCGTAGTCACGTATCACCTCCGCGATCTGTTGAACCTCCGCCGTGGCCAGCCAGTCGGCCACGCTCTCGCCGCGCGTGGTATCCATGCGCATGTCCAGCGGGCCCTCGAAACGAAAGCTGAAACCCCGCGCCGGATTGTCGATTTGCGGCGAACTCACGCCCAAATCCATCAGCAGCCCCGCCGCACTGGCCGCCGGCAGGTCGGAGAGCCAGCGAAAGCCTTCGTGGCGGATCGAAAAACGCGGGTCGGCGATGGACTGCGCCTCGGCAATCGCATCGGGATCCTTGTCGAAGGCAATGAGCCGGCCTTGCGCCGACAGCTGCGACAGGATCAGGCGCGAATGACCGCCGCGGCCGAACGTGGCGTCGATGTAGGTGGCGTCCGGATTGCTGAGAAGAGCGTCGACCGCTTCGTTCAACAAGACGGTGGTATGTTTCCATGAGGTATCCACCGTCGGCTTTCAGAAAGAGAAGTCCTTGAACACATCGGGCATCTCGCCCTGCATCGCCTTGGCCTCCTCGGCGTCGTAGGTGGCCTTGTCCCACAGTTCGAAATGGTTGCCCATGCCCAGCAGCACGGTGTCCCTGGCGATGCCGGCCGCCGCGCGCAGTTCGGGCGACACCAGCACGCGGCCCGTGCCGTCCATCTCCACATCCATGGCATTGCCCAGAAAGATGCGTTTCCACCACTGGGCCGACATCGGCAGGGCGGCAATGCGGTCGCGAAAGGCCTCCCACTCGGGCCTCGGGAAGATCATCAGGCAGCCGTGCGGGTGCTTGGTGATCGTGAGCTGTCCTGCGGCGCCGCTGCTGAGGGCGTCACGATGCCGGGTCGGCACGGAAAGCCGCCCCTTGGCATCCAGACTCAGAGACGAAGCCCCTTGAAACACGACAGCACACCCTCATTCGTAGAACCGCAACCAGTTGAGTGCTCTAATACACTTTCCACCACTTAATTGCACTTTTTTCCACTGTAGCAGGAAAAGAATCGGGCGCAAGAGGGCTTGCTACAAATTTTAGTAATGAAATCAAGGACTTAGAAGCGGCTTTGCAGGCGCAGAACGCCAGAAAACCGTTCTAAATGAAGTACTTAGCGCGGGCTGTGAAAGTGATTCCTGAAGGAAGGCCGTTTGTCAGAGGATGTAACGGGAAAGATCCTCGTTGCGGCTCAGTTCCTGCAGCCGGGCGTCCACATAGGCGGCGTCAATCCTCACGGTCTGCCCGCCGAGACGAGTGGCATCGAAGCTGACCTCGTCGAGCAGGCGTTCCATCACGGTCGCCAGGCGCCTTGCGCCAATGTTCTCGGTTCGCTCGTTGACCTCGTAGGCGATGTGCGCCAGGCGTGTGATGCCATCGGTCGTGAACTCCAGTGCTACATTTTCAGTAGCGAGCAAGGCTTGGTACTGCTTGACCAGCGACGCATGGGTTTGCACGAGGATGGCCTCGAAATCCTGCACCGAGAGCGACTGCAGCTCCACACGGATCGGGAAACGCCCCTGCATTTCGGGGATCAGGTCGCTGGGCTTGCTCAGGTGAAAGGCGCCCGAGGCGATGAACAGGATGTGGTCGGTCTTGACCATGCCGTACCTGGTGGACACGGTCGTTCCCTCCACCAGCGGCAGCAGGTCGCGCTGCACGCCCTGGCGCGACACGTCGGGACCGCCGCCCGCTTCCTGGCGTGAAGTCACCTTGTCGATTTCATCGATGAACACCATGCCGTTCTGCTCGGCATTGGTGATCGCCTGGGTCTTGATCTCGTCTTCATTGACCAGCTTGGCCGCCTCTTCATCGACCAGCAGTTTCAGCGCCTCGGCAATCTTGAGCTTGCGCAGCCGGCGCCTGGGGTTGCCCAGCTGGCTGAACATGCCACGCAGCTGCTCGGTCATCTCGTCCATGCCGGCCGGCCCCATGATTTCAAGCTGCGGCCTGGCCTCGGCCAGTTCGATCTCGATGTCCTTGTCATCGAGCAACCCCTCGCGCAGCTTCTTGCGAAAGACCTGCCGGGCCGTGCCATCGACCGGCGCGGCAGCGCCCTGCTCCAGGCCCGATCCAGCCGAGCGGGCCGGCGGGATCAGGCTGTCGAGAATGCGGTCTTCGGCCGCGTCCTCGGCCCGCGCGCGCACCTTGCGCATCTCGGCCTCGCGGGTCTGCTTGACGGCCATCTCGGCCAGATCGCGGATGATGGAGTCCACATCCTTGCCGACATAGCCGACCTCGGTGAACTTGGTGGCCTCGACCTTGATGAAAGGCGCATCGGCCAGACGCGCCAGACGCCGCGCAATCTCGGTCTTGCCCACGCCCGTGGGGCCTATCATCAGGATGTTCTTGGGCGTGATCTCAGCGCGCAGCTGTCCGTCAACGCGCTGGCGGCGCCAGCGGTTGCGCATCGCAATCGCCACGGCGCGCTTGGCCTGGGACTGGCCGACGATATGCTTGTCGAGTTCGGAGACGATCTCCTGGGGGGTCATGGAGGACATGGAGACAATGACAGAATGATTAAATGACGGAATGACGGGTGTTGGTGAAGATGCTGGTCATTTGTCGTGCGGTGCCGTAGGCCAGCGTCATGCGTGCAAGGCACGCGTCATTCGAGGGTTTCAATGGTGTGGTGCATATTGGTATAGATGCACAGCTCACCGGCGATCTCCAGCGATTTCTTCACGATGTCCTGAGCCGGCAACTCGGTGTTGTCGAGCAGGGCCTTGGCAGCAGCCTGGGCATAGGCGCCGCCCGAGCCGATGGCGATGATGCCGTGCTCGGGCTCCAGCACATCGCCATTGCCGGTGATGATGAGCGAGGCCTCCTTGTCGGCCACCGCCAGCATGGCCTCCAGCCGGCGCAGCACGCGGTCGGTGCGCCAGTCCTTGGTGAGCTCGATGGCCGCGCGTACCAGATGGCCCTGGTGTTTTTCGAGCTTGGCTTCGAAGCGCTCGAACAGGGTAAAGGCATCAGCGGTTGCACCCGCAAAACCGGCCAGCACCTGTCCGTGGTAGAGCTTGCGCACCTTTCGGGCCGAGCCCTTGACGACGACATTGCCCAAGGTGACCTGGCCGTCGCCGCCTATGGCCACCTGCAGGCCGGCGGCGGTTTGACGCCGCACGCTGAGGATGGTCGTGCCGTGAAATTGTTCCATAGTCTGTCGAGTTGGGGGCGGTCGGCTCAGATGCAAGACGCGTGGGCCGAGCCGCCTGACATTGGCGAATTCAGCCCGAGCGCGGAATCACCCGGGCAAACTCGCTGATGCCGATGACATTGAAGAAAGCCGCCACCAGCCGGTGGACGTCGCTGAACTGCACCTGGCGGCCTTCGGCCTGACGGCTGGACACCCAGTTCAACAGCGTGCCGGCCGCCGAAAAATCAACCCGGACCAGCTTGGCGCAGGAAATGACCAGCAGGTCAGCCCCCTGCAGCCTGCTGTCGAGCTGCTCCAGCGCGGCTGAGGCATCTCCCAGGACCTGGCCCGCCATTTCCACGGTGGCAGTCTGCAGCGATGGGGCATTCAGGGTGGAGGTATGGAAATCAGCCTCATTGCCGCTGACGGTGGACGGGAGCGAGTCATGGAAGGCTTCGCTGATGAGGGTGTGCCCCGCCACCTCGCCACCCTGCGCATCGAGCGGCTTGTACTCGCAGCGCGCCCGCTCCCACGAGGGCGGGGAGACTTCATAGGTCACGCAGTAGTTCAGCGCCGCAAGCTCGAACTCATCGCCCCGGTTCATCAGGCGCAGCGCCTCCATGCGCAGGCGCCACAGGGCCTGGCTGACGGACTTGTCGCCCGGCGGCGTGGCCGCCCTGAGCACGTCGTCCAGACCGTCGCCGCCGACGAAGCGCAACTGCACCGGCTGGGCGCTCCATTGGGCGAACAGCTTGCACAGCGGCTCGACGGCCGCCGCCTCCACCGACGCCAGCCGGCTCCAGTCCAGGCGCCAGGGCGGCTGGGCCCGACTCAAGGCCGCCTGGAGGGCCGCCAGAGACTGGATGCCCAGCACCGACGGGCTGGTCCAGTCCGTCGCCCGGGTCGCGGGCGCGGCGGCGCTGGGCGTTGCCATTTTGCCGACCATCTCGGGAATCGAAAACCACTGGGGTGCCGAGCGCCCGAAGCGACCGGCGAAATCAATGGCGGCGGTCTCGAAGCGCTCCTGCTGGCCCGTGGCCCGGTACAGGTCGAACAGGGTCAGCCAGGTTTCGTCATGCCCGCCTCGCGTGCCGGTGCTGCCCAGCGCTTCGAGTAGGCCGGCCTCGGCCCCCGCGTCGTCACCATTGGCAAACCGGATCGAGGCCTCCTCCAACTCGGGATCGTGGGCGAATTCCTCCACCTCAACCGCAGACAGCTTGGAGGCGGAAAACGCGCTGAGCCCGCTGTCCTTTGCGTTGACTGGCGCAGCCGGTTCCTCGCGCACTGCGGGCTGGCCTGCGTCCTTGAGCGCGACCAGGGGTGCGGGGTCCGTCCTGGCGTAGTGGCTCTTGTCCGGCGGCGTGAGCGGCGATGGATCGCTGCTGACGTCACCGATGGACTCGCCGGACATCGGGAAACCGCCGCTGCGCGCCGAGGAGTCGCCATTCTTGGTTTTCCACCATTGCATTGACATCTGCGCTTCGATCTCGTCGATTTTCTTGAGCGTCATGGCCCGGTCGTCGGGCTTGGACGGCATACTGCTCTGGAAGAACGAGGGACGCGCCGCGAAATCCTGGCCCACCAGAGCCTCGCGGCGGCGCATTTTGCGCAGCATGTCGAACTCGCGCTTGCGAACGAAGTCGTTGCGCCGCTTGCGCTCGATCATCTCCTTGAGCATCTGCTTGCTGTAGGTGCTCTCGCGATCCGACTCCTGCTGGTCGAGGTCGGCCCAGTTCGTCGTCGGATTGCGGACGAACTTCACGACCTTGGACAGCAAGCCTCCGTTCTGGTCTTTGGCCATAGGGGGTAGTGCGCGGGGTCAGTCTGGGGTCGCGACGGGCTCAGTCGCCAAACATCTTCTGCTTGAGCTCGCGGCGCTGCTGCGCCTCCAGCGACAGCGTGGCCGTGGGCCGCGCCAGCAGGCGTCCCACACCGATGGGCTCGCCGGTCTCGTCGCAGTAGCCGTAGTCGCCGGCGTCGATGCGGGCGATGGACTGCTCGATCTTCTTGAGCAGCTTGCGCTCGCGGTCGCGGGTGCGCAGCTCCAGCGCATGCTCTTCCTCGATGGTGGCGCGGTCAGCCGGATCGGGAACGATCACGGTGTCCTCGCGCAGATGCTCGGTCGTCTCACCGGCACTGTTGAGGATGTCCTGCTTGAGCTGCAACAGCTTGAGGCGGAAAAACGCCATCTGCGTGTCGTTCATGTATTCCGAGTCGGGCATGGCCAGAACTTCGGCGTCCACCAACTGGTCGATCGCCTTGGTTTTCCAGTTGTTGGCCAGCTTGGGGTCTTTCTTGACCGCAACGAAGGGGGGTGGGGCGAGTACAGGAGAGGACATTGTGTGTAGATAGCTGGATTTGGCCGCAGTTGAAGCAACCGCAGGCGCCATGGAAGGAACTGTCAGCTGGGCAAGCCGGGCGGACACCCGGGGGGCCCTGGCCACGGGGGCGGCGACCACGGCCGGCGTGACGGGCCTGGCTGCCACAGCCTTGACAGGCGTTTTTTCCGCCGGCTTGGCCACCTTGGGGCCGGCGCTGGCGGAAGCTTGGATCGAAGCCTTGAGGAGTTTGCTGCTGGGAATTTTCTTTTGGGGGGTGGGTGTCGCTGCTTTCTTGGCAGCAGTCTTGACGGGTTTGTGAGCCACTTGGGCCGCCGGTTTCTTGGCCAGGGCCTTGGGCGCAGGTTTGGCTGCGGCTTTCCCGGCTGTCCTGGACTTGGCCACCGGTTTGGCGGCTGCCTTGACCACAGGCCTGGGTGCCTTCTTCGCCACCGCCTTGACCGCCGGCTTGGCCACAGCCTTGGCAGCGGACTTGACCACAGCCCCGGCCATGGCAACCGACTTGGGCGCTTTGGCCTGAACCTTGGGCTTGCTGGGCTGGGCTTTCACTTCTTGTCTCCTCGCAGAGCTGGCCAGGGCGTGAGCCGGACTTTCACTGGCTGACCTGCTCCTTTCGGGTGATTGGTGGTCCTCAATTCCCCGAGTTATACCCTTATTGTTGACCTTCGAGGGCTTGTTCTTCGGCTTTTCACTGGCGCGCGATTGTATCGGCTTGGCCAGGGCAAAACCCATCAGTTGCAGAATCGAGACAATCATTTCGCGCCCCGCCCTCCAAGTTCAATTGTTATTTCACACCAGGCACTGCTCCAGCCCCTGCACAAAGATGTCTTTGGGCAGTTCGATGCCGATGAACACCATTTTGCTGGTCCGATGCTCCTTATCGGCCCACTTCGGCCCCAGGTCGCTGCCCATGAGCTGGTGCACACCCTGGAAGATCACCTTGCGGTCCGTGCCCAGCATGTTCAGCACACCCTTATAGCGCAGCATGCGCGGGCCGTAAATATTGACGATGGCGCCCAGGAAGTCTTCGAGCTTGGCCGGGTCGAACGCGCGCTCGGACCTGAAGACAAAGCTCTTGACGTCGTCGTGGTGATGGTGGTGGCCATGCTCATCCTGGTGCGAGGGGTGGTCGCAATGCTCGCCATGCTCATGGTCGTTCCCGGCTTCCTGCAGGAACTCGGGGTCGATATCGAGCTTGGCGTTGAGGTTGAAGCCGCGCAGGTCAAACACCTCGGACAGGGCCACTTCACCAAAGTGCACGGCCTTGTACGGCGCCCGCGGGTTCATATGCTTGAGGCGATGGATCAGTGCTTCGGTTTCATCCTGGGCCACCAGGTCGGTCTTGCTGATGAAGATCTGGTCGGCGAAGCCCACCTGGCGGCGTGCCTCCTGGCGTTCGTTGAGCTGCTGGGCCGCATGCTTGGCGTCGACCAGGGTCAGGATGGAGTCCAGCAGAAAGCTCTCGGCGATCTCATCGTCCATGAAGAAGGTCTGCGCCACCGGGCCGGGATCGGCCAGGCCGGTGGTCTCGATCACCACGCGCTCGAAGTCCAGCAGGCCCTTGCGCTTCTTGGCGGCCAGCAGCTGCAGCGTGGAGCGCAGGTCCTCGCGGATGGTGCAGCAGATGCAGCCGTTGCTCATCTGGATGATCTGCTCCTTGGTGTCGGACACGAGGATCTCGTTGTCGATGTTTTCCTCGCCGAATTCGTTTTCGATCACGGCGATCTTCTGGCCATGGGCTTCCGCGAGCACGCGCTTGAGCAGCGTGGTCTTGCCCGAACCCAGGAAGCCGGTGAGGATGGTGGCGGGGATGAGACTCATGGTTTTCCCAATCGGTGGGGGACAGGGCTGGCCTGCCGCGCAGCCTGCGGACAGTCCCGCCTATATCAAAGAATTCAGAAGCTGGGGAGTGTAGCGGTCAAATCAAGACGGTGTGCGAGGCTGTAGCCAATCTTGCGGTCCTGTCGGGCCGAAGCGCTGAACGCTATATTTTTGATAGCGCATGACGCCTGTTTCCAAAGGGCCAACCGATCAAAATACTCCCAAAACGCACCAATTTCAAGCTTTCTTGATGACCACCAGCCCCTTGAGGTATTCACCCTCGGGGAAGGCAATCGTCATCGGGTGGTCGGGCGCGCCGCCCAGGCGCTCGCTGATGTAGCCGTCGACCCCGGCATCGATGCCGGCCGAGGCCACGATCTTGTGGAATAGCTCGGCGCTGATGCCGCCCGAGCACGAGTAGGTGAACAGCACGCCACCGGGCTCCAGCAGCTTCAGCGCCAGGCGGTTGATGTCTTTGTAGGCGCGCGCCGCGCGCTCGGCATGCGTGGCCGTGGGGGCGAATTTCGGGGGATCGAGGACGATGGCGTCAAATGTCCGGCCCTCGGCCTGGAACTGGCGCAGCGACTGGTTGACATCGGCGTCCAGAAAGCTGGCGGCGCCGGGATCGAAGCCGTTGAGCACCAGCTGGGCCCGGGCGCGTTCCAGGGCCGGGGCCGAGGAGTCGATCGAGGTCACGTGGCCGACGCGGCCCGCCAGGCGCAGGCCCGCCAGGGCCGCGACGGTGAAGCCGCCGGTGTAGCAATAGCAGTTGAGCACGCGCTCAAAACCCAGGCGACGCGCGTAGTCGGCAAACTTCTTGCGGCTATCGCGCTGGTCGAGGTAGAAGCCGGTCTTGTGGCCTTCGGCGATGTCCAGGCTCAGCGTCCACTCGTGTTCGCGGATCGTGAGCTCGGTCGCGCCCTCGCCTTTGAGCCAGCCCTTGACTTCGGGCAGGCCTTCGAGGCTGCGCACGCTGGCGTCGGAGCGCTCATAGAGGCGCTGCAAGCCGGTCTCGGCCAGCAGAGCCTGTGCCAGCACGGCCTTCCAGCGCTCGGCGCCGCTGCTCAGGAACTGGGCGACCAGGGTGTCGCCATAGCGGTCCACGATCAGCCCGGGCAGGCCGTCGGACTCGCCGTGAACCAGCCGCACACCGTCGCTTTCTATATGAAATCTGGATCTAGCCCTGATGGAACGGGCGACAGTCGCTACAAAAAACGGAGCGTCTATGCGCTGGGCGGGATCGAAACTCCAGACCCTGGCGCGGATCCTGGAGCTGGGGCTGAAGGCCGCCCAGGCCAGGAATTCGCCCCTGTGGGACTCCACCCGCACCGTCTCGCCGGCATCGGCGCCGCCCTTGGCGATGGCGGAATCAAAAATCCACGGGTGCCGGCGCAATAGCGAGCGCTCCTTGCCCTCTTTGAGTCGGATGGTTTTCATGGGCCCGTATTGTGCGGCCGGCTGGCCGAACCCCCGCTTCAAGGCTTGGTCTTGGTCAGCTTGGCCCGCGGATGGGCTGCGTCATAGGCCTTGGCCAGGTGCTGGAAATCGAGCCGCGTATAGACCTGGGTGCTCGTGATGTTGGCGTGGCCCAGCAGTTCCTGCACCGCCCGCAGGTCGCCGCTGGACTGCAGCAGATGGCTGGCAAACGAGTGGCGCAGCATGTGGGGATGGACCGGCGTGGCCAGCCCGGCCTGCAGGCTGCGGCGCTTCAGGCGCTGCCAGACCGACTGGGCGCTCAGGCGGCTGCCGTGGCGGCCGATGAACAGCGCCGGCGATGCGTTGGCGCCGCCGCGCAGCGCCAGCCAGCACTTGAGCGCCTCGAGCGCCTGGGCCCCCACCGGCGTGCTGCGGCGCTTGCTGCCCTTGCCCAGCACATGGGCCTCGGC
>JBOHHM010000243.1:0-8128 GCA_050725495.1 Burkholderiaceae bacterium | reverse complement strand
GCATCTGCCACCCCTACCCGAGCCAGCGTCTGATCGTCACGACCCAAGGCAAGAGCCGTGTGCGGTAGCTCCGCATGCACGGATCTGTGGAGGGGGTGTTGGGTGACTGGCATTCCTACTCCGACTTGTGTGTTCTCTTGACGGGAATGCGGCGTGGTTCAGGCTGGTACCGGCTGCAGCGCGGGCACCTGCCAGCCGCGCGCCTGGTCGCGCGGGTGGTACAGGCGCAGCACGAGGTAGAAGCGGCCCGCGGGCGTGGGCAGCCAGTTGCGCGCATCGGCCGGGGGTTCGTGGGAGAAGTCGATCACGACGGCACCATCGGCCTCGCGGCGCAGGCCGCTCGTGCGGTCGCCGATGGCGTGGCGCCCGTTCGGGCTGGCGTAGAGGCAGCGGTCGGCGTCGTACAGCGTGACGGACCAGAAGGCCTCGGCCGGCGGCATCTGGTCGGCAGCGAAGCGCAGCGTGTAGCGGCGCGAACCGTCGAGCGCCTGTCCGTCGGCGCTGAAGTGGCCGGCGGCGTAGACCGCCTCGTCCTTGGCCAAGGCGCCGAAGCCCATGTAGGCGGTGAGCGCGCGCGCCAGATAGTCGTTGCCGTAGCGGCCCGCGCACGCAGCGATGCGCCAGGGCTCGGCCGTGCGGCTGCGCGGCACAGCGGCGAGCAGCTGCACGGCGTCGGCCAGCCCCTCGGCGAGCCCCGTGCGCAGCGCGGCGTCGAGCGAGCCCCAGTCGAACGGCATCTGCGGTACCAGCCCGGCCTGACCCAGCCAGGCGAGCAGGCCCTGGTCCTCGGCGCGCGCCGGCAGCTCGGCCAGGGCCTGGCACAGGTTGGTGAAAAACGCGGGCGCGACCTCGGCCGCGCTGCGCTGCCGCTCGAGCACGGCGGCCATGGTGTCGAGCGGCTCGCCCAGCCAGTGCTCGACAGCGACCGGGCGGCGCGCGGGAGCGCCGGCGGTCAAGGCCTCAAGCCCGATTGCGGCCTGCAGCGCCCGCGCTGCGGGCAGGTCAGCCTCGTCGCCGACGAGGATGCGGCCGACCAGCCAGACCAGGTGGGTCGGGCAATGCACGACGCGCAGGCCGTGGCCCTCTGGCGCGCCCTGGCCGGGGCCGACCAGCAGCACCGTCTCGCCGGCCGCGTCGCAGTTGCGCGGCCCGAGGTTCTCGAAGTTCTCGGTCTGGGCGTCGTAGAGGGCCAGCACGAAGTAGCGGCCCGGGTGCTCGGCTGCGGCGGGCACGGTCAGGCGCTGCGGTCCGTCGGCCAGGTGGATCCAGGCCGTCGTGTAGAGCAGGTCGTTGGCGGGGGTAACGATGTCGCGGTCATGGTGCGTGGCGGCGCGGCGGATATGGCCCAGGCGGTTGATGGGCGCGCGCGAATTGGCGCCGCCGGGCGCGGCTTCGCCCTGGGTCTGCAGCCGGCAGGTGCGGTAGGACTCGACCAGCGGGTAGCCGTAGACGAAGGCCGTCATGCCGATGGCGCGGGCCAGGGCCTGGCGTGCCGTGGTCATCGCCTGGGCGGGGAAGTTTGCGGTGGTGGGGCTGCTCATGCGGCGGTCTCCTCGGGTTGTGTAGCGGGCTGGGTGGTGGTCCCCGGCACAGCGCGGCCGACCACGAGCGCGTCGACGGCCATGCAGCCGCCCTGCGCGGCGGGGCGCGCGATCAGCGGGTTGATTTCGGCGCTCTCCAGCGTGTCGCCGGCGGCCATGGCGAAGTCGGCCAGCGCGAGCAGCATGTCGGCGATGGATTCGAGGTCGGCCGCGGGCTGGCCGCGCGCGCCTTGCAACAGCGGCAGCGCCCGCAGCTCACGCACCATGGCGTTCACGTCGGCGCGCGTCACGGGCAGGGCGCGCAGGCTCACGTCGCGCAGGGTCTCGACGTGCACGCCGCCCAGGCCGAACATCAGCACCGGGCCGAACACCGGGTCGCGGTGCACGCCGGCGATGCACTCCACGCCGCCGCGCACCATGCGCGCGGCGAGCACACCGTCCACGCGCGCCCTGGGCTGGGCGGCGCCGGCGCTGGCCAGGATGCGTTCAAAGGCGGTGCGCACCTGCGCGGCGCTGCGCAGGCCCAGCGCCACGCCGCCGATGTCGGACTTGTGCGGGATGTCGGCGCTCGCGATCTTGAGCGCGATCTCGCCGCCCAGGGCAGTCAGGGCCAGAGCAGCCTTGTCGGCCGTGTGCACCAGGTGGTGCTCGACCACGGACACACCGGCCTCGGCCAGCAACGCGAGGCTGTGCGGCTCCGACAGCGTGCCCGCTGGCAGGCGCAGGGGCGCGACGGCGGGCGTGGCCGGTGCGGGGACGGCAGGCCGCTCGGCGTGGCGCGCGAGCGCGGCAATGGTCCGTATGCCGACCGAGGGGTCGGCGAAGACCAGACAACCCAGGGCTTCGAGCTCGGCGCGGCGTTCGGGCGAGAGCAGCGTGCTGATCGCGAGCACGGTCTCGGGGTGGGACGCGCGCAGTCCGGCCACGAGTGCGCGCAGCACGGGCCAGAAGGCGTCCGAGGCGCCCGCCGCCGCGAGAAAGCCCATCCACGAGCCGAATCGCCGGTCCTGCAGCATGAGCTGGGCGCTGCGCTCCATGAGCGTGAGGTCGTTCGTGACCTGGCCCGTGATGTCCACCGGGTTGCGCGGAGCGGCAAACGGCACCCAGCTGCGCAGCGTCTGCTGCGCCGCGTCCGACAGCGGCAGCACGTCGAGGCCGGCGGCGCTGGCCTCGTCGGCCATCATCGCGCCGACACCGCCCGAGAGCGTGAACAGGCCGATCGAGCGGTCGCGAGGCGCGCGCGCGATCGCGGCGCTGGCGGCGAGGTCGAAGAACTCGCTGAGCGTGTGCGCGCGCAGCACGCCGTACTGGCGAAAGATCGCGTCGTAGACCGCGTCGTTGCCGGCCAGCGAAGCCGTGTGCGAGGCCGCGGCCTCGGCGCCCAGCGCCGTCGTACCGACCTTGACCATGACCACCGGCTTGCCATGCGCCTGTGCCAGCGCCAGCGCGGCGCGCAACTTGGGGCCGTCGCGGCAACCTTCGAGGTAGGCCATGATGACGTCGGTGCCGGGGTCCTGCGCGAGCCAGGCCAGGCAGTCGGCGAGCTGCACGTCGGCTTCGTTGCCGGTCGTGGCCCACAGCGACAGGCCGATGCCGCGCTCGCGCGCCATCGAATAGGCATAGGCGCCGAACGCGCCCGACTGGCTGACCAGGCCGATGCGCCCCGGCGCCACGCGGCCCACGCCGGGGGCGGGCGAGAAGGTCGCGTAGACCTTGTGCGCGAGGTGCATGAAGCCCAGGCAGTTCGGGCCGATGAGGCGGATACCGGCGGCGCGCGCCTTGGCCGCGAGCCGCTGCTGCGCGGCCGCGCCCTCGGGGCCGACCTCGGCAAAGCCCGAGGAGAACAGCGCGACGCCCTTGACGCCGGCGGCGACGGCATCGTCCAGCGCCGCCGGCACCAGGGCCTGCGGCACGGCGAAGATCGCCAGGTCCACCGGCGCGCCGATGGCCTCGAGGCTGGGATAGGCCGGCAGGCCCTGCACCATGCCGCCACGCGGGTTGACAGCATAGAGCGCACCCTCGAAGCCGAAGCGCAGCGCATAGTCGAGCGGAATGCCGCCGATCTTGCCCGGCGTGGCCGAGGCGCCGACGATGGCGATGGAGCGTGGCGCAAACAGCGCCGAGAGGGAGTCGTGGTCGTTCATCTGCATGGCGGGGTTCAAAAGCTGGGGTCTCCTTGGCGCGGATCGCGGCGCCACCGCGGTGTTGCCGGCAGGGCCCGGCGCTTGCGCCGATCCGCAGTGCTACGATAAAAGTGAGGGGCCGTCCACTCAGTCAAGCAATTGACATTTGCCCGCAATTGGTTTTCGGGAATACCCTGATCGCCAGGGTCGCCCGCCCCCAGCCATTACCCTGTTCACCGTTTGTGTCGCCACCGCCCTCGCCCACTCTCATGCCTCGACCGACCGCCCCGGGCGACACGCTCGCGCTGATCCGGCGCGCCCTGCGCTGCTGCGCGCTGTTTCGCGATTGGCCCGACATCGCGGTGGACCGCATGGCGCGCATCGCCCGCCTGCAGCGGTACGAACGCCGCACCCAGGTGCTGGCGCAGGACCGGCAGCGGCGCGAAGTGCTGGTGGTGGTGTCGGGCTGCCTCGAGGTCGGCGGGATGAATGAGGCCGGCGCGAAGTTCGTGCTGTCCATGCTCGGCCCGGGCGAGGTGGTGGCGCTGGTGCGGCTGCTCAAGGACGTGCCGTGGATCTACGACTACCACGCGCGCGAGGACACGGTGCTCGTGCACCTGCCCAGCGACGCGCTGCGCGCCGTCCTCGATGACACGCCGCTGCTGTGGAAGGACGTGGCGCTGCTCGCGCTCAAGCGCCAGCACGAAAGCATCGTCTCGATGCAGCGCCGCGCGCTCGGCCGACTGCAGCAGAGCCTGGCCGAGACCCTGGTCAAGCTCGCAGGCTGGCATGGCCAGCCCATCGACCACGGGCCCGCGATCAGCCTGCGCGTTTCGCAAAGCGAGCTGGCCTCCATGCTCTCGGTGTCGCGCCAGACCATGAACAAGGAGCTGCGCCTGCTCGCGCAGCAGGGCCTGCTCACGGCCGACTACGGTCAGCTGACGATCCTCGACCTGGCGGCGCTGCAGCGCATGGCCGAGGGCAGGCGCTAGCAAATCTTCAGATGCGCAACCAGATGGCTGCCAAGACCAGCACCGCCATCCACAGGGTCTCGATCAGCAGCAGCGTGAACGGGCGCCAGCCGGCGCGTGCGAGTTGCATGAACGACGTCTTCATGCCCAAGGCGGCAATGGCCAGCACCAGACAGGCACGCGAGACGTCGCTGAGGCTGTGTTGCACCACGGCCGGCACTCCGCCCAGCGAGTTGATGATCACCAAGCCAGCGAACACCCACAGGAACCACGGCACCAGCGGCTGTTTGGCCGAGACGAGCTTGTCGTCCGTCTGCTCGCGCTGCCTCTTGAACAACCCCGAGACCACGACAACGACCACGGCCAGCATGGAGACGCGAAACAGCTTGACGATGGTCGCATAGTCGCCTGTCTCCTGATTCAGCATGTAGCCCGCGCCAACGACCTGTGCGACGTCGTGGATCGTGCCGCCAATGAACAGGCCCGCCAACTCGGGCGGCAGGTGCAGCAGTTTGGCGATCAGCGGGTAAATGACCATGGCGAGCGTGGACAGCACGGTGACGGTCACGACCACCATCAGCGTGAAGCGGTCGCTCTCCTTCTCGCGCGGCAATACAGCCGAGATCGCCAGCGCCGCCGAGGCACCGCAAATCGCGACCGAGCCACCCGACAGCACGCCTTGGGCGCGTGTCATGCCCAGGCGTCGCCCCAGCAGCAAGCCGCACAGCAGGGTCGTGACCACGGCGCCGATGACGATCGCGGCCGTGGTCCAGCCCAGGCCCGCGATCTGCGTCGCGGTGATGCGCGCGCCGAGCAGGCCTACTCCCAGGCGCAACACGCCGCGGGCGCAGAACTCGATGCCCGGCTTCGTCTTGGCATCGTGGCTGAGGTAGTGAAAGGCCACGCCGAAGAACAGCGCGTACAGCAGTTGCGGCCCCCCGTGTAGCGTCGAGACAAAGGTCGCGGCCAGCGCGATCACGCCCGACAGCGCGGCGCCGGGCAGCAAGTGGAGCAGCTGGTGCGGACGCGAGCCCGGGCTGGCGAGGGGCTGGCTGGCTTTCATGGTGTCAGGCGTCGCGCTCATGCCGCGCGCTCCTTTTCAGCAGTAGGGGCGTTCATCAGCACCGCCAGCGCGCAGGACGCGATGCGGCTGGCGACCGAGTCGGACCGGCTGGTCAGCACAATGGGCACACGCATGCCGAGCACCAGCCCCGCACATTCGGCGCCGGCCATGTAGACCAGTTGCTTGTAGGCCATGTTGCCGGCTTCCAGGCCGGGCACCAGCAGCACGTCGGGGCGGCCCGCCACCGGAGACACGATGCCTTTGTTGCGTGCCGACTGCGCCGAAATGGCGTTATCGAACGCCAGTGGACCGTCGAACACGCCGCCGCGGATCTGCCCGCGGTCGGCCATCTTGCACAACGCCGCGGCGTCGATGGTGCCGGGGATCGCCGGGTTCACGGTTTCCACGGCCGAGAGGATGGCGACATGTGGCGTCGCGATACCCATCGCCTGCGCCAACTCGATTGCGTTTTGCGCGATATCGCGCTTGTCGGTGAGCGTGGGTGCGATGTTGACCACGCAGTCGGTGATCAGCAGCGGCCGGTCGATGCCGGGAACGTCGAGCACGAAGACATGGCTGGCGCGCCGCGGGGTGCGCAGCCCGGCTTCGCGCGCCACCGCTGCGGCGAGCAGCTCATCGCTGTGCATGCTGCCCTTCATCAATGCCGCGGCCTGGCCGTCGCGGCACAGCGCGGCCGCCTGGGCCGCTGCGACCCGGGGGTCGTCCGCAGTGTCATGCAGGGCGAAGCCCCGCAGGTCCACATCGGCCTCGGCGGCCACCGCCTCGATGCGCGCGCGCGGCCCCACGAGCACAGGAATCACAAGGCCCACGCGGGCCGCCTCGCTGGCCGAGATAAGCGACGAACGGTCGCAGGGGTAAGCCATTGCGACGGGAATCGGGCCTCGTGCTCGGGCCGTTTCGACGAGCGCGTGGAGATGCGGGCGCGACAACGTGAGCGCCTGCGGCGCGCTTTCAGCACCTGGCGCGAGATCGATAGAAGCCATGGTGAATCTCGGTTGGGGTTGACAAGGCGCGCCGCGGCGCCGGGGCAGCGCGGCGCGCTGGAGACTCAGACATAGTCCTTGTATTTTTCGAGCAGGCGCACCGGCTTGGCCAGCGCGTCGCGGCGGAACGGATCGCCGAGCTCACGCGTGCACATGATCTCGATCACGCAGGTCTTCTTCTGGTTCATCTGCAGATCGGTGGCCTTTTTCAGCGCGGGGCCCACGTCCTCGAGCCTGTCGACCACGATGGCCTCGGCGCCCATGGCCTTCGCCATGCCCGCGAAGCTCTCGCTTTCGAGCTCACCCGCCACAAAGCGGCGGTTGTAGAAGTCGACCTGGTTTTTCTTTTCCGCGCCCCACTGGCGGTTATGGAACACCACGGCGGTGACCGGGATGTCGTGGCGCACGGCGGTCATGACTTCCACCATGCTCATAGCCCAGGCGCCGTCGCCTGCGTAGGCAATGGCAGGGCGCTCGGGCGCGGCCAGCTTGGCGCCGATGATGGTCGGCAGCGCGTAACCGCAGTTGCCAAAGCTCATCGGCGCGAAGAAGCTGCGCGGTTCCTCGAAGCGCAGGTAGCTGTTGGCCACGGAGTTGATGTTGCCGATGTCGGTGGAGACCATCACACGCGGCGGCATGGCCTTCTCGAGTTCGCGCAGCACCTGGCGCGGGTGCAGGTAGTCGCCGCCGGTGGGCGTCTTCTCGCGCTTCTGCTCCTCGATCATGTCGAGGCTGTAGGCGTCGCGTTCATGCGTCCATTCGCTCAGCTCGTTCTCCCAGGCGTCCTTCTCGGCCTTGATCTTCGCGGCACGCTCCGCCTTGGTGGCGTCGCAGGCCAGCGCGCGGCTGCTCAGTCGCTGGGTCAGCGCTTGGGCTGCGGCCTTGGCGTCGCCGCAGATGCCCACCGAGATCTTCTTCACGAGGCCCAGATTCGTGTGGTCGGCCTCGATCTGGATGATCTTGGCGTTCTTCGGCCAGTAGTCCATGCCGTGCTGCGGCAGCGTGCCGAAGGGGCCCATGCGCGAGCCGAGCGCCACGACCACGTCGGCCTGCGCAATGAGTTTCATCGCCGCCTTCGAGCCCTGGTAGCCCAGCGGTCCGCACCACAGCGGGTGGCTGGCCGGGAAGCTGTCGTTGCGCAGGTAGCCGTTGACCACCGGCGCACCCAGGCGCTCGGCCAAGGCCTTGCATTCCTCGACCGCATCGCCCATCACCACACCGCCGCCCGACAGGATCACCGGGAATTTGGCCGTCGCCAGCAGTTCGGCGGCCTCGTTCAGGCTGTGTTCGCCACCGGCACCGCGCTCCACGCGCATGGGCTTGGGGATCTCGCAGGTGATTTCACCGTAGAAGTAGTCGCGCGGGATGTTGAGCTGCGTGGGCCCCATCTCGCTGATCGCGCGGTCGAAGCAGCGCGCGGTGTATT
>JBOHHM010000242.1:0-5891 GCA_050725495.1 Burkholderiaceae bacterium | reverse complement strand
CCGTCTTTCAGCGCCACGCGGGTCAGGCCGCCCGGCACCATCTGCACCTGCTTGCCGCTGAGCACAAAGGGCCGCAGGTCGATGTGGCGCGGCGCGATGCCGGACTCGACAAAGGTCGGGCAGCTGGAGAGGCTCAGCGTGGGCTGAGCGATGTAGCCGCTGGGATTGGCCAGCAAGGCCTTGCGGAAGTCGTCGATCTCGGCGGCGGTGGCGGCCGGGCCGACCAGCATGCCGTAGCCGCCCGCGCCGTGCACTTCCTTGACCACCAGGTCTTTCAGGTGGGCCAGCACATGGTGCAGGTCGTCGGCGTTGCGGCACATCCAGGTCGGCACGTTCTTGAGGATCGGTTGCTCGCCGAGGTAGAACTCGATCATCTGCGGCACATAGGGGTAGATCGACTTGTCGTCGGCCACGCCCGTGCCCACGGCATTGCAGATGCTGACATTGCCCGCGCGGTAGACCTCCAGCAAGCCGGCGCAGCCCAGCGTGGAGCCGGGGCGGAACACCAGCGGGTCGAGGAAGTCGTCGTCGACGCGGCGGTAGATCACATCGACCCGCTTGGGCCCGCGCGTGGTGCGCATGTAGACGAAGTTGTCCTTCACGAACAGGTCCTGCCCCTCGACCAGCTCCACACCCATTTGCTGGGCCAGGAACGCGTGCTCGAAGTAGGCGCTGTTGTACATGCCGGGCGTGAGCACCACGACCGTGGGCTCGGCCGCGGTCGCCGGCGCGCAGGCATGCAGGGTTTCGAGCAGCAGGTCGGGGTAATGGGCCACCGGTGCCACGCGGTGCTGGCTGAACAGCTCGGGAAACAGCCGCATCATCATCTTGCGGTTTTCCAGCATGTAGCTCACGCCGCTGGGCACGCGCAGGTTGTCTTCGAGCACGTAGTACTCGCCTTCGCCCTGGGCGTTCGGCGCGCGCACGATGTCGATGCCGGCGATGTGCGAGTAAATCTGGTTGGGCACGTCCACGCCCATCATCTCGGGGCGGAACTGCGCGTTGCGCAGGATTTGCTCGGCCGGGATCACGCCGGCCTTGATGATTTCCTGCTCATGGTAGACGTCGTGGATGAAGCGGTTGAGCGCCGTGACACGCTGCACGAGGCCCCGTTCCATGCTGGCCCACTCATGGGCCGGAATGATGCGCGGGATCAGGTCAAACGGGATCAGGCGTTCGGTGCCGGCGCCCTCCTCGTCCTTGGCGCCATACACCGCGAAGGTGATGCCGACGCGGCGGAAGATCAGTTCGGCCTCGTCGCGCCGGGCGCGCATCACATCGCCGGGCTGCCGGGCCAACCAATGATCGTAGGCTTTGTAATGCTCCCTCACGCGCTCGGGGTCGTAGGGCAGCTTGGCATACATTTCGTCGAATTTCTGCATAAAGCCTTCTCCTGCCTCCAGCATAGCAAGTTCCGGGCCGTTGCTGGGCGTCGATGAGCTCAGGGCAGGCGGTGATGCCAGTAGCGCTGGGCCGCTTCACGCTGGCAGCTCAAGCGCTGCGCCACCCCGGAAGACCACAGCGCGGCGCCGCAGCGAGCCGATTCCACGACGCGGATGCCGCGCTCGCTGTAGCGCTCCAGCACCGCCGCCGCCGGGTGGCCATAGCGGTTGCGGTAGCCCGCCTGCACCAAGGCCAGCCGTGGCTGGACCGCATCGAGAAAGGCCGCGCTCGACGAAGTCTTGCTGCCGTGGTGCGGCACCAGCAGCACGTCGGCGCGCAGGCGGCCATCGCCGCCATGGGCCGCCACCAGCCGAGCCTCCTGCGGCTGCTCGATGTCGCCGGCCAGCAGCGCGGTCTGCGCGCCGTTGGAGACGCGCAGCACGCAGCTCATCGCGTTGGATTTGCTCTGCACCGCGTAGTCGCTGTCCTGCGGATGCAGCAGCTCGAAGCTCACACCATCCCAGGCCCAGCGCTGCCCGGCCGCGCAGCGGGTGGCCCGACGCAGGGCCTGCAGTTCGTTGCCGTCCTCGATCGAACTGAGCAGGCTGGCCTGAGGCTGCATGGCCAGCACAGCCGGCGCACCGCCCACGTGATCGGCGTCGCGGTGGCTCAGCAAGAGCTTGTCGACCCGCTCGTCCAGGGCGCGCAGCAGCGGCACCAGCACCCGGTGGCCCGCGTCGCTTTCACTGCCAAAGCGCGGCCCGGCGTCGTAGACCAGGGTGTGGGCCGCGGTGCGAACGATCACGGCGTTGCCCTGGCCCACGTCGGCCGCCAGCAGTTCGAACTCGCCGGGCGCCGGACGCAGCGGCTGCCACAGCAGCACCGGCAGCATCAGGGGCAGACCCAGGGCCCGCAGGCACCAGGGCAGCCGCATGGCCAGCAATATTCCGCCAAAGACGCCTGCAGCCCCGACCCACAGGGCGGGTGTCGCTATTGAAACCGTAGCAAACGGCAAGCTGGCGAGCAGTTGGAGATAGCCGCCCAGCGCCTGCAGGGCCCAAGCGGCGGCATCCCACAACGGCGCCCAGGCGACGCCCAGCAAGGCCAACGGAGTGACCCCCAGCGTGACCCAGGGAATCGCCAGCGCATTGGCCAGCAGCCCCACGACCGAGACCTGTCCGAACAGCAGCAGGCTCAGCGGCGTCAGCGCCAGCGTGACTACCCATTGCTCGCGCAGTGCCTTGGCGCTTGCCATCCTGAGCCCTTCGATGGCCCTCAGGACAGGCTCCGCGAAAAATCTTCGGGCCAAAGATCCTTCGCGTTGCTCAGGATGACGCGGTATAGACGCCTGTGCGCCATCGGCGCTCGCAAACAGCACACCGACCGCGACAAAGCTCAGCCAGAAGCCGGCTTGCAGCAGCGCCCAGGGGTCGAGGGCGACCACCACGGCACAGGCCAGCAGCCAGACCTGGGGCCAGGGCCAGCGCCGGCCGCTGCCGCGCAGCAGGCCGACCGTGGCCAGCATCCAGACCGTGCGCTGCGAAGGCACGCCCCAGCCGCTGAAGACGGCATAGGCAGCGGCCAGCGCCACGCCGCCGAGCAGGGCCGCGCTGGGCGCCGGAAACGCCAGGCACAGGCGCGTGGAACGCCGCCACAGGCTGCCGACCAGCCAGGCCGCCACCCAGGCGAACATGGTCACATGCAGGCCCGAGATGCTCATCAAATGCGCGACCCCGGTGGCGCGGAAGATGTCCCAGTCGGCTCGCTCGATCGCGCCCTGGTCGCCGGTGACCAGGGCCGCGATCACGCCGGCCTGGCGGCGGTCACTCACGTGCTCGAAAATCGCGTCGCGCACCGACTGCCGCGCCAGCTCCACCGGATGCCGCCAGGTCTGGGCCATGCGCTGCGGCGCCGGGTCGCGCGGGCCGGCCTGCACATAGCCGGTGGCCTGCAGGCCCTGCTCCCAAAGCCAGAGCTCGTAGTCAAAACCATGGGGGTTGCTGTTGCCGTGCGGCGCTTTGAGCCGCAGCGTCATCTGCCAGCGCTCGCCCGCCTTCAGCTCGGCGGGCTGGAGCTGCAAGGCCAGGCCATCGCCGCCGGCGCCCGGCCCTGCCGCCAGACCACCATACCAGCCGAGGTAAATCTGGGGCGGCAGGCGCACCGGGCTGCCCTCCAGCCGCGCGGCCTCGACCGCCAAGCGAAAGCGCTGGCCCGCCTCGCTGCGTTGGGGCATGGCGGCCACGACGCCGGTCACCGCGATGTCGCGCCCCTGCAGCGCCGGATCGAGCGCGTCGGCCTCGAAGGCCGTGGCCCGCAGGCCGCACAAACCGAAGGCCAGCACGACACTGGCCGCACCGAGCAGGCCCGAGCGTCCGCCATTTGCTATCGATTTAATAGCGGATAGCGCCCATAGCACGAGGGCCAGAAGCACAAGACAGGCATAAGCAGGCCAGGACCAGAGCGCCGGCTGCTGCAGCTGCACCGCCGTGCCCGCCACCCAGCCGAGCAGCGCCGCAAAGATCCGCCCCATCCCGTTTGCCGCCTCGCACCACCTGTTTTGCATAACGTCATGCTAAACGGGCTGGTCCGCCGTCAGGCCGACTGGCTCAGGTCTTGCTAGCATGCATGGGCCGCAAGGCAATGCCTGTTCGTCACATTTTCGAGGCCCACGGAGACCCTGCGCATGTCCATCCACGCCGCCCTGAACCACATCACCCACTACCGGTACGACCGCCCGGTCAACCTGGGGCCCCAGGTCATACGGTTGCGTCCGGCGCCACACTGCCGCAGCAACATCATTTCGTACTCGATCAAGGTCGAGCCGGCCGGCCATTTCATCAACTGGCAGCAGGACCCGTTTTCCAATTACCTGACGCGGCTGGTGTTCCTCGAGAAAGCGCAGGAGTTCAAGGTCACGGTCGACCTGGTGGTCGAAATGTCGGTCTACAATCCGTTCGACTTTTTCCTCGAGCCCAGCGCCGAGACCTTCCCGTTCCAGTACAGCGAGGCCCAAGCCCAGGAGCTGGCGCCCTATCTGGCCACCGAGCCGCTCACACCGCGGGTCCAGGCCTACCTGGACAAGATCGACCGCCAGTTCACCCAAGCCAAAGGCCGCACGATTGATTTCCTGGTGGGCGTGAACCAGATGCTGCAGCACGACGTCAAGTACCTGATCCGCATGGAGCCCGGCGTGCAGACGCCCGAGCAGACGCTGCAGCTCGCCAGCGGCTCCTGCCGCGACTCGGGCTGGCTGCTGGTGCAGTTGCTGCGCCGCTGCGGGCTGGCCGCGCGCTTCGTGTCGGGCTACCTGATCCAGCTCACGCCCGATGTCAAGGCCTTGGACGGCCCCAGCGGCACCACGGTCGACTTCACCGACCTGCACGCCTGGTGCGAGGTCTATCTCCCCGGTGCCGGCTGGGTCGGGTTGGACCCCACCTCGGGCCTGCTCGCGGGCGAAGGCCATATTCCGCTGGCCTGCACGCCGCGGCCTTCCAGCGCCGCCCCCATTGAAGGTGCGGTGGACGAGGCCGAGGTGGAATTCAGCCACCACATGCAAGTCACGCGCATCTACGAGTCGCCACGCGTGACCAAGCCCTATACCGAGGAACAGTGGGCCCAGGTGCTGGCACTCGGTGAAGCGGTGGACCGGGATCTCGTGGCCGGCGATGTGCGCCTGACCATGGGCGGCGAGCCGACCTATGTGGCGGTGGACGACCGCGACGCCGCCGAATGGAACACCGATGCGCTCGGCCCCACCAAACGCGGCTTCGCCACCGAGCTGCTGCACAAGCTGCGCGCCGAATACGGCCAGGGCGGCTTCCTGCACTTCGGCCAGGGCAAGTGGTACCCGGGCGAGCAGCTGCCGCGCTGGGCGCTGAGCATTTGCTGGCGCGCCGATGGCCAGCCGGCATGGCGCAACCCCGAGCTGTTTGCCGACGAGCGCCGGCCCAGCCACTACAGCAGCGAAGACGCCAGGCGCTTCATCTACCGGCTGACGAGCAAGCTCGGCTTGAGCGACCAGTTCATCGAGCCGGGCTACGAGGACGTCTGGTACTACCTGTGGCGCGAACGCCGCCTGCCGATCAATGTGGACCCGTTCGACTCCAAGCTCGACGATGAAATGGAGCGCGCCCGCCTGCGCCGCGTGTTCGGGCAGAAGCTGGACGCGGTGGTGGGCTATGTGCTGCCGCTGCAGGCCAATGGCGAGCCCCCGCTGGCCGGACCAGCATCGGGAACACCGGCCCTGGCCGGGCCCGTGTGGTCCACCGGCCCCTGGTTCTTCCGCGACGAGCGCATGTATCTGATGCCCGGCGATTCGCCCATGGGCTACCGGCTGCCGCTCGAATCGCTGCCCTGGGTCAGCAAGGGCGACTATCCCTACCTCATCGAACAGGACCCTTACGCGCCGCGCGCACCGCTGCCCCACGCCGCCGCGCTGCGCTCGCAGTACGCCCCCCACGCCATCGGCGGCGGCTTTGCCGAAGGCGGCACCGTGGCCGTCCAGGGCC
>JBOHHM010000241.1:0-4229 GCA_050725495.1 Burkholderiaceae bacterium | reverse complement strand
GGGCTGCCGCGGCTGGGGCCGCGCCGACCTGATGATCCGCGCCAGCGACCGCCGTCCCTTCCTGCTGGAGATGAACACCTCGCCCGGCATGACGGGCCACTCCCTGGTGCCGATGTCGGCCAAGGCCGCGGGCATAGCCTATGAAGAGCTGTGCCTGCAGCTGCTGGCCACGGCCGCGCTGGACTATCCCACCGGAGCGCATGCATGACAGAGTCGCTGCCCGCACCGCTGGACGTCAAGCTCATGAACCTGACCGCCACGGTCCTGTTCATGGCCTGCGGCCTCTTGGTGCTGGCAGCCGCGGCCTGGTGGGCGCTGCGGCATCCGGTGTTCGCGATCGGCGGCATCACCGTGCGGGGCGAGCTGAGCCACAACAACGCCGTGACCTTGCGCGCCAATGTGGCGCCGCGGCTGGCCGGCAATTTCTTCACCGTGGACCTGGCGCGGGCCCGCGCGGCGTTCGAGGCCGTGCCCTGGGTGCGCCAGGCCGTGGTCCGGCGCGAATTTCCGAACCGCCTGCAGGTCAGCCTGCAGGAACACCATGCCGTCGCGTACTGGGGACCCGAGAGCGAATCGGGGCTGCTCAACAGCTTCGGCGAGGTGTTTGAAGCCAATGTGGGCGATGTCGAGCCCGACGAGCTGCCGCGCCTGAGCGGACCGGCGGGCCAGTCGGCCGAGGTGCTGGCCATGTACGAGCGGCTCAAACCCCTGTTCGAACCGCTTGAGGCCGAGCTGGAGCAGCTCGAGCTGTCGGGCCGCGGCAGCTGGCGCGCGCGGCTCGACAGCGGCGCCGTGATCGAGCTCGGGCGCGGCACGCCGCAGGAGCTGGCGCAGCGTACGCAGCGGTTCGTGCGCACCCTGACCCAGGTGGCTTCGAAATATCGCCGCAAGGCCGATGCGCTGGAGTCAGCGGATCTGCGCCACAACGACGGTTACGCGCTGCGCCTGCGCGGTGTCACGACCGTCGCTGTGGACGCCCCGAAAAAGTAGCAGAAAAAGACGGACCCCAAACATGGCAAAAGAGTACAAGGACCTGGTTGTTGGACTGGACATCGGGACCGCCAAGGTGATGGCCGTGGTGGCCGAAGTGCTGCCGGGCGGCGAACTCAAGCTCGCCGGCCTCGGCGTCGCGCCCAGCAACGGCCTCAAGCGCGGCGTGGTCGTGAACATCGACGCCACGGTGCAGAGCATCCAACAGGCGCTCAAGGAAGCCGAGCTGATGGCCGACTGCAAGATCACCCGGGTCTATACCGGCATCACCGGCAGCCATATCCGCGGCATCAATTCCAGCGGCATGGTCGCGGTCAAGGACAAGGAAGTCACGCCGGCCGATGTCGCGCGCGTGGTGGAAACCGCCAAGGCCATCAACATCTCGACCGACCAGCGGCTGCTGCTGGTCGAGCCCCAGGAATTCGTGATCGACGGCCAGGACGTCAAAGAGCCCATCGGCATGAGCGGCCTTCGGCTCGAGGCCAAGGTGCATATCGTCACCGGCGCCCAGAGCGCTGCCGAGAACATCATCAAGTGCGTGCGCCGCTGCGGCCTCGATGTGGACCAGCTCATGCTCAACCCGCTGGCCTCCAGCCTGGCCGTGCTGACCGAGGACGAGCGCGAGCTCGGCGTGGCGCTGGTGGATATCGGCGCGGGCACGACCGACGTGGCCATCTTCACCAACGGCGCGATCCGACACACGGCCGTGATCCCGATCGCCGGCGACCTGATCACCAGCGACATCGCGATGGCGCTGCGCACGCCGACCAAGGATGCCGAAGACATCAAGGTCGAGAACGGCTACGCCAAGCAGCTGCTGGCCGATCCGGAGACCCAGGTCGAAGTGCCGGGCCTGGGCGACCGCGCCCCGCGCATGCTGAGCCGCCAGGCGCTGGCCGGCGTGATCGAGCCGCGCGTCGAGGAAATCTTCTCGCTGGTGCAGCAGGTGGTGCGCGAGTCGGGCTACGAGGAAGTGCTGTCCTCGGGCATGGTACTCACTGGCGGCAGCGCCGTGATGCCGGGCATGGTGGAGCTGGGCGAAGACATTTTCCTGAAGCCGGTGCGCCGCGGGATTCCCAAGTATTCGAGCGCGCTGTCCGACATGGTGGCCCAGCCGCGCGCGGCGACCGTCATGGGCCTGATGGAAGAAGCGCGGCTGGCGCGCTTGCGCGGCTTCAAGGTCGCACAGAAAAACGGTTCGATGAAGACGGCCTTCGGCCGCTTCAAGGACTTCATCGTGGGGAACTTCTAAGTCATGATGCCCCCACGCTTGCCACTTCGTGTGCTGCGCTGCCCCCCGAGGGGGCCTTCGCGCCTTGGGGCGGCCCGGCGGCGCTCAAGTGTCAGGTCTGTCACGCATTGGATGTGGTTTGCGCGCGGCAGCCCCCATTGGCGATGGCGGTGCACCGATCCGCCTTCGTAAGCGTTCTTGATGTCCAACAATCCGACAAATTTAGGCAACTGCAATTCAGGAGAGAAAAATGAGCATCGAAATGATTGAGGTGGAGGAATTCAATTTGGGCACGCAGATCAAGGTGATTGGCGTGGGTGGCGGCGGTGGCAATGCGGTCGAGCACATGATCGAGCGCAGCGTACAGGGCGTGGAGTTCGTCTGCGCCAATACCGATGCCCAGGCCCTCTCCCGCAGCGCTGCTCACAAAACCATCCAGTTGGGGCACAGCGGTCTGGGCGCCGGCAGCAAGCCCGACAAAGGCCGTGAGGCCGCCGAACTGGCTGTTGACGACATCCGCGCGGCCATCGATGGCGCTCACATGCTGTTCATCACGGCCGGCATGGGCGGCGGCACCGGCACGGGTGCGGCGCCCGTGATCGCGCGCGTGGCCAAGGAAATGGGCATTCTGACCGTGGGCGTGGTGACCAAGCCTTTCGACTGGGAGGGCGGGCGGCGCATGACCAACGCCGACGCCGGCCTGGCCGAGCTCGAAGCCAATGTCGATTCGCTGATCGTGGTGCTCAACGAGAAGTTGCTCGAGGTGCTGGGCGACGACATCACGCAGGACGAGGCGTTTGCCCACGCCAACGACGTGCTCAAGAACGCCGTGGGCGGCATCGCCGAAATCATCAACGTGCCCGGCCATGTGAACGTGGACTTCGAGGACGTGCGCACCGTGATGGGCGAGCCCGGCAAGGCCATGATGGGCACGGCCGTGGCCGACGGCCCGGACCGCGCCCGCATTGCCGCCGAGCAGGCCGTGGCCTGCCCCCTGCTCGAAGGCATCGACCTTTCGGGCGCCAAGGGCGTGCTGGTGCTGATCACCGCGGCCAAGGGTTCGCTCAAATTGGCCGAGTCCAAGCAGGCCATGAACACGATTCGCGCCTACGCTTCGCCCGATGCGCATGTGATCTACGGCACGGCCTACGACGACAACCTGGGCGACCAGATCCGCGTGACCGTAGTGGCCACCGGCCTGAGCCGCCAGGGCATGCGCCGCACGGCGCCGCCGCTGCAGGTGCTGCGCACCGGCACCGACAACGTCGGCTTTCAGGTGCCGACCCTCGGCGCGGCCGTCGCCGGCCCCGGCGTGACGCTGCAGTCCACGGCCCAGCCCGACTACGGCACCATGGCCGTGCCCAGCGTCTGGCGCACCAACCGCACGCAGGCCGCGGCCAAGGTCGACGCCCTGGCCTCGGGCGGCATGGATGACTTCGAGATCCCGGCGTTCCTGCGCAAGCAAGCGGATTGATTGTGCCCCCACGCTCGGCACTGCGTGTCCTTCGCTGCCCCCCGAGGGGGCTGTGCTTGCTTGGGGCGGCCCGGCGCGGCGCACGGTGGTACAGCTACTGCGTGGGCCGATCTGACGTCTGCGGTGCGCGCCCTACGGGTGTACGGCTGTGCTCCTCGACATCACCTCGGCCCGCTCGCTACGCTTTCCATCCCATCAATCCCCTATCGGAAGATGTTTGGCGGCTGCAAACTAAAATCCTGACATGCTCCAGCAACGAACCCTCAAGTCCCTGACCAAGGCGGTCGGCGTCGGCCTGCACAGCGGCCAGCGCGTGGAGCTGACGCTGCGGCCGGCCGCGCCGGACACGGGCATCGTGTTCCGCCGGGTCGACCTGTCCGCGCCGGTGGAGATTCCGGTGAACGCGATGGCGGTGTCCGACACGCGGCTGGCGTCCACCATCTCCAATGGCGGCGTGAAAGTGCACACCATCGAGCACCTGATGAGCGCCTGCGCGGGCCTGGGGCTGGACAACCTCTACGTGGACATCACGGC
>JBOHHM010000240.1:0-5499 GCA_050725495.1 Burkholderiaceae bacterium | reverse complement strand
GCGCCCTGGCGCGCGATGAACAGAGCCATCAGGGTGAACGATGTGACTTCCACCATCACGGCCAAGCCGCCAGGCAAGCCCAGGCGGGCAAACTCGCCAATCTGTCGCCAGTCGGGGCGCTCCAGCGGCTGCCAAATGCGATAGGCTTGGTAGAGCTCCTGTGTGCGCAGCATCCACAGCGCCAAGCCCAGCATGGCGTAGTTCACGACCAGGGTGGCCCAGGCGCAGCCGACTGCACCCTGGGGCTCCAGGCCCAGGCCGCCAAAAGCAAACCAGATGGACAGCGGGATCTTGATGAACAGCGACCCGATTTGCAGCCAGGTCACCAGCAGCGGTGCGACTGTGACGCGGTAGCAGCGCAGCACGAACACGCAAAGCGCCTGCATCGAGTCGGCGAGGTGGTAGGCCCCGACCCATAGCAGCAGGCTGCTCGCCAGCGCAATCACCGCAGGATTGCGCGCGTAGACGGCGGCGAGCGCTTCTCTGGCCATCAGCAGGCTCGCTGCCAGCGTCAGGGCCATGAGTGCCGCCAGCCCGAAGCCTGCGCGAATCGCAGCCCCCGCGCGGCGCGGCTCGCCCGCGCCCAGCCAGTAGCTCACGCGGGCGCTGGTGGCAATCGCAATCGACAGCGGCACCATGTAAAGCACGGCCGTCAGATTGGAGGCAATCTGGTGACTGGCCGAGGCGACCGCGCCCTGGCGCGCGATGAACAGAGCCATCAGGGTGAACGATGTGACTTCCACCATCACGGCCAAGCCGCCAGGCAAGCCCAGGCGGGCAAACTCGCCAATCTGTCGCCAGTCGGGCCGCTCCGGCCGACGCCAGATGCGATAGGGGTGGTAGAGCTCCTGCGTGCGCAGCATCCACAGCGCCAGAGCCAGCATGGCGTAGTTCAAGACCAGGGTGGCCCAGGCGCAGCCGACTGCGCCCTGGGGCTCCAGGCCCAGGCCGCCAAAAGCAAACCAGATGGACAGCGGGATCTTGATGAACAGTGACCCGATTTGCAGCCAGGTCACCAGCACCGGCCTGCCAAGGCTCTGGTTGAGCGTGCTGTACATGCGAAACAGCAGGGCGGGCGGCAGGGCCAGGGCCAGCACGGCCAGGTAGTGCTCGACTTCGCCTTGCAGCGAGGCGGGTACTTCTGTCCAGCGCAGCAGCGGCCCCGGAAACAGCAGCGCCATCGAGCCGATCAGGATCGTGATGATGCACAGGTACAGGGCCTGCCGCATGGAGCGGCCCACCTCAGCATGGCGCCGCGCGCCATGCTGCTGGGCCCAGACGGGCAGCAGAGCCTGCATCACGCCCATCAAGGCCACAAAAACACTGATGAAAATGGCTGAGCCGATCGACAAGGCCGCCAGCGAGGCCTCGGAATAGCGTCCCGCCACGATGGTGTCGGTCACGCCGAAGGCCATGACGGCCAATTGGCCCACCAGCACGGTGGCGGCATGGCGCGCAATGGTTTTCAGCTCGGACACTTATTTCGTCGTGCGCGCAAACAGCAGCACATTTTCGTTCTTGTCCGTGGGTCGGCGGAAAGCGGAATGCAGTGACCACTGCCTGAGGTTCACGGACTTTTGCAGGGTGCTGCGCGCGTCAACATCGACCAGCAGCCACGGGCATTGCGCCTGCACCGCCGCCGGCTTGAGATGGAGCCGGGCGTGGTACTGAAAGGCTGCAATCTGGCCGCGGCTCAAGCCATAGACTTCGACGCACTCGGGCTGGTTGACGATGCTGGAGACCCTCTGGGCCAAAGGCGCGTAGCTGCGGGCGAAATCCAGCAGAGGCAACCACAGGCTCATCAACAACAGCCAGCACAGCGCTGCGCCGCCGGCGGGCAGCACCAGGCTCTTCCAGATGGCGGCACGGTGCCGACCGGCGCGCCACTTGACCAGCCAGGCCCAGACCAGCGTGGCCGTCAGGGCGGCGGCAAACGCCGTCGGCGAGAAGCTGGGCTCAAACCCGGGGACGAGCTTCGCCACGTTCGCGGCAGGCTGTCTGGGGAAACCGGTTTGCATCGCAATCCAGACCACCCAGATGATGATGGCCGAGCCCGTGAAGAACAGCAGGGTGAACCAGTCGATCAGCGCGGCGACGCTGCGGCTGAGTGTGGGTAGGGCGAAGGCGGCCAAGGTCGCCAACGCCGGCAGTCCCAGCAGCAGGGCGCGGTCGGCCGGATGCGTGAGCAAGGTGGCGCTCACGGTCACGGCGACAAACCACAGCGGCAATGTCAGGTGACGACTGAGATTGCGGCTCAACCATTGCTTGCGCCAGCGCCACAAGGTCCACAGGGCCAGCGGCCAGGCAGGCCAGGTGAACCAGAGCAGCAGGCGGCCCAGGCTGCGCCACTCTTTCCAGTCGCCCTGGGGCAGCGCAATGCGCCAGCGCCACAGGTCCAGCAGCAACGCCAGGACGGCAGCGAGCACGGTCATGAAGGCAATGCACCATGCCCAGCGCGCGCTTCGGGCTTGGGCGGCTTCATCTGGATCCTGGTCGAGCAGGCAAAGCAAGAGGCTTCCGGCACCGAAAAGAACGGCCATGGAAGGGGCGCCACTCAACACCAGTCCGGCCATTCCCGCGAGCAGGCCGAGCGCTGGCGTCACAGTACGGTAGGGTGCCGCTGCCACGGCATAGAAGCTCAGTGTCGTGAAGCACAGCTGGGTCAGATAAGCCGAGGTTTCATGCGACAGCTGGGCCAGACCGAGGCAGGCAATCAGCGCCAGCAGTGCGCCGTCGGCCATGGCCCGGGCATAGTCGGCGGGCTGGGCCTCACCGCCAAAGGCAAACGCCACAGGCTGGGCCCGGGGACTGCGCGCGAGGTAATAGACGGCATACCAGGTCGCGGTCAGCGTCAGGGCCAACAACAAGCCAAAAGGAATACGGGCCGCGAAATCGGGGGAGATCCAGGCCGGGGCCAGCTTCAGGGCCCAGGCTCCCAGCCAGTAGGTTAGCAGGCCGTCCATGTCGGGTGGCAGCCCGACCAGCAGCGGGTTGAGCCAGTCGGTCGTACCGCGTGCCAGCGCCAGCATGTAGCCGAAGGCCGTCATGTCGTCGCTCTTCCAGGGCTCGCGGCCAATGAAGCCGGGCAGGACATAAGCCATGCAGAACAGCAGGAGGGCCAGGCGCGGCAGGCGGCGCACGGCGCTTTGAGCAACGATGGCGGGCGTCGGTGGATTCACTCTGCTTGTGTGGCGGGCAGGCTCGGAGCTGAAAAAAAGGGCAGCGCGGTAAACCGGCTGCCCTTGTGCAGGTAAGCGGTACCTTACTTGGCTGCAGTCTTGCCGAAGCGGTTGCGGAACTTCTCGACACGACCGCCCATGTTGTCCACGGATTTTTGCGTGCCGGTGTAGAAGGGGTGGGACTCGCTGGAGGTATCGAGCTTGAACAGCGGCAGTTCACGGCCGTCATCGGTCGTGCCCATTTCCTTGGTGTTCACGCAGGAGCGGGTGACGAACTTGAAACCGTTGGACAGGTCCACGAACAGGACTTCGCGGTAGTTGGGGTGAATGCCTTCTTTCATGATCTTTCCTTGACGCAGTTGCGGGAGCCATCCGCAACCCCGTGCAAACCACTTGCACGCATCAAATTGCAGGACACTTTCCGAGAAGCTTTCCATTATCGCATAAACGCGGGACCTGCCTGCAGCCCGCTGGCGGCGTGCTGCCACAATCCCCAAACCTCCAACTGACAAAACGAAATGCCTGCGATGAACGATCAACCCGTGAGAGTCGGCCTGTTGGGCTACGGTTTTGCCGGACAGACTTTTCATGCCCCCGTACTGGCCGGCGCCGGCGCTCTGGAGCTGACGGCCGTGGCCAGCTCCAACCCGGCCAAGGTGCTGGCCGACTGGCCGGGCGTGGCTGTGGAGGCCAGCCCCGAGGCCTTGCTGGCGCGGGCCGACATCGATCTGGTGGTGATTGCCACGCCCAACGAGAGCCACTATCCGCTGGCGCGCGCGGCCTTGTCGGCCGGCAAGCATGTGGTGGTGGACAAGCCCTTTACCGTCACCCTGGCGCAGGCGCGCGAGCTGGCTGCGCTGGCCAACGAGCGGCAGCGGCTGCTCTCGGTCTACCACAACCGGCGTTTTGACGCGGATTTCCTGACTCTGCACCGTCTGCTGGCCAGCGGCGAACTGGGCCGCCTGGTATTTTTTGAGTCGCACTTCGACCGTTACCGCCCGCAGGTGCGCGACCGCTGGCGCGAGCAGGCCGGCGCCGGCGGCGGTCTGTGGCTCGATCTGGGCTCGCACCTGGTCGACCAGGCCTTGCAGCTCTTCGGCCTGCCGCAAGGGCTGACGCTGGACCTGGCCGCGCTGCGTGACCGGGCCCAGACCGAGGACTACTTCCACGCCCAGCTGCGCTACGAGCAAGGCCCCCACGCCGGCTTGCGCGTGATCCTGCATGCCACTGCGCTGGCGGCGCATTCCGCACCACGCTTTCTCGTGCATGGCACGCGCGGCAGCTATGTCAAGCACGGGGAGGACCCGCAGGAAGCGGCGCTCAGGGCCGGCGCCCGCCCGCGCCTTGAGGCCCTGGGCGATTGGGGTGTTGACAGTCGCGACGGCCAACTCACCCTCTACGCGGACGATGGCCTCGCCGCACAGACACGCGAGTGGCCGACCGAGGCCGGCAATTACCTGGCGTATTACGCGGCTGTGCGCGACGCGCTGCGCAGCGGGGGCGCGAATCCGGTGACGGCCGAAGATGCGGCGCAGGTGATGGCCTTGCTGGAAATGGGTCGCCAGAGTGCAGCCCAGCGGCGTGAGCTGCCTGTCTTGCCATTGCGCTGACCATTTGAGCCCCCAAAGACATTCGCCCTGAACCCGCGCGGGCTCAGGGCGAAACAGGGCTTGGCCCGGGGCCTTGTGGCAGGCGCTCAGCCGCCGCGGCGCATCATGTCGAAGAAGTCCACATTGGTCTTGGTGGCCTTCATGTTCTTGAGCATCAACTCCATGGACTCGATCTCGTCCATGTTGTAGAGGAACTGGCGCAGGATGCGGGTTTTCTGCAGGATCTCGGGCGCCAGCAGCAGCTCTTCGCGGCGCGTGCCGCTGCGGTTGAGCTGGATCGCGGGGAACACGCGCTTTTCGTAAAGGCGGCGGTCCAGGTGGATTTCGGAGTTGCCCGTGCCCTTGAACTCTTCGAAGATCACTTCGTCCATGCGGCTGCCGGTGTCGATGAGGGCCGTCGCGATGATCGAAAGCGAGCCGCCCTGCTCGATGTTGCGCGCGGCGCCGAAGAAGCGCTTCGGGCGGTGCAGGGCGTTGGCGTCGACACCGCCGGTCAGGACCTTGCCGCTGGAGGGCACCACGTTGTTGTAGGCGCGCGCCAGGCGGGTGATCGAGTCGAGCAGGATCACCACGTCCTTCTTGTGCTCGACCAGGCGCTTGGCGCGCTCGATCACCATTTCGGCCACATGCACGTGGCGTGCGGCGGGCTCATCGAAGGTCGAAGAAATCACCTCGCCCTTGACCGAGCGCTGCATTTCGGTTACTTCCTC
>JBOHHM010000239.1:0-13165 GCA_050725495.1 Burkholderiaceae bacterium | reverse complement strand
GGCGCGGCCGTGCATTTCCGCGCGCTGGACATCTCGTCCGAGCCGCAATGGCAGGACACGATGGACTGGGTCGCCAGGACCTTTGGCGGGCTCGATGTGCTGGTCAACAATGCGGGCATCGCCCTGGTCAAGCCGATCGAGGCCACGACGCTGGAGGAATTCCGCCGCGTGCAGCAGATCAACGTCGAAGGCGTGTTCCTCGGCATCAAGCATGCGGTGGGCGTCATGCGCGAACGCGCCCGTGCCCGCGCGGCCGGCGGCGCCATCGTAAACCTCTCGTCGGTGCTGGGCATGCGCGGCCTGCCCGACAACATCGCCTATGGCACGAGCAAGGGTGCGGTGCGCCAGCTGACCAAGTGCGCCGCGATCGAGCTGGCCGAGCGCGGCGACAACATCCGCGTCAACTCGGTGCATCCGGCCATCACGCACACGCCGATGGTGGCCGCCGAACTGCTCGAGTGGAGCCAAAGCGCAACGCTGGGCACGACCAGCGTCGAGGCCACACGCGAGGCCTTTGCCGCGCGGCTGCCGCTCAAGCGCATAGGCACGGCCGAGGACATTGCCAACATGGTTTATTTTGTCGCGTCCGACGAGTGCGCTTTCACGACCGGCGCCGAATTCGCCGCTGACGGCGGGAGGCTGGCCGCATGAGCATGACCCATTCCACCGTCGGCCGGCTCGCGGGCAAGGTCGCGATCGTGACCGGCGCGGGCCAGGGCATTGGGCGCGCGATTGCCGAGCGCTTCGCGGCCGAGGGTGCCTGGGTCTTTGCCGCCAACCGCAATGCCGAGCAGGGCGAGGCGACCGTCGCTGCCCTGCGCGGCGCTGGCGGCCAGGCCCAGTTTGTGCGCACCGATGTCGGCGAGCGCGCTTCGGTCGAAGCGCTGGTCCAGGCCACCGTGGCCAGCGCCGGGCGGCTCGATATCGTGGTCCACAATGCGGCCGCGTTTTCACGCGACCCGCTAGAAACCATGGACGACGAGGCGCTGGAGCGCGTGCTGGGCGTGAACCTCAAGGCCTGCTTTTATCTCGCGCGCGCGGCCATCGCGCCGCTGCGCGTGCGCGGCGGCCGCATCCTCGTCACCTCGTCGATCACCGGGCCGCGCGTGGCCATGCCCAATACGGCGCACTACGGCGCCTCCAAAGGCGGTGTCAACGGCTTCATCCGCTCGGCAGCGCTCGAACTCGCGCCCTATGGCATCACCGTCAACGGCGTGGAGCCCGGCTACATCGACACCCCGGCCATGGGCCCGCTCAAGGCCCGCTTCGGCGAGCAAGCGCTGGTGCGCAACATTCCCGCGCGCCGGCTCGGCTCGGCGGCCGACATTGCCGCAGCCATGCTGTTTCTGGCCTCGGACGAATCGGCCTACATCACCGGCCAGACCATCGTCGTCGACGGCGGCTCGACCCTGCCGGAAAGCCCGGTGTTCATGGCCTGAGAGAAAGGACTGTCATGGCTTCAACAGGATTTGTCAGCGACGAACTGTGCTTCTGGCACGACCCGGGCAACTACGCGCTGATGCTCAAGCCCGGCGGGTTTGTCGAGCCGTACAACCGGCATATTGAAAACCCCGATCCGAAACGCCGCATGCTCAATCTGGCCGTGGTCAGCGGGCTGCGCGAGCGGCTGCAAACGGTGGCGCCGCGCGACGCGTTGCGCGAAGAGCTGCTGCTGCTGCACACACCAGCCTATCTGGACCATGTGCGCGCCGTGGCGCAGGCCGGCGGCGGTGAACTGGGCACAGGCGCACCGATCTCATCGAACGGCTGGGACACGGCCCTGCGTTCGGCCGGCTGCGCGCTGGCCGCGGTCGACGCCGTGATGAGCACGCCGGTCAACCATGTCTATGCGCTCACGCGGCCACCGGGCCACCATGCCGAGCCGGACCAGGCCATGGGCTTTTGCGTCTTCGCCAATGCCGCGCTGGCCGCCGCGCATGCGATTGCGCGTCATGGGCTCAAGCGCGTGGCGATCGTCGACTGGGACGTGCACTACGGCAACGGCACCTACCGCTGCTTTGAGGACCGCAAGGATGTGCTGGCGATCTCGATCCACCAGCAGGCCGGGTATTTGCAGGTGGCCGGCGAGGCCGACGAGATCGGCAGCGGCGCGGGAACGGGCTACAGCATCAATGTGCCGCTGCTGCCGGGCGGCGGCGACGGCGCCTACCGCGAAGCGTTTGACCGCATCATCATTCCCGCGCTCGAGGCCTACCGGCCCGAGCTGATCGTGGTGGCTTGCGGCTACGACGCGGGCCGCCTGGATCCCCTGGGCCGCATGATGCTCGATGGTGTGACCTTTCGCTGGATGACGCAGGCGATGGTCGATATCGCGTCGCGCCACGGTCAGGGGCGGTTGGTGATGACCCATGAGGGGGGGTATTGCGCCGCCTCCGTGCCCTTTTTCGGCCTGGCGGTGCTGGAGGAACTGTCAGGCGAGAAGACGCAGGTCCAGTGCCCAATCACAGCGATGCACGACAAAATCCCGGGACGGCTGCTGGCCGATTATCAGCGGCAGCAGATTGCCCAGCTGGCCGCGCACTTCGAGGAGGTGCGTCAGCGCCACTGGACCTGAGCGCGCCGGTGGCGTCGATCAGAAGCGCGGCAGGTCCGGATATGCGATCTGCCCGGCGCGCACGACCATCTTGCCGTATTCGGCGCAACGGTGTAGCGTGGGGATGACCTTGCCGGGGTTGAGCAGTCCGGTCGGATCGAACGCGCGCTTGACGCCCAGCATCTGTTCGCGCTCTTCGGGGCTGAACTGCACGCACATGGAGTTGAGCTTTTCCACCCCCACGCCATGTTCGCCGGTTACCGTGCCGCCCATCGCGACGCTGGTTTCCAGGATGTCGGCGCCAAACAGCTCGCAGCGGTGCAGCTGGTCGGGATCGTTGGCATCGAACAGGATCAGCGGGTGCAGGTTGCCGTCGCCCGCGTGGAACACATTGGCGCAGCGCAGACCGTACTTTTTTTCCATGTCCTGGATGGCCAGCAGGATGTCGGCGAGACGCTTGCGCGGAATCGTCGAATCCATGCACATGTAGTCAGGGCTGATGCGGCCGCTGGCCGGGAAGGCGTTCTTGCGCCCGCTCCAGAACTTCAGGCGCTCGGCCTCGTCGCGGCTGATGGCGATGGCCGTGGCGCCGGCCTTGCGCAGCACCTCGCTCATGCGGCCGATTTCCTCCTCGACCTCTTCGGGCGTGCCGTCGGACTCGCACAGCAATATGGCCTCGGCCGTCAGGTCGTAGCCGGCGTGAACGAAGTCTTCGACCGCAGCGGTCATGGGCTTGTCCATCATCTCCAGGCCGGCCGGGATGATGCCGGCCGCGATCACGGCAGCGACCGCGTCGCCGGCTTTGCGCACGTCGTCAAAGCTGGCCATGATGCAGCGCGCCAGCAGCGGCTTGGGGCAGAGCTTGACCGTGACTTCGGTGGTCACGGCCAGCATGCCTTCGGAGCCGACGATGATGGGCAGCAGGTCCAGACCGGCTGCGTCCAGCGCGTCGCTGCCGAACTCGACCGGCTCGCCCTCGATGGTGAAGCCCCGTACCTTGAGCACGTTGTGCAGCGTCAGCCCGTATTTGAGGCAGTGCACGCCGCCCGAGTTCTCGGCCACGTTGCCGCCTATGGTGCAGGCGATTTGGCTCGACGGGTCGGGCGCGTAGTACAGGCCGCAAGGCGCGGCGGCTTCGCTGATCGCAAGGTTGCGCACGCCGCATTGCACGACGGCCGTGCGGCTCGTCGGGTCCAGCTTCAGGATCCGGTTGAACTTGGCCAGCGACAAGGTGACCCCCTGCTCATGTGGCATGGCCCCGCCCGACAGGCCCGTGCCCGCGCCGCGCGCGACCACGGGCACGGCCAGCGCATGGCAGGTCTGCAGCACGGCCTGCACCTGGCCCTCGGTTTCGGGCAGCACCACGACCAGGGGGCGCTGTCGGTAGGCGGTCAGGCCGTCGCATTCGTAGGGCACCGTGTCTTCGAGGTTCCAGAGCAGGGCATGCGCAGGCACGACGGCCTGCAGCGCCTGGACAACCTGCAGCTGACGCTCTGCTTTGAAGCGGGGTGCCGAGGGGGACGAGGTGGCAGCGACGGAGCTCATGGTCCCATTGTGGCGAACTGGCGCCATGCAGGGTTGAAATTTCTTGCGTGTCCGCTTGAAAAAGCTTAAGGGTTGGCCCAGGTTGGGGCAGTGCCGGCAGGCCGTTCCTGCAGGGTATAGCGGTACACCCTGCCGGCCAGAGGATGGACGGCTGCGTCTGCGGTCCTGGTCGCGGCCTGGCTGGCCTGCCAGGCCGCGTTGCGGCCGGCGATCTCGGGGATCCAGCTGGCCGGCAGGGCGAAGTTCAGGTTCTGGGCGTCACGCACCATCGAGGTCGTGATCCCGATCAGCCGCCCCCGCGCGTCGAACAGGCCGCCGCCGCTGGAGCCCGCCGAGATCGGGGCCGTGGTCTGGATGACTTCCAGCGCGCCCATGTCGGAGCGGCGCAGGCCTGAGAGCAGGCCGTCGCTGATCGTGGCCTCGAACTTGCGCGGGTTGCCGATCGCATAGACCCGGGCGCCGATTTTCAGTGAGCTGATGTCGGCGATCTCGACAGCGGGCGCCGAGAAATTGGCGACCCTGAGCTGGCACAGGTCCCGCTCGGGATCGGGGGCCTCCAGCGTGGCGTCGTAGCTGAGGTTCTCGCGCCGCACGGTGATGCTTCTGGAGCGCGCCAGCACATGGCAGTTGGTGACCAGCAGGCCGGGCCCCACCACGACGGCGCTGCCCGCGTTGATCTGGCGATGCTGGGCGTCGAAGGCCTCGACGCCCCAGATGCTGGGCGAAGCCTGCTCGAAGATCGTCTCGGCCGTATGCGCCCCTTGCGCCAGGGCAGAAAAACTGCCCAGCAGCAAGACGCTGCCCAGGCAGAAGGCTCGTATGTCGAGCGATCTGTTCGCGGCCCGATGACGGCGCCCGATGCCGCGCATCGCCAACGAGGGCCACGGCTTCGCGCCATGGGATGGTGCTGGGGTCGAGCAGCCGGTCAACAACCCGAAGAGGAGTATTCCGACCCAATGAATGAGTTGTCGCACTTGAGCCTCCCTGCTTGTCTGCAACTCATCCTAGCGCTGCTCAAGGGCGGCGCAAAGGCTTTTTTTCAAGCTGGCCGGGAGTCTGAGTGCTATTTGATTAAGGTCATGTCGGGACTAAAACATAGGAAGCACAGGCGGTGTGGCTTTTCTGCCTGCCCGCGGGCCTCAGCCTATGCTTTTCTTCAGCCATTCGGCAAAGGCGGCGCATTCCCAGCGGTCCATGGCACCGGTGCGCCAGCACAGGTAATGGGCGTGCGGGCTGGGCACGTTGCGCTCGTACAGGCGCTCGAGCGAGCCGTTCTCGATCCAGGGGGCGCCGAGCTTCAGGCGCACCAGGGCCACGCCCAGGCCCTGGGCGGCGGCGTCGCACATCAGGCCGATATCGTTGAACGAGGAGCCTTCGGCCGGCTCGGGCCAGTCGAGGTGGTGGGCTGCAAACCAGGTGCGCCAGGGCTCCAGCGGGCTGCGCAGCAAGGCGGCACGCTGCAGGTCTTCGGGCGTCTCGAACGGCCCGTTTTCGCGGATGTAGGCAGGCGAGGCCAGCGGCGTGACCTTGTCCTTCATCAGGCACAGGTGCTCGACATCGGCATAGCGGCCGGTACCAAAGCGGATCATCAGGTCGGCGTCTTCGGCCACCACGTCCAGCAGCGGAATGCTGACCTGCAGCGTGAGGTCGATCTCGGGGTAGGCCTCGGTGAACTGGCGCAGCCTGGGCATCAGGATCGAGCGCGCGAACGTCGGCGTGACCGCCAGCCGCAGCTTGCGCCGCCCCGGCGCGGCCTGGGCGCTGGGAAAGCGCGCGAGCACGGTCAGGCCTTCGCGCACATGGGCCAGGTATTCGCTGCCCTCGGTGGTCAGCGAAAAGTCGGCGCGGCCAAACAGCCGCGTGCCCAGCATCTGCTCGAGCTGCTTGACGCGATGGCTCACCGCGCTGGGCGTCACGCAGAGCTCCTCAGCCGCTTGGGACACCGAGCGCAGGCGCGCGAGCGCTTCGAAGGTCAGCAGGCACTGGATCGGTGGGATGCGTGCAGCCATATCCTGGTGCCTTGAACGAGGCCATTTACTTGAAGATCACGGTCTTGTGGCCATTGAGCAGCACGCGGTGCTCTGAATGCCAGAGCACGGCGCGCGCCAGCACCTGGCTTTCGGTGTCGCGGCCTTGTGCCGTCAGGTCTTCCACGCTGCGGCTGTGGTCCACGCGGGCCACGTCCTGCTCGATGATCGGACCTTCGTCGAGGTCGGAGGTCACATAGTGCGCGGTCGCGCCAATCAGCTTCACGCCGCGGTCATGGGCCTGGTAATAGGGCTTGGCGCCCTTGAAGCTTGGCAGAAAGCTGTGGTGGATGTTGATGGCCCGGCCTTCGAGCTTCCTGCACAGCTCGTTGCTCAGCACCTGCATGTAGCGCGCCAGCACCACCAGCTCGACTTCTTCGCTCTCGACAATCTCGTAGAGCCTGGCCTCGGCCTGGGCCTTGCTGGCAGCGGTGACCGGGATGTGGTGAAACGGCACGTTGTAGCTGGCGGCGAGCTGGTAGAAATCGCGGTGGTTGCCGACGATGGCGCGGATGTCCAGCGGCAGCAGGCCCGACTTCCAGCGAAACAGCAGGTCGTTGAGGCAGTGGCCCTCCTTGCTGACCATGATGATGGTGCGCATGGCCTGGGTGGCCGTATGCAGCTTGTAGCTCATGCCAAAAGGCGCGGCGAAGGGCTGGAGCTGCGCGCGCAGCTGCTCGTGCGAGGTGGCCTCGCAGCGAAAGCGCACCCGCATGAAAAACAGGCCCGTATCGTCGTCGTTGTACTGGGCAGCCTCCAGGATGTTGCCGCCGCGTTCGAACAGGAAGCCGGAGACGGCATGCACGATGCCGGGGCGGTCGTGGCAGGACAGCGTGAGGATATAAGTGTGATTCATGAACGATGAGCATCAACCAGGCTGGGATCGGGCAATTGTCGCAGCATGGAAATCTTCGTATGCTTAGCCGGGCTGATCACCCGAGGAATTCATCATGGTCTACCAGGATTTCAACATGGACAACCATTGGTTGCCCTTCACTCCGAACCGCCATTTCCGCAAGGACCCGCGGGTCTTTGTCGCAGCCGATGGCATGCACTTCACCACGCATGACGGCCGTCAGGTCATCGACGGCATTTCCAGCCTGTGGTGCGTGGGCGCGGGCCACAACCGCAAGCCGATCAACGACGCGATCAAGAAGCAGCTCGATACGCTGGACTATGCGACCGCTTTCCAGGCCAGCAACGACCAGGCCTTCAAGGCCGCCGAGATGATCGCGGCCATGGCGCCCGGCGACCTCAACAAGGTGCTGTTCTGCAACTCGGGCTCGGAAGCGGCCGATACCTCGCTCAAGCTGGCGCTGGCCTACCATCGCGCGCGCGGCGAGGGCCACCGCAACGTCTTCATCGGCCGCGAAAAGGCCTACCACGGCGTGGGCTTTGGCGGCATGAGCGTGGGCGGCATTGCGGCCAACCGCAAGGCCTTCGGCACGGCGCTGTTGCCGCGCGTGGACCACCTGCGCTTCATCCACGACCCGGTTCACCACGCCTACTACAACGGCGTCGAGCCCGAATGGAGCGAGGACTTGGCTGCCGAGCTGGAAAACCGCATCCTGCCGCTGCACGACCCCAGCAATGTGGCGGCCGTCATCGTCGAGCCGGTGGCCGGCAGCGCGGGCTGGTACGTGCCGCCCAAGGGCTACCTGAAACGCCTGCGCGAGATCTGCGACAAGCACGGCATCCTGCTGATTTTCGATGAGGTGATCACCGGCTTTGGCCGCCTGGGCACGAACTTCGGTGCCGACTACTACGGCGTCGTGCCCGACATGCTGAACTTCGCCAAATGCGTGACCAATGGCGTGATTCCGCTGGGCGGCGTGATCTGCCGCGACAAGATCTACGACGCCATGATGAACACCGGTGCGCCCGAGCATATGGTCGAGTTCTTCCACGGCTACACCTACTCGGGCCACCCCGTGGCCTGCGCTGCCGCGATCGCGACGCTGGAGCTGTTCAAGCAGGAAAACCTGTTCGCGCGCGCGGCCGAGATGGGCAAGCTGCTCGGCGATGCGTTTCACAGCACGTTCAAGGGCCTGCCCAATGTGGTGGGCATCCGCAGCCTGGGCCTGGCCGCCGCGGTGGAACTGGCACCTCTGGCCGGCGCGCCGGGCAAGCGGGGCTACGACATCTTCCTCGACTGCTTCCACAAGGGCGCTCTGGTGCGCCCGGCCGGCGACGTGCTGGTGATTGCGCCGCCCTATGTCGTGGAGCAGCAGCACATCGATGCGCTGGTCAATACGCTGGCCGACGCGATCAGGCGGAACGCCTGAGCCCTGCGCTTGAACCACATGCGGCGGCGGGGTCGTGCGCGTTCAGCGCCGCAAGGCGGCAAGCGTTTTTGACAACTCCCCAAGCAGGCTCTCGACGGCGGCAGGCTCTGGCAATGGCAGCTTCAGGTATTGGCGGCCAGTAACAGCATCGGTTTCCACCCAAGTCGGTGGCGCGTCCGTGCCGGACGCTGCGAGTGTCTGTAGCAACTGAATGCCGGCCTGCAGCAAGGGTGCCCACGGATCGCTCTGAACGGCTGGGTGCGTCGCCTGCCGCGGCTCAACTGGCTCGACCCTCGGCTCAGCGCTCGCGGCCATGCCCTCACCAGAGGGGGTATCGTCCGCCGTCCCCATCGCGCCCGAGATTTCCTCCACCGTTTCCATGAACTTGGAAAGGCGCGTGCCGTTCATGAAGACCGCGCTGTCGCCACCGTCCAGCACGCCGACAAACAGTGACTTCTTGAACGCCAGCACGCCCAGCATGCCCTCTTCAATCGCGCCCTTGGCCACGAAGTTGACCACCTGCACACCACGCAGTTGTCCCATGCGATGGACGCGGCCAATGCGCTGCTCCAGCACGGCGGGGTTCCAGGGCAAGTCCATGTTGACGATGGTGGCCGCTGCATGCTGCAGGTTCAAGCCCACGCCACCCGCGTCGGTCGAGAGGAACAGGCGGCAATCAGGGTCTTGGAGAAAACGGTCCACCAGCGCGCCGCGCTTGTCGCCGGGCACACCCCCATGAAAGAGCACATGGCCCCAGCCGCGCTCGCGCAGCCTGCGCATGAGCACTTCATGCGTGCCCAGCCATTGGCTGAACACCACGGCCTTGGCGCCGGGTTGCTCGAACAGGTCTTGCAGCAGGGCGATCAGCTCGTCGGCCTTGGCGCCGAAGTCGGTTTCACGGTCCAGCAGCCAGGTGCTGTTGCAGGCCATGCGCATGTTTTGCAGCGCGCATTGCAGCCGGCGCTGGTCGCTGTCGGAGAGATAGCCTGTTTTGCGCCAGCGCGAGACGATGCGCGTGACGATCTGGCCGTTTTCGTCGTGGTGGACGCGCTGCTCGCGGGTCATGGGCACAAACAGTGTCTTGTCCACGCGCTCGGGCAGTTGGGTCAGCACTTCGGCCTTGCGCCGCCGCAGCAGGATGGGCGCCAGCGTGGCGCCCAGGCGATCCAGATCGCGATAGCCGATCACCCGGCCCGATTCGTCCACCTGCTGGTGCTCATGCAGCAGCCGCCAGGTCGGGCCCAGGCGGTGTTGGTCCACCAGTTGTACGATGGAGATCAACTCCTCCAGGCGATTTTCCAGCGGGGTGCCCGTGAGCACGATGGCGTGGGGCGCTGGGATGCGCTTGATGGCGCGCGCGGCGATGGTGTTCCAGTTCTTCACGCGCTGCGCTTCGTCCACGATCAGCAGCTCGGGCGCCCAGGTTTCGATCAGGTCCGCGTCGCGCGCCAGCATTTCGTAGTTGGCGATCTTGCAAAAGCCCTCTTCGCGCCACTGCTGCTGGCGGGCGCCACGCAGGCCCTGCAGCACCTGCGCATCGCGCCCCGTGAAGCGGCTGATCTCGCGCTGCCACTGGTGCTTGAGCGAGGTGGGGCACACGATCAGCACACGCTGCACGCCAAAGTGGCGCGCCATCAAGTCGGCCGCTGCAATGGCCTGCACCGTCTTGCCCAGGCCCATTTCGTCGGCGATCAAGGCGCGGCCGGCACGCGCCGCGAACAGCGCCCCCTCGGCCTGGTAGGGGTAGAGCCGCGTCTTCAGCAGTTTGCTCAGCGCTTTGTCCGCCGCGCCCTCGGGGTAGGCGGCATCGAGCGTGCGTCTGCGCTGCTCCGCGTCACGCGCCTGCGCGACGAAAGCCAGCGCGTCGTCGTAGGCGCGCAGTTCGTGCCCGCCGGCTCGCGCCGCGGCGATGAATGCGTCCAACTCAGACAATCGCTCCCAAGGCAGCGTCCAGTTCGCCGTCGCGTCGAACAGGCGGCGCGCTTTAGCCAGCAATGCCTTTGGCGCTTCACTGCCGGCGCGAAAGCGAAGCGTGCGCAGCGCGCCGTAGTCCAGATACAGCTCGCTGAAGGGCGGGGCATAGCCCAGCGCCAGCGCCGCCTTGCCGCCGCGCCGGGTGGAAAGTTTTGCAAGCGTGAATTCAATGTGCTTGCAGGTGCCCAGGGCATTGGTCGCGAAATCGGGGCAAGCGCAAAAATTGTCGCCCGCCGCCGTGCCGCGAATCGCCACGCGCCAGCGGCTGCCGCTTTCGGGGTTGCTCACACGAAAATCGGAGAACACCGGCTCATCGCCGATCTTTTCCAGCGTGAACGCCTGCTCGCGCCCGAACTGGCGGCGCAAGGCGCGCTGCCAGTCTTCCGCTGCCATGTCCTGGGGGCGGCGCTGGCGCGACAGGCGGGGCTCGATGGCTTGCTTGACCGTCCGCCGGATGCTGGCTTTCTTGCGCACGCCCTTCGAGGTGGTTTTGGTTGTTGCTTCGCTTCGGGCTATGCGACTCATCGAGCAATCCCCAAAGCATCCCAGAGAAACTGGTAGGAAATCGTGCGCCGCCCTTGGCGCGCCGCCATATCCGCCTCACCACTCTCGTAGCTGCGCAGCAGGCCCTTGACACGCTCCAGCCCGCTGGCGCTTTGGATGGCCTGCCGGGGCGTCTTGTGGTCCAGCGCGGGGATGGGGTCATCCGCCCAGTTCGCATAGCTGCGCAGCAGCACCTGCTCAATGGCTTCAGCCATCGCATCGGGCGACAAGCTGGACTCCGGCGCGCTGGCGGCGCTGGCCTTGCCCGGCTTGGACATCGCGCCCACCGGGTCCGTGATCTCGCGGGCCAGGAACTGCACTGAGCTGCCCGCCAACGCATCAAACCAGGCGCGGCCTTCGTCGGCATGGCGCTGGGTGCGGTAGAAGAGTTCAATGCGGTCTGGCTGCTTGCCGGGGTTGATGGCTGCACGGGTGCGCCACTGGCCGTCTTCGCCTTCAAACTCGCGCAGCCAGCCGGCCTGGGCGTCGCCGCTCACGTCGGTGCAGGTGGCCAGCGCCTGCGCGAGAGTGGCGGGGTCGAGCACCCGGTAGTGGTCTGTCACCAGCAGCAGCGCCTCGCCTGTCTGCGCGTCCACCAGTTTTGGCATGGGCGGCGGCTCCAAATACTGCCGCAACCAGGCGGTCATGATGGCGTAGCTCATCAGGGCCCGCTGATTGTCGGCCTGGGGCATCGAGTCCGCGACAGCCCGCGCTTGGGCAAGCATGCCCTGCGCGGCAAGCTGCGAGAACGGGTAAATCGCGCCCGAGAGTTCGTTGTGGTTCGGCAACCGCATGACGCGGCAACCTATCAGCATGCCTGGCGTCATGCTGGCGCTGCCAGCGCGCTCGCGCACTTGCACAGGCGGGGCCTGCATGTCCAGCGCATCGCACAGCGTCACGCCTTCGCCTTTATGCACATCGGTCACGGTGTGCAGGCGCAGCGGCTGCTCGCCCAATTGCATGAGCCATGCGCGTTGTTTGGGGGACATGCCGGGCCCATCCGAACCCAGCAGATACTCGCACACGCGCCGCTGCGCGCCTTTGGCAAAAATCTCGCCCTCGGCCAGCATCCATTCGGTCAGGTTGATCTGGACGATGCCCAAGACCTCGTCGTCCAGGTGCGCAAACGTGTCGCGCCCCGCATCGGCAGGCAGCATGGAATCCGTTAGTGCGTCGAACGCCGTCTTGAAGCCCTTGCGGTGTCGCTCCACCAGCCAGGCAATGGCACGCTGGACGGCGCCCTCATGGCTGTCGGCGGCTTGGGCTGCCAGCGCCTGATCCTCACGCAAATGGCAGTGAATGTAGCGTTTGCCGCTGCCGCAATGGCAGGGATCGTTGCTGCGGAGTGTGGTGGTCATGGCAGTTCATGCAGGGCGCGTGGCCGCATTCAAAAGTACGCATTGTCACCCAGTCAAACCATGCGCGGCTCTTGATCAGACTAAGGGGCGGGTGTAAATGCCGGCAATTTGGCGTGCAATGCCATTCAGATAGGACGCACCATGACCGCAGCCACCTCCACCTCTCGCCTTGAAGCCCGCATCAGCACCGATCTGCATGCCACGGATCAGGAGGGTTTCGCGCGGGCCTTGCAGTCGCCACCGCGAGCCACGCCTGCCCTGAGGCGCGCCTTTACCCGCCGCCGCAAGCTGTTCGCCGTTGACTGAGCGGTGCGCCATTTCGCCTCGCGCAGCTAAATGGCACGCATGACTGCAGTTCGTTTTGCAGCGGCTCCGAACCTTTGGACCGGTATTTTCAGCAGCCAGTCACCCAAGATATTCGCCGAAGGGTGGCCGCTTGTTTTGTTGCGGTAGCGAGTGACGGGCGCGTCGCAGGCTATTACACCTTGGCGATGGATGGGCTGCTGCTGAACAGCCTGCCCGCCCAGATCGCCAAAAAGCCGCCGCGATCGCCACGCTCGGGCCGTTCAAGCAGGAACAGCTGCTCGCGCGCGCGGCCGAAATGGGCAAGCTGCTGGGCGACGCCTTCCACAGCACGTTCAAGGGCCTGCCCAATGTGGTGGGCATTCGCAGCCTGGGCCTGGCGGCCGCGGTCGAACTGGCACCCATGGCCGGAGCACCGGGCAAGCGCGCCGCCCTACATCGTGGAAAAAGAGCATATTGACGCGCTGGCCAACACGCAGGCGGATTCGATGCGCCAACACGCCTGAGCGGGTAGGCGCTGGCTGGCGTCGGTGGGGCTGGCGCGCGCCAGCCCACCCTCAGCGTTGGGCGGGCCAC
>JBOHHM010000238.1:0-10947 GCA_050725495.1 Burkholderiaceae bacterium | reverse complement strand
CCCACGGGCTTCGCCCTGCCCCCCGGGGGGGCTCAGCCGGATTGAGGCGGCTCGGCTCCGGCTGAGGTTGGCCAGCAGGGTCAGAGCGAAGGCAGCCGTTTTGCCGCTGCCGGTTTTGGCCTGGGCGATCAGGTCTTTGCCGAGCAGCGCCAGCGGCAGGCTGGCGGCCTGGATCGCCGTCATGCTGAGGTAGCCGAGCTGCTGCAGGTTGGCCTGCATCGCCGGGTTCAGCGGCAGGCTGCTGAAGTCGGTGCTGGCTTGTGGTTTGGGGAAAGCGGTCATGCGCCGATTATCGGCGGCGATGCCGTTCCAAGGCCTGCACTCTACCCCGATGCCCCTTGCACCAGCGCCATGCGCCTGCGCAGGCGTTCGGCTTCCAGCGGGTCGCCCGCCTGCTCGGCGCGCCGGGCCTGCAGTCCCAGCCAGGCCAGCAAGGGGCGCCGCCAGCCCTGGGCGGACGCCGTGTCGACCGCCAGCGCCATCACTGCGGGGCTGGCCCGGGCGGCCTGGAACATCACGCCGGCGGCAACCAGCCGGGAAAGCGGATCGGCAATCCTGTTCAGGGCCGCCACGTCAGCGCTGGCCGCTGCCGCGGCGCGCTGCGGCGCGGGCAGCAGGGCCAGATCCTGCGGCTGCAGCTTGGCGCTCAGGTAGTCGGCATAGGCGCGCTCTGCCGGCGGCGCGTCCTGGCGCAGCTTCTCGAACCCCTCGCAGGGTTCGACCACCAGGCTCGCCACCCGGGCGGCGCAGCGCAGCAGCTCGGCGCGGGCCAGCAGATCGGAGCGGCCGGTGCGCGCGATTTCGCTGCGCGCCTTGTCGAACTCCGCCGTTTCGACGCGGGTGTTGCCCGCCATGTAGGCCGCCACAAAGCGTTCCATCGCCCCATGCGCGTTCATTTGCCATTCGGGCGGCGGCGGGCCGCCGGCGCAGGCGGCCAGCAGCGCTACGGCGGCCATCGGCAGGAATTTCATGGCAGCTTGACCTCCGTGTCGCGCGCAAACGGCCATTTGCGGTTGATCTCGTTGACCAGGCCCTCGACCTTGCGCAGGTTGGCCTCCACGTCGGCGCGCAGCGCGCCCAGGTCGGTCGTGGCCTCGCGCACGTTGGCGCCCACGGCCTGGGCCTCGGCCAGCACGGCATCCGCCTTCTTCAGGCTGGTACGCGCCTCGCCCAGCATGGCGTTGAGCTGCACGATGGTGGCCTTGGTTTCGCTCATCACGCCGTCGGCGCCAAAGACCTGGGTGTCAGCCTTGGCGGCCAGGCCGTCCACCCGGGTCAGCAGCGCGTTGGTGCGCTCCAGCGTGGCAATCAGCTTCTTCGCATCGGCCTCGTTGCCCAGCAACACGCCCAGGGCGCCGTGAGGCCCGTTGAGCTTTTCGGTCACGGCCTGCATATTGGCCAGGCTGGTCGCCAGCGCGGCGTCCTTGGCGGTCAGCGCATTGAGGTTTTCGACCAGGTCTTTCGCGGCCGAGATCACGCGGGGGATTTCAGAGCTGGCATCGCCGCGCAGCACCTGGCGCACGGCGCCATCGGGCAGCGGCGGGTCCGTCAGCACGCCGCTGTAGGCGCGGATGTTGGTGTTGCCGACCACGCCGCGCACCAGCGTGAACACGCTGGACTCGCGCAGCCAGTGCGCGTCCTTTTTCGATACGTCGATGACGATGCGCGCGTTGCCATCCTCGGCCAGTTCGATGCGGCGCACGCGGCCGATCGGAAAGCCCGAAAACGTGAGGTCCATGCCCACCACCACGCCTTCGGAGTCGTCGGCCACCAGCACCAGCTTCTGCGTGGCCTCGAACGCGCCGCGCGCATACAGCAGGTACATGGCCGAGCCGCCGACCAGCAGCAGCATGAACAGCAGCAGCAGCGCGGCCTTCAGCTCCAGATGGGCGACCGCAGGCGCTGCGGCAACCGGGGACGGGGACTCCGGGGCTTGTGTCATGGCATCAATAGTAGTTGCCCATCAGCGACATCGCTTCGACCAGCAGCAGCACCGCGAACATTCGCACCAGTCCCTGCAGCTCGGCCACGGTGCGCGAGCGCTCGCCTGCCATGTCGTGCACACCCGAGACCATGGGGATCGCAGAGACGGCCAGACTGAAAAACAGCGTCTTGAGCACGAAGATCAGCGTCACCGCCGGGTGGAACACCTGGCCGAACATGCGCGTGTAAGCCGGCAGCCCGGACAGCGTGAAACCGTAGAGCGTCAGATAGGCCAGCAGCAGGGCCACCACACAGCTCAGCATCGCCAGCATGGCCGTGGCGAACACGCCCGAGGCCACGCGCGGCAGCAGTTCGCGGCGCATGGGATCGAGCCCCGAGCGCCTCATCTCGTCGAGCACGCCACGGCGGCGCATGCGCGCGAGTTCCGCGCCATGGGGTATGGTGCAGCGCAGCGCCACGAACAGCGCCGCCGTCAAGGGAATCAACTCGAGTACCAGGACGCGGATCACCATCTCCAGCGCGTATTGCGAGAGCCCGTAGCTCAGCGCCGTGACCACCACGATGCGCGTGAGCACCAGGCTGATCAGCGCGCACAGCACGGTGAAGCCCAGCAAAATCGGCGCCGTGTCGAGGTACAGCTGCCTGGCCAGCGCCAGGCGGTTCTCGCGGCGATATGTCGACGGCGACAGCGCTAGCACCAGCATCAGCGCGCCAAAATGCACAATGCGCCACCATCCGGCCAGCCAGCGCAGCGGCGCCCGTCCCGTGGGCCCCAGCGCGTCGTACCAGGAAGACAGCGGCGTCATGCGCGCATGATAGCTTTGAGGCTTGGACGCCACCACGGCCCGGCCTGCGGCCTGGCCGCTGCCTCAGCTGCGGCTCGACGCCGGCGATCACCGGCCTGATCGCCGGAAACATCGACATGACATTCGACGTCTACGGAAATTCCGAGCCCTTCATCAAGGCCGGAAAGGTGCGCGTGATCGGCATCGTGACGCCGCAGCGCAGCAAGTTCCTGCCCGAGGTCCCGACGCTGGCCGAACTCGGCGCGAAGGGATTCTCGATGTCCGCCTGGCCTTGGGCGCGAACAGTCCGAGCCCTGTCCAGGCTCATTCCTCGTTAGACAAGACTGTATGTTGACTCAACCCATCATTGATGGCAGACTTCTCCGTAAGTATGCATGCGCCGGTCCTGAAGTACTTCGCGGAGGTGGCCGCCTGCGGATCAATTCGGAAGGCGGCCGAGCGACTCTATGTCGCATCGTCAGCTGTCAACCGCCAAATCATTCTGCTTGAGGATGAGTTGGGTACGCCTCTCTTTGACCGGCTTCCCAACGGGGTGCGGCTCACGCCCGCGGGCGCAAGACTGCTCCAGCACGCCCAAGAGACGCTTCACGGGTTTAGCCTCATGCGGGCGGACTTGAAGGCGCTGCCTGGAGAGAAGACGGGGCATGTCACCGTGTCAGCGATGGATTCGCTGTTCCTCAATGTCCTGTTGGACGCGGTGAGAGCTTTCGGCTCCAGCAATCCGGCCGTCACCTATGCGCTGAACTGTGCGCCCGCGTACGAAGTGATGAGCGAGGTCGCTTCGGGGCAAAGCGACGTCGGCGTTTGCTTCGTCAATAGTGACCTGCCGACGGGAGTGCATGTACACGCCTCAGTGGCGCTGCCGCCGGGCGTGATGATGGCCGCGGGGCATCCGCTCAGCGCACACGCCGATCTGACGCTCAACGACTGCAAGGGCTATCCGCTGGTGCGGCATGGCGCGCATGTCATGACCATGCGACGCGTGTTCGAGGCGAGCTTCGTCAGCTCCTGGAATGCACTCGACACGCGGCTGTCGTGCAACTTCGCGCCCATGCTCAAGGCCTTGGTGCTCGATGGTCACTACATATCATTCTTTTCCAAGATCAGCTGGATTCCTGAACTTCAAAGCGGTAAGGCGGTGTGGCGGCCACTGCGCGAGTCCGGGATGGAGAACATGCGCCTCGCCGTGGTGGTCCCTTCGACCCGGCAACTCTCTAGCGCGACTGCGGGATTCGCCGACCTTCTTGCGCAACTGCTGCAGGACGCCTGCGTCGCTATCGACAAGATAACGCCTGCCGGCTGAAGATTGACTGGCAGTTCGAAGGGAACGATCAGCGGGCCCAGCGCAGGACCAGCGGGTCCAGGCGCCTAGCGATGTCCAACAGCCCCTTGTGGGTTTCGGGATGCATCGTGGGCCAGGGATGGCGAGGCGCATCGCACGCAATGATGCCGCACCTCGCCGACACCGGGCGCTGCGTGTTGGCCTATTTCCACGGCATGCGCGGCATGCTGGAGGCGCTTGGGCGCGAACGGCAGCATCATGGCCGCCTCCCCTTCCCTGCTGACCGGCGCGCTGATCCGGCTCAAGGCCTTGTACCCGCTGCTGGCGGTGGAGATCACGGTGGGCACGAGCGACCGCCTGCTCTAGCAGCTGCGGCAGGGCCAGCTCGACCCGGTTGTCGGCCGCGTGACCGGCATCTCGCCGCACGAGCACCTGTTCACGCCCGTCGCCGAGGAGGGGCTTTCCCTCGTGGCCGCCACGGACCACCCGCTGGCCGAACGCCAGAGCGTGCCCTTCAAGGCCCCGCTGGCCTATCCCTGGATCCTGCAGCCCCGAGGCAGCCCGATGCGCGAGGTGATGGAGCAGGAGTTCCGCTCGCCCCAAGCGCCGCTGCCGCAAGGCCTGATCGAGACCGCGTCGATTCTCACCACGACCAATCTGATCGCGCAGACCCAGATGATCGCGGTGATTCCCCACACCATCGCCTCGCGCTACGAAATGCACGGGCTGCTGCGCAGCCTGCCCTACGCGCTGCGCCACCGCCTGGAGGCCTTCGGCAGCATCGGGCACGACCGGCCCGCCAGCAGCCCGGCAGCGCGCCCGCTGGCGCTGCTGCACGAGGCCGCCAGCCCCGAACTGGGCGTTCAGGCCAGGGTGTAGGCGGTCTTCACCGTGGTGAGGAACTCCTGGGCGTAGCGGCCCTGCTCGCGCGGCCCGTAGCTCGAGCCCTTGCGCCCGCCGAACGGCACGTGGTAGTCCACCCCCGCCGTGGGCAGGTTCACCATCACCATGCCGGCCTGGCTGTGGCGCTTGAAGTGCGTGGCGTGCTTGAGGCTGGTGGTCGCGATGCCGGCCGAGAGGCCGAACGGCGTGTCGTTGGCCACGGCCAGCGCCTCCTCGTAGTCCTTCACCCGGATGATGCTGGCCACCGGCCCGAAGATCTCCTCGCGGTTGATGCGCATGTCCTTGCCGCTTTCGCTGAACAGCGCCGGCGTCATGTAGTAGCCGTCGGTGGCGAGCTGGAGCCGCTCGCCGCCGGCGGCCAGGATGGCGCCTTCGGCCCGGCCGATCTCGATGTAGCTCAGGTCCTGCTCGAGCTGGCCCTGGCTGGCCACGGGGCCGATGTCGGTGCACTGCGCGAGCGCGTCGCCGACCTTGATGCGGGCCATGCGCTCCTGCATGGCTTGCACGAATCTGGGGTAGATGCCCTGGGTGACGATCAGACGGCTGAAGGCGGTGCAGCGCTGGCCGGTGGAGTAGAAGGCGGACTGCACGCTCAGCTCCACCGCCTGGGCCAGCTCGGCGTCGTCGAGGATGACCTGCGGGTTCTTGCCGCCCATCTCGAGCTGCACCTTCTTCATGTGCTGCGCGCAAGCGGCGGCGATGCGGCTGCCCACGCCCTGGCTGCCCGTGAAGCTGACGGCGTCTATGCCGAGGTGGTTGACCAGGGCGTCGCCGATGACGCTGCCGCGGCCCATGACGAGGTTGAAGACGCCAGCGGGAATGCCCGAGCGGCTGATGATCTCGGCCAGGGCCCAGGCGCAGCCGGGAACCAGGTCGGCGGGCTTCAGGACCACGCAGTTGCCCCAGGCCAGGGCCGGGGCGATTTTCCAGGCGGGGACGGCGATCGGGAAGTTCCAGGGCGTGATCAGGCCGACCACGCCGACGGGCTCGCGCGTGATCTCCACGCCTATGCCGGGGCGCACCGAGGGCAGGCTCTCGCCGGCGGTGCGCAGGCATTCGCCGGCGAAGAACTTGAAGATGGCGCCGGCGCGCGCGGCCTCGCCTATGCCTTCGGCCTTCGTCTTGCCTTCCTCGCGCGCCAGCAGGCTGCCCAGCTCCTCCTTGCGCGCCAGGATCTCGCTGCCTATTTTGTCCAGCGCGTCGAAGCGCGCCTGGATGCCGCTCACGGATCAGGCGGGAAGCGCCGCCTGGGCCGCGCGCACCGCCGCGTCCAACTGCGCCGCGTCGCCCTGCGAGTACTCGCCGATCACGTCGGAAAGGTTGCTGGGGTTGAGGTTGGGGGCGTAGCTCGCGCCGGCCGCCCATTCGCCGTTGATCAGGTTGTCGTGTGTTTGCGTCATCTGAAGTACCTCATCGGCCCCAGCGCAGGACCAGCGGGTCGAGACGGCGCGCGGCCTCGATCAGCCCGGCGCGCACCGCCGGGTGCATGGGCGGGAACGGCTGGCGCGGCGCCTCGCAGGCGATCACGCCGCCTTCTTTCATCAAGGCTTTGGCCGTGAGGATGCCGCCCTGGCGGTTCTCGTAGTTGATCAGCGGCAGCCAGCGGCCGTAGGCCTGGACCGCCTCCTCGCGGCGTCCCGCGAGGTAGGCGTCGACGATGGTGCGTATGCCGTCGGCATAGCCGCCACCGGTCATGGCCCCAGTGGCGCCTGCGTCCAGATCGGGCAGCAGGGTGATGGCTTCCTCGCCGTCCCAGGGGCCTTCGATGGCCTCGCCGCCCAGGCGGATCAGCTCGCGCAGCTTGCTCGCGGCGCCGGGCGTCTCGATCTTGAAATAGGCCAGCTGCTCGATCTCCCGGGCCATGCGCGCTAGAAAGGCCGCCGAGAGCGTGGTGCCGCTGACCGGCGCGTCCTGGACCATGATGGGGATGTTCAGCGCATCCGAGAGCCGGGCGTAGAACTCGTAGATCCTGTCCTCGGGCACGCGGATGGTCGCGCCGTGGTAGGGCGGCATCACCATCACCATGGCGGCGCCGAGCGCCTGTGCGCGGATGCTGCGCTCGATGCACGCCGCCGTGCTGAAGTGGCTTGTGGTGACAATCACCGGCACGCGTCCGCCGACATGCTCGAGCACCGTCCTCGTGAGGCGCTCTCTCTCGTCGTCGAGCAAAGAAAACTGCTCGGAGAAGTTCGCGAGGATGCAGATACCGTCCGCGCCGGCATCGATGATGAAGTCCACGCACCGCCTCTGGCTCTCGATGTCAAGCTCACCCTGCTCCGTGAAGGTGGTCGGAACCACCGGGAACAAGCCTTGAAAACGGGGGGGCCGGCTCATGGCATCACCTGACCGCCATTGACCTCGATGATCTGGCCGGTAACGTAGCCACTGACTGCCTCGCTCGCCAGAAACATGAAGGCCCCGACACACTCCTGCGCCGTCCCCAGCCGCCCCATGGGAATGGCGGCGGCAAAGTTGCGCAGGATCTCGGGGCTCGAGTGGCCGTCATGAAAGGGTGTCTCGATTACGCCCGGTGCGACAGCATTGACACGGATGTTGTCCTTCGCTAGTTCCTTGGCCATGGTCCGCGTGAGCGTGGACACGAATCCCTTGGAGGCGGCGTAGATGCCCGCGCCCGGCCCGCCGCCGGTGCGTGCCGCCTGCGTCGTTACGTTGATGATGGCGCCGCCGCCGGCGGCCGACATTAGCGGAATCGCGCGCCGGCTCACCGCAACCATGGAGCGCGCGTTGAGGCGGAACACGGCGTCGATGTAGTCGTCGTCCGCGTCAACGATCGGAGCCCGCCGCACGAAGCCGCCCGCGTTGTTGACCAGCACGTCGATGCGGCCCAGCCGCTCGTGCGCCTCGCTCACCAAGGCGTCGACGGCAGCCGAGTCGGTCAGGTCCGCCTGCAGCGCGAAGGCCTTGCCCCCGCGCATCTCGATGTCTCTGACTACATCATCTGCCTGGGCGCGGCGGTGGTGGAAATGCACGGCGACATGGGCGCCCGCAGCGCCCATGGCGACTGCGACGGCCGCGCCGATGCCCGAGCTGGCACCCGTGATTAGGACGGTCTTGTCTTTCAGTTCATTCATGTCTCAGTTCTCCTGACGATGGAATTGGGGATGCAACCTCGCGCTCAAGCGCAGGCTGCCGAAAGCAGTGCGGAGGACTTTCCGAAGAGCGCGAGTGACGATGTGTCAGTGGGTGGATTCTGGCTGCCAGCGGATGATCGACCGCTCGGCGGCGGTCACCAGCAGGAAAAATAGGCCGGACAGGCTCGCGCTCATCACGATCGCGGCGTACAGCAAGGGAGAGTCGAAGTTGAAGGTAGCCTGAAGGATCATTGCGCCGATGCCGACCGTGGCTCCGACCCATTCGCCGACCACCGCGCCGATCACGCACATCGATGCCGCAATGCGCAGGGCCGAGAACAGGTAGGGCAAGGCGTTCAGCAGCCGCAGGCGGAAGAAGATCTCCATCTTGCTCGCCGACAGCACGCGCATCAGCTCCATAGCCTGCGGATTCACCGATTCGAGGCCGCGCACCATGTTCACTAGCGTGGGGAAAAAGCACACCAGCGCCGCGATCGTGATCTTGGGCTCCATGCCCCGTTGCCCATGATCAGCACCAGCACCGGGGCCTTGGCAACCAGCGGCACGGCATTGAACATCAGCACTACCGGGAAGAAGATGTCCTGCAGTGTCTTGTTGTGCACGAACAGCGTCGCGATCGCGATCGCTGCCAGGTTGCCCAGCAGGAAGCCCCCGGCCGCTTCCATCGCGGTCGGGATCAGATTGTCCAGCAGGACGGCGCGCTTGGCGTAGAGGGTTTCCAGCACCGCCCACGGCGAGGGTGCGATGAAGGGCTTGACGTCGAAGATGGCGATGATGGCCCACCACAGCACGACGAGACCGCCGATGCCAAGCGCGGGCAGGATGCGGCGGCGCCACAGCTTTCGCTGTCGCGCGGCGGCCCAGGCGAGGTATTCGGGATCGGCGGGAATGGAGGCCAGGCCGGTCACCGGCGTTTCGATGGAACTGGTAGTCATGGGGAACCTCAGCAAGTTTCCAGCACACGCCGCAGATGGGCGGTGAGGCGGATGAATTCGGGGGTCTCGCGGATGTCGAGGGTACGGTCTTCGGGCAGATCGACGGGCACGATTTCGCGCACGCGGCCGGGGTTGGCGGCCAGCATCAGCACACGCTGGCCGAGGAAAGCCGCCTCGTGGATGCTGTGCGTGACGAACAGGATGGTCACGCCGGTCTCCTTCCAGACCCGGCGGATCTCCTCGTTGAGACGGTCGCGCGTGATCTCGTCGAGTGCGCCGAATGGTTCATCCATCAGGAGGATCTTCGGGTCGCTGGCCAGTGCGCGTGCGATCGACACGCGTTGGCGCTGACCGCCCGACATCTCGTGCGGCCAAGCATGGGCCCTGTCCTCCAGCCCGACCAGCTCGAGCAGTTCCTGCGGCGAGCGGCGCCCCTTGCGGCTCGCGCCGCCGCCGACCTGCAGAGGCAGTTGCACGTTCTGCAGCGCCGTGCGCCAGGGCAGAAGCGCCGCGTCCTGGAACACGAAGCCGATGTCGCGGTTCTTGCGCGCGGCCTGTGGCGTGGTGGAGAGCACGTCGATCCGGCCCCGGCTGGGCTCCAGCAGGTCGGCAACGACACGCAGGAAGGTGGACTTACCGCAGCCCGACGGGCCTAGCAACGTGAGGAACTGGCCCTGGGCGACATCGAGGTCCAGGCTCTTGATCGCGGTGACATCCCGGCGCTCCGTGAAAAAGCGCACGCCGATGTTGCGGCAGGAGATGGAGGGCGCGGCGTTAAGTACGGCAGCCATAGCTTCAGGCCTTTCCCATGCGCTGTGCGGCAGTGGCCTTGAGCGCGTCCTGCCAAATTACCTCCTCGACCTTCGGCGTGCGGGCGGTGAATTGACCCAACTCGGCATAGGCGGCAATTTGGTCTTGCCACACGGCCGGGTCCATCGCGCCCCAGCCCTGCGTTTGCGCCAGGCCGCCGAGGGCGTACTCGAGAATCACATCGACCGCGACGCGCTCATCCTCGCGCTTGAGGTTGGGGTATTCCCTCACCAGCAGGTCGACCGCCTGTTCGCGGTTGGCGCGCACGTGGTACCAGCCGCGGGCAGTGGCGCGCAGGAAGGCCTCGATGACCTTAGGCTGGCTCGTGAGGGTCTTGGTCGATGCGTAGTAGGGCAACGCGTAGAGCTGCACCCCCGCATCCCACAGCATCATGTCCACGCGGTCCGGGCCCAGGGCCTTGATCGCGGTCGTATTGGTGAGCCAGCCGGTGACCACGTCGACCTGGCCGGTCAAAAGCGGCGCCATGTCGGAGCCGATGGTCACGACGGTAACGTCCTTCTCAGCGATCTTGTTCCTGGCCAGCAGGGCGCGCAGCAGGATCGCCGCGGTCGAGGGCATGCCGACCTTCTTGCCGATAAGGTCGGCGGGCTTGCGCACCGGGTTCTTTGCCAGCGAGAAGAAAGTGAAGGGGTGCTTCTGCGCCCCGACAGCGAAGCACTTGATCGGCAGGCCCTGCGAGACTGCGAGCATCACCGAGGGGCTGGAGGACACCTGCCCCATCTCGTAGCGCCCGGAGGCGACGATGGCCACGCCATCGATGTTGGGCCCGCCGGGCTGGATTTCGAAATCAATGCCCTCCTGCTCGTAGAAGCCCAGTCGCTTGGCCACCACTTCGCCGATTTGATTGCCACCGACTATCCAGCCGATCTGCATGTTGATACGCGTCTTGCCCTGGGCGAATGCATCGATCGACAGCAAGCCGCCGGCTGCGAGACCGGCCGCGGCTGCGAGGGATTGGCGGAGCAAGCTACGACGATACGAAGAGACCATGGTGAAAACTCCTAAAGGGAATGGCACTTACTTAGGCACCCACGCGTGGCCGTACTTTTGAACTTGGCGGCGAGCGTTGGGACGCGGCACCTTCAGCCAGGGGTATGGTTTTGGCCGTCGTTTTCGCATTCGCGGCTCGATGC
>JBOHHM010000237.1:0-6131 GCA_050725495.1 Burkholderiaceae bacterium | reverse complement strand
CGGCTGCACGAGGCGCGCCGGCTGCGCTGCGTGGTGCTGACCGGCCCGGCCGGCGCGGGCAAGAGCACCACCTTGGCCGCCTGGCGCCGCGCCCTGCTGCCGCTGGGTTTCGAGGTGGCCTGGCTCTCGCTGGCGGCGGAAGACGACGACCTGGCGCGCTTCCTGGACGCGCTGGTGGCCAGCGTCGCGCAGATCGACCCCTCGCTGGCCAGCGTCGCCAGCCTGCTGGGCGGCGGCGCGACCGATGCCGACGGCGTGGAGCGCCTGATCGTCACCCTGGTGCGCGCCATTGCCGGGCAGCGGCGCGAGATCGCCGTCGTGCTCGACGACCTGCACCACCTCACGCAGCCGCGCATCGGCGGGGCCCTGCAATGGCTGCTGAACTACGCGCCGCCCAACCTGCACCTGGTGCTGGCCTCGCGCACACCGGTGCCGCTGTCGCTGGAGCGGCTGCGCGCCCAGGGCCAGGTGCTGGAGCTGGACCGCAGCCAGCTGCGCTTCTCGCCCGCCGAATCGGAGCAGTTCCTCAAGCTGCAGCTCGAGGGCATCGACGCGCGCAGCGCGCGCCAGTTGCACGACCTGACGGACGGCTGGGTGGCCGGCCTGCAGCTGCTCTCGATCGAATGGAAGAAGAAGCAGCGGCGCAAGGACGCGCCGGCGCCCGGGGCGCCATCCGGATTGGCCGAGGTGCGCGATGCGCGCGCCTTCGGGCGCTTTTTCGAGCGCGAGGTGTTCGCGCAGCTGGCGAAGGGCGACATCGACCTGCTGGTCGCGCTGGCGCCCTGCAGCCGCTTTTGCGCCTCGCTGTGCGCCACGCTGATCGACCGCCCAGAGGCGATCGGCGAGGTCGCCGCGCTACTGACGCGGCTCGAGGCCGACAACCTGTTCATCGTCCCCATCGACAGCGCCGAGCCCGACACCTGCTATCGGCTGCATCCCCTGCTGCGCGAGACCTTGATGGCGCGCTTCTCGGCCGCCGACGCGGCCTGGCAGCGCGCGGTGCAGGCGCGCGCCTGGCACTGGTTCCGCGAGCGCGGCTGGCTCGAGGAGGCGATCCGCCACGCGCTGCGCGCCGGCGAGGGCGCGCAGGCGGCCGATCTCATCGAGCGCTGCGCCCAGGGATTGTTCGTGCGTGGCGAGCGCGGCACCCTGATCTCGCTGATACGGCAACTGCCCGAAGACGAAGTCAACAAGCGCCTGCAGCTGCGCATGTGGGTGATGCGCTCCCACCTCTTCCTGCGCGAGCTCGACACCTGCGCCGCCAGCATCGAGGCGCTGGCGCGCGACATCCCGCAAAGCGACGCGCAGGCGCACTTCCTCCTGGCCGTCAATGCCGGATCGCTGGCGGTGCAGCGCGACGACACCGACGCCGCCATGAAGCAACTGCCGCGCATGCAAGCGCCGCCGCCCGGCGCCGACGTGGTGGCGCTCGGCGGCAGCCTCAACATCCAGTCGTGGCTGCACATGCACCGTGGCGACTACGAGCAGGCGCGCCAGGTGCAGCGCGATGGCGCGCCGGTGCTGGCCGACGGGGTGCCGCTGGTCTGCACCGCCGCCGGCAGCCTCTACGGCCGCTGCCTGGTCGGCCTGAGCCATGCCCTGGAAGGCCAGATCACGCAGGCCGAGCGCATCTACCGCGCCGTGCTGCACGAGGCGGGGCAGCTCGGCAAGGCCTGCGCCGACACCACCGTGTTCGTGTCCGCGCTGCTCGGCGACGTGCTCTACGAGAGCGACGACGCCGAGGAAGCGCGCCGGCTGCTGGAGGACCGCGTCGACATCCTGGAGCGCATCTCGATTCCCGACGCGGTGCTGCGCGCGCTGCGCGTGTTGTCGGCCTCGCACTGGCTGGCCGGCAACCATCTCGAAGCCTTCGCCTACCTGGAGCGGCTGGAGGACTACGCGCTCAAGCACGGCCTGGATCGGCTGCTCGCGCACAGCCTGGCCCACCAGGCCGGCCGGCGCCTGCAACTGGGGCAATACCTGGCCGCCGAGGCCTGCATCGCCCGGCTCGACGCGCTCGACGCCAAGCACCCGAACGCGGAGCACAGCGCGCTGCGCGAAATCAGCGACCTGGCGCAGCGGGTGCGCATTCGCTGGCGCGTCACCCAAGGCGACCTCGACGGCGCGGCGGCCCAGCTGACCGCGCTGCGCAAGCGCTCCGAGGCCCGCGGGCGGCAACGCGGCATCGCGCGCCTGACGCTGGAGGGCGCGCTGATCGAGGCGCGCCGCCGCAATCCGCAGGCCGCGCGCGAAATGACCCTGCAGGCGCTGCGCCTGGGCCATCGCCTGGGGCTCGTGCGCAGCCTGATCGACACCGACGACGCGGCGCTGGGCCTGATCCGCGAACTGGCTCGCAGCGAAACGCTGGACCCGGTGCTGGCCTTCTATGTCGAGCGGCTCGAGGCGAGCGCGCGCAAGCGCTCGGCCCAACAGCAGGCGCGCGACAACGCCGCCAATGCGCGCACGCAGCCGGAGAACTTGCTGGAATCCTTCAGCGGCCGCGAGATCGACATGCTGCGCCTCATCAGCCAGGCCATGCCCAACAAGAAGATCGCCCGCACCCTCGGCCTCTCGCCCGAGACGGTCAAGTGGTACTTGAGCCGCATCTACGCCAAGCTGCGCGTGAGCGGGCGCGACGAGGCGGTGGCGCGGGTGCGCGATCTGGGGTGGGGGCTGGAAACCGGAGTGAACGGACCGGCCGCTGGCAGTCCGGGCTCACCGGGCGTGGAGCCGAACCCGCGCTGACGCGGGCGGAAGCACTCAGGCGTCCGGCACCGTGTGCTCGAAGACCGGCGCGCGCTTCTCGATGCCCGCGCGCGCCGCCTCGCGCTGGTTCGGGCTGGCCACCAGGCGATCCTGCTCGCGCGACTCTTCGGCCAGGATCTGCGCAGCGTCGGCGTCGCTGCTGCGGTTCAGCAAGCGCTTGGCGGCGCGAATGGCGTCGGGATTGCATTGCGCGATCTGGCGGGCCAGCTGGCGCGCATGCGCGAGCGGATCGCTGCCCACCCAGGTGGCCAGGCCCAGCGCGGCAGCCTCGGTGCCGTCCAGGATGCGGGCGGTGTAGATCAGCTCGCGCATCACGTCGGCACGCAGCAGTTCGCGCAGGATGGCGAAGCCGGCCATGTCGGGCACCAGGCCCCACTTCATTTCCATCACGCACAGCTTGGCGTCGGGCGCGACGCAGCGGATGTCGGCGCCGAGCGCTATCTGCAGGCCGCCGCCAAAGGCCACACCGTGCATGGCCGCGATCACCGGCACCGGCAGCTCGCGCCAGCCCCAGGCGGCTTGCTGCGGCTTGTTGGTAAGGCCGTGGGTGCGCGGCGCCAGCATGTAGCCGCGGCCGGTCTGGCCGTTCGCCATGTGTTGCACACGCCCCATGTCCACGCCGGCGCAAAAGGCGCGGCCCTCACCGTGCAGGACGACGGCGCGCAGCCCGCGCTCGTTGCAGAGGCGCTCCTGGGCGTCGACCAGCGCGTCGAACATGGCGGCGTCGAGCGCGTTCATCTTGTCGGCGCGGTTGAGCCGCACCTCGGCGACGCCGTCGTCGTCGATGTCGATCAGCACGCGCTCGTTCATGTCGCTTCTTTCTCGTCGATACCGAATTCCTGCAGAACGGCCTGCGTGTGCTCGCCCAGCGCCGGGGCGTGCCCGATGGGGCGGGCCAGCCCCGACAGGCCCGGCAGGTTGGGCCAGGGCAGCTCGCCCAGGCCCGGTTGGTCGACCGAGGCAAAGAGTCCGGTGTGCAGGCTTTGCGGGTGGCTGCGCAGCTCGCGCGAATGGCGCGCGGGTGCAAAGAGCACGTCGCTTCGGGTCAGCACCTCGGACCAGTGCGCGACCGTGTTGGTGGCCAGGTGGCGGCCCAGGCGCTCGTTCAGCTCCTGCGCGCGTGGCATGCGGCCGGCGCTGGCGCGCAGGCTCTCGTCGGCCAGCCAGTCGTCGAAGCCCATGCCGCGTGCCAGCCGCTCGAACATCGCGTCGTTGACCAGGCTCACGTACAGCATGCCGTCCGAGGCCTTGAACAGGCCCACCGGCGCGCCGAGCACCGCCGACTCCTTGCCGGGAAACATCGCGTCGTCCAGCAGGATGTAGGACTGCAGGGCGGCGGCGGTCTCCAGCATCGTGACCTGCACATGCCGCCCTTGCCCGGTGCGCGCGGCGCGGAACAGCGCCGCCGTGGCGTACTGCGCGGCGTAGATCGCGGTGGCCAGATCCACGATCACCAGGCCGATCTTCTGGGGCTGCCCCGTGGCATCCCGGTTGCTGTGCATCAGCCCGCTCAGGGCCTGCACGGTGGTGTCGAGCGCGGGCAGGTCGGCCATCGGGCCGGTGGCGCCATAGCCCGAGATCGAGACGTAGACCAGGCCGGGCCGGGCCGCCGCCAGTTCGGCATAGCCCACGCCCATGCGCTCGGCCACGCCGGGACGGAAGTTCTGGATCACCACGTCGGCCTGCTCGGCGAGCCGGCGCAGGGTCTTGCGGCCGGCGTCGGTGCGGGCGTCGACCACCACGCTCTCCTTGCCCACGTTGTTGGCGATGGCGATGGCCGTCTGGCCGTCGCGCGCGCGCCCGATGTGGCGCGCCCAGTCGCCAGAAGGCGGCTCGACCTTGATGACCCGGGCGCCCTGCTGACGCAGCAGGACACCCGCATAGGGGCCGGAGGCGCCCTGGCTCAGGTCGAGCACCGTGAGGCCTTCGAGCATGGCGGAAGCATCGGAATTGGCAGTGGTGTGCATACCTTCGATCCTGTTCGACGGACGCCCGATCACTCCGCCTTGAAGCCGGAGATCTTGACGAGGTTCTGGATGAGGGGGCCGCTGGCCTCGAGGTTGCGCCGGAATTCGGCGCCGCTGTTGCCGATGCCCACCAGGCCGAAGACCTGGAAGCGGGCTTGCACCTGGGGCGACTGGATGGCGGCGCGGGCTTCCTTCTCGAGGCGCGCCAGCACGGGTGCAGGCACGCCCGCCGGGGCCATCATCACCAGGCCGGCCAGCGGCTTGTAGGCGGCATCAGGGAAGCCGGCCTCGGCCATCGTCGGCACGTCCGGCAGGTTCTTCAGGCGATGCTCGCCGATGACGGCCAGCGCGCGCAGCTTGCCGTCTGCGAGAAAGGGCGCCATGGTGCCGAGGGTGCCGAGGGTGCCGATGGCCACCGGGATCTGTCCGCCCAAGAGGTCGTTCACCATGAAGGACTCGCCCTTGTAGGCCACGTGGTTCATGTCCAGCTTCTGCGAATTGCTGAAGTAGGCGTTGAGCAGGTGGCTGGACGAGCCGACCCCGTAGGAGCCGTAGTTGACCTTGCCCTTGTTCTTCTGGGCCCAGCCGATGAACTCCTTCATGTTCCGGGCCGGCACGTCGTTGGTGACGGCGTACACCAGGCTGCCGGAGGCGATCTCCGTGATGAAGGAGAAATCGCGCTGCACGTCGTAGGGCACCTTCGAGAAGATGTAGGGCGCGTAGTAGATCGGGGTCGAATGCGCGATCAGCACGGTGTAGCCGTCGGGCGCGGCGCGCGCCACCGTCTGGGCGCCGAGCAGGCCGGAGGCGCCCGGCTTGTTGTCCACCACGATGCTCTGCTTCATGCTCTTGCCCATGACGTCGGCCAGTGCGCGCGCGACCGTATCGGTCGGCCCGGCGGGGGGTGCCGGCAGCACGAAGGTGATCGGGCGGCTCGGGTACTCCTGGGCGAAGGCCAGGGTGCTGGTTGCCAGGGCCAGGGTGGCGAGAATTGCTCTTCTGTGCATGAAGTTGTCTCCAGAGATGGGGGCGGTCAAACGGGGACGTCGCCGACGATGGTCGCGCGCGCCATGCTCCGGACGTTGGGGAAGTAGTCGGAGATCGCGTAGTGCTGTGTCGCGCGGTTGTCCCAGAACACCACCGTGTTCTTCTGCCATTGGATGCGCACCTGGTACTCGGGCGTCCGCGCCTGCCGCACCAGCAGGTCGAACAGGTCGCGGGAATGCGTCGGCCCGTCCAGGTGCCATTGGCTGTCATGCACCTGCCGGAAGTTGGCGAAATGGGTCGTGAAGGCCTCGTTGACGAACAGGATCTTCTCGCCGCTCTCGGGATGCGTGCGCACCACCGGATGCTCGACCGGCGGGTACTCGCGCCGAAGCTGGGCGCGGTCTTCGGCAC
>JBOHHM010000236.1:0-12221 GCA_050725495.1 Burkholderiaceae bacterium | reverse complement strand
TCCAGGCCGCCAGCCAGGGCTCGATCGTGGGCGAGCGCGGCAGCGCCAGCAGGTTGCCGGCCCGCACCTCGTCCAGCGGCTTGAGCGAGGTCGACAGCATCACATACAGCGGCACCAGCGCCAGCAGCGCCACGGCGACGAGCGCCGCGTAAATGGCGATGCGCGCGAGCGTGGGCCGGAGCGCGTCGGCGAGGGCAGGCGCGCTCGGGACGGCCCCCGAGGGAGCGTAGCCCGGCTTGAGGCCGCTCGGCGCGGCACTCATGAGGCCAGCCTCCACGCTTGCCATTGCATGTGCGGCGCTGCCTCCCGAGGAGGCGTTCGCTTGCTTGGGGCGGCCCGGCGCGGCGCTCATGCTGCCCCCCCGGTGCGCGAGCTGCGCGCCTCGCCATACATCAGCGGCACGGCGATGGCCACCACCGTCATCAGCATCATCATGGAGGCAGCGGCCCCCAGGCCCAGCTGGCCGCGCGTGAAGGAGAACTGGTACATGAAGACCGCCGGCACGTCGCTGGCCGTGCCGGGGCCGCCGCCGGTGAGCGCCATCACCAGGTCGAAGCTCTTGATCGCGATGTGGGCCAGGATCAGCGTGACCGAGAAGAACACCGGGCGCATGGCCGGCAGCACGATGCGCCGGTAGATGGTGGGCATGGACGCGCCGTCGACCTGCGCGGCCTTGATGATCTCGCTGTCGACCCCGCGCAGTCCGGCCAGGAACAGCGCCATGGCAAAACCGCAGGACTGCCAGACCCCGGCGATGACGACCGTGTAGATCGCCCGGTCCGGGTTGACCAGCCAGTCGAAGCTGAAGGCGGCAAAGCCGAGGTCGTGCATCAGTTTCTCCAGTCCCAGGCCGGGGTTCAGAATCCATTTCCAGGCCGTGCCGGTGACGACAAAGGACAGCGCCATCGGATACAGGTAGACCGAGCGCAGAAAGCCTTCGAAGCGGATGCGCTGGTCCAGCAGGATCGCCAGACCCAGCCCCGCCGCCAGGCTGATGCCGATGAACAGCAGGCCGAAGACGCCGAGATTGCGCGCCGACTGCCACCAGCGCTCGTTGTCGAACAGCTCCAGGTAGCGGTCGACGCCGGCCCATTCCCAATTCGGCAGCAGGCGGCTTTCGGTCAGCGACAAGCCCCCGGTGATGAGGATGAAGCCGTAGATGAAGATCAGGGCCGCCGCCAGACTGGGGGAGAGCACCAGTCGAGGCAGCCAGCGGTCGGCCCAGCCAGAGCTGGGAGGAGAGGTCATGTTCATGGGCGTGGTAAGGAGGTGCCGCCACGGCCGTGAGCCGCGGCGGCAAAAGCTCGGTTCAGCTCGGCTTGGCGCCTGGGCTCGCTTACTTGGCCTTGGCGGCCTTGGCCAGGGCTAGCACGGCGTCCTTGCTGCTCATGCGGGTATTCATGAAGCGCGCCGCCACGTCCTGAATGGCGCCCTGGGCCGCTGCCGGAATCGCCATGCCATGGGCAAACGAAGGCACGAGTCCGCCGCCTTTGGCGGTGCTGGCGAAGTCGTCCATCGACTTCAGCGCGCAGGGGTCGAACTTGTCCCGGGAAACGCCTGGACGCACCGGGATCGAACCCTTGTTCAGGTTGAACACCTCCTGGAAACCGGGGCTAAGAATGGCGCTCGCCAGGTCCAGCTGGCCCTTGGTCTTGTCGGCCGCCTGCTGCTTGAACATCGCAAACGAGTCGATGTTGAAGGTGTAGGCCTGGGCCGTGCCGGGGGCGGCCACGCAGGCGTAGTCCCTGCCCGAGACCTTGCCGGCGCTGGTGAACTCGCCCTTGGCCCAGTCGCCCATGAACTGCATGCCGGCCTTGTTGTTGATGACCATGGCCGTGGCCAGGTTCCAGTCGCGGCCGGCCGCATCCTTGTCGATGTAGGTCTTGAGCTTGGCCAGCGTATCGAACACCTGGGTCATGGTCGGCCCCGACAGGGTCGCCGGGTCGAGCTGGATGAACGCCTTTTTGTAGAAGTCCGCCCCGCCCACGCCCAGCGCCACCGACTCGAACACCGTGGCGTCCTGCCAAGGCTGGCCGCCGTGCGCGATGGGAACCAGGCCCTGGGCCTTGAAGGCGTCGGCCAGCTTGAAAAACTCGTCCCAGGTGGTGGGCGCCTTGCCGCCGGCCTTGGCCAACGCGGCCTGGTTGATCCACAGCCAGTTCACGCGGTGCACGTTGACCGGGGCGGCCACGTAGTGACCCTTGTATTTCATGACGCTGGCAACCACCGGGGGCAGCAGCTTGTCCCAGTCGGACGCCGCCGCGTCGATGTTGCCCAGCACGCCCTCGCGCGCCCATTCCTGGATGGACGGGCCCTTGATCTGGGCCGCCACCGGCGGGTTGCCCGCCACCACGCGCGCCTTCAGCGCGGTCATCGCCGCGTCGCCGCCGCCGCCGGCCACGGCAAAATCCTTCCAGCGATGGCCCTGGGCTTCGAGCAGTTTTTTGAGTTCGGCCGCCGATTTGGCTTCACCACCTGAAGTCCACCAGTGCAGCACTTCGACTTCGGCGGCCTGTACAGCCGCCGCCAAACCCAGAGCCAGCAGGGCGGTGGCCAGTTTGCGCAATTTCATTTGTCTACCTCGTATCGGTTTCGGGAATTCATGTGAAAAACAGCGGTTGCCAGGGGCAGTCCACGGAGGCCTGAATCTGGTCGACCTGGCGGAATAGTAGTCAAACTACAAATCTGTGTCAATTTTTTTGTTGTAGTGCTACATTTTCTTTGTTCTAATTCGAAAACTACAAGGTTTGATCATCATGGACGTAGTTTCATTACAAGCACCCGGCGCAGACGCTGTGCGCCTGCTGGCCGACATTGGCGGCACGAATGCCCGCTTTGCCCTCGAAACCGGCCCTGGGCAGTTCGAGCAGGCGCGGGTCCTGCCCTGCGCGGACTATCCCCACCTGCAAGCGGCCGTGGAGGCCTATCTGGCGCAAACGGGTCGGCCCCGCCTGCGTCATGCGGCGATTGCCATCGCCAACCCGGTGGATGGCGACCGCGTGCGCATGACCAACCACCACTGGGAGTTCTCGATCGAGGCCACCCGTCGCGCGCTGGGGTTTGAGACACTGCTGGTGGTCAACGATTTCACCGCGCTGGCGATGTCGCTGCCGCACTTGAAGACCGGCCAATATGTGCAGATCGGCGGCGGCGCGCCGCAGGCCAAGGGTGTGATTGGCCTGGTGGGCGCCGGGACCGGCCTGGGTGTGTCCGGCCTGATCCCGACCGAAGACGGCTGGATCTCGCTGGGCAGCGAGGGCGGCCATGTCAGCTTCGCGCCGTCCGACACGCTGGAACTGGCCGTGCTGCAGTTTGCGCAGCGCGAACTGGGCCATGTCTCGGCCGAGCGGCTGATTTCCGGGCCGGGGCTGGCGCTGATCTACCGGGCGCTGGCGGCGATCGACGGCCTGGAGGCCGCGCCGCTGGAGCCGGCCGCCATCACCGAGCTGGCGCGCAACGCGGCGGCCGGCCCCGACAACGCACGCTGCGCCGCCAGTCTTCGGGTGTTCAGCGGCCTGCTGGGCGGCATGGCGGGCAATGTGGCGCTGACACTGGGCGCGCTCGGCGGGGTGTATCTGGGCGGTGGTGTCGTACCCAAGCTGGGCGAGCTGTTTGACCAGGCGCTGTTTCGCGCGCGCTTCGAGGCCAAGGGCCGTTTTGCCTCCTACCTGGCGCGCATCCCGACCTACCTGATCACCACCGAGCACCCGGCCTTTCTGGGTGTGAGCGCCATCCTGTCCGACGAACTGCGCCGCCGCAGCGGGGAGAGCCAGCTGCTCGACCGCATCCGGCAGCTGCAGCCCACGCTGTCGCAAGCCGAGCGGCGCGTGGCCGCCGCCGTGCTCGAACAGGCCCGAACCGTGGTCAACGCGCCGGTGGCCGAAATTGCCCGGCTGGCCCAGGTCAGCGAGCCCACCGTGATCCGCTTTTGCCGCACGCTGGGCTTTGCCGGCCTGCCGGAGTTCAAGCTGCGCCTGGCCACCGGCATGACCGGCACCATTCCCGTGTCGCACAGCGAGGTGGAGCTGGGCGATACGGCCGCCCAGTTCGGCGTCAAGGTGATGGACAACACCATTTCGGCCATGCTGCAAGCGCGTGAGAACCTGAACGTGGCCGCGCTGGAGCAGGCCATCACCCGGCTGCAGGGAGCGCAGCGAGTCGACATCTACGCCGTGGGCCAGTGGGCGGTGGTGGCCCACGACGCGCAGAGCAAATTCCTGCGCCTGGGCCTGCCGACGCTGGCGCACACCGACACCTATTTGCAAAAGTTCACCGCCGCCCAGCTCGGGCCGGACGATGTGATGCTGGTGCTCTCGCGCACCGGCACCCCCAGCGAGCTGCTGAGCGCGGTCGAACAGGCCCAGCGCGCCGGCGCGACCGTGATGGCCATCACCCGGGCAGGTTCGCCGCTGGCACGCATGGCCGACGTGGCGCTGGAAACCGACCCGCATCTGGAAACGCATGAAGCCTATATGCCCATGATTTCGCGCATCATCCATCTGGCGCTGATCGACATTCTGGCCGTGGGCCTGTCGGTACGCCAGGCACAAGGCGCCATGATGCGGCACGATGGCCCGAGCGCGCCGCGCCTGCCGCTCGCGCTCACGGCCCACACCGAGCTGGTGGCGCCGCTGGCCCTCGACAGCGAATAGGCCCCGCCCGCTACGCCCCCCGAACGGGCGACCGGGGCTCAAACTTGCTAGCATCGCTGCATGAACACCTCAGTCCATGCCCAGCGCCGCGCCCGCGTGGCCGCCCAACTCGGAAAAGACGGCATCGCCATCCTGCCCACTGCGCCCGAGCGCCAGCGCAACCGCGACAGCGACTTCCTGTACCGGCACGACAGCTATTTCTACTACCTGAGCGGCTTTGCCGAGCCCAACGCCTGGCTCGTGATCACGGGCGACGGCCAGTCCACGCTGTTTTGCGCGCCCAAGGACCTGGAGCGCGAGATCTGGGACGGCTTGCGCCTGGGGCCCGATGCGGCACCGGCCATGCTCGGCGTGGATGCTGCATTTTCGACAGCGGAACTCGATGCACAGATTCCGAAACTGCTGGAAAACCGCGGCACGGTCTGGTACCCGTTCGCCACCCACAGGGGGCTGGAGTCGCGCATCGACGGCTGGCTCAACCAGGTGCGCGCCCGCGTGCGCTTTGGCGCCCTGTGCCCCGAACAGCAGCGCGACCTGTGCGCCATCGTCGACGAGATGCGGCTGATCAAGGACGCCCACGAGCAGGACACCATGCGCCGCGCCGCCCGGATCAGCGCCGGCGCCCATGTGCGCGCGATGCAACTGTCGGCCCGCATGCTGCGCGCAGGCCAGGAAGTGCGCGAATACCACCTCGACGCCGAGCTGCTGCACGAGTTCCGCCGCCAGGGCTCGCAGGCCCCGGCCTATGGCTCGATCGTCGCCGCCGGCGCCAACGCCTGCGTGCTGCACTACCGCGCCGACGCCGCACCGGTGCGCGCGGGCGAGCTCGTGCTGATCGACGCCGGCTGCGAGCTCGACGGCTACGCCAGCGACATCACGCGCACCTTCCCGGCCAACGGCAGGTTCAGCGGCCCGCAGCGCACGCTCTACGAGCTGGTGCTGGCCAGCCAGGAGGCGGCCGTGGCCGCCACGAAAGCCGGCGCACGCTTCACCGACCCGCACGAAGCCAGCGTCAAGGTGCTGGCGCAGGGCATGCTCGATGTCGGCCTGCTCGACGCCAACAAGGTCGGCACGCTGGACGACGTGATCGAGAGCCGCGCCTACTTCCAGTTCTACATGCACCGCACCGGCCACTGGATCGGCATGGACGTCCATGACTGCGGCAGCTATGTCGAGCCGTCGCAGCTCGGCGAGATCAGCGAGCGCCGCGACCCGCTGAGCAACGAAGTCATCAAGAACCGCCCCAGCCGCATCCTGCAACCCGGCATGGCGCTGACCATCGAGCCCGGCCTCTATGTGCGCCCGGCCGAGGGCGTGCCCGAGCCCTTCCACCACATCGGCATCCGCATCGAAGACGACGCGATCGTGACCGAGAGCGGCTGCGAGCTGATCACGCGCGGCGTGCCGGTGAAGGCCGATGAAATTGAGGCGGTGATGCGGGGGTGAGTCAGGCGGGTTGCGGCCAAAACCAGTCGTTGGACTGTTAGGCAGAATGTGAGGAGGAACAGGCTTTCGGTTAGAGCGCAAGGCCGAGCCTGAGAGGGTCTGCCATATTCAAGAGAAAGGTGGTCCCGTGCTGCGAACTGGGCCGTCAGGGCAAGCACCTTATCTATAGTTGGCGACCCACTCAATGTCTCAAGAAAGGCTCACCGCACCAATGCCCCCTATCTGTCCGTCCGCTCGTCACCGACTGGTAGTTCTCGAGGGCATCATGGGCTCGGGCAAGTCGACAACCATGCGCCTCGTCGCAAAGCGCATGGAGGAATCGAACCTTCGCGTAAAGGCTATCCATGAACGGACCGACCCGCATCCGGTGCGCGCGACGGACGAGCTTGAACACTGGTTCCGCCCGTGGCTGGATGCCACGCCCGCACAATTGGCAGATTCGAGCGTTGCAAAGTGGCGCGCGTTCGCGGAGTCGGCAAAGCTGAGCGACTCAGTGCCTGTCATCGATGGCCAGCTTTTCCATGGGGACCTCACGAACCTGTTTCTGATGGAAGCCAGCTTCGAGGACATTGCCAGCTACATCAAGGCAGTGGCGAGTGCGATTGCTCCATTACGTCCGCTTCTAATCTACTTTCATCAGGACGACATCGGACGCGCCATTCGCCTGGCCTGTGCGGAGCGAGGAGAGGAATGGGTGAAGCACCAAACCGAGTGGAAGCTTGCGGCACCGTACGGCGTCAGACGTGGCCTGAAAGGAATCGATGGCCTCGTCGCACTGTATGAAGACTACCGTCGCCTTACGGACAAGTTGTTTGAGTGCCTGGATGTCGACAAGGTGGCCATCGAAAATTCGGAGCGGAATTGGCCGGCGTACAACCAACTCGTCTTTGACAGACTGGGACTGAGCGCCACATAGTGGCTGGCCGCTCGAATGGTGCTAGTGCTGTTGTAGCGGCCCAATCGGCCAGAAGCGCCCGTATACGACCGACTGCAGTGGGGCGGTGCTAAACTTGATAAGCGTGCCGCAGCCGTCGACCTTGCTGATCTCGAACACGCCATCGAGGCGACCATCGCGCCAGGTGCCCGCATGCACATCGCCCGCCGTCTGCCAGCACCATCGTGCCTGCCCCAAGGCCGCTGCCGCTCTCAATGCAAAAGCCGGCTAGGTTCGCTGCCACGGTCCAGGCGATCATGTCGGTAGTGAGCGCAGCCCGAACCGACCGACGAAAACGAGCATGCCTGTATTTGCCAAGGTGGTCAGGTACTTTGAAGAGGTCGCGCGCCGCGGTTCTATCCGTCGGGCCGCCGAGTACCTGCACGTGACCGCCTCCGCGGTCGATCGCCAGATTCTTCTCCTTGAAGAGCGAGTCGGCACACCGCTGTTTGAGCGACTGCCGCGCGGCGTTCAACTCACCGCCGCCGGTGAACTGGTGCTGCAGTCAATTCGCGAGCTTGCAAAGACCTTCGACACCACCGTAGCCGCGGTGGACGCCTTGCGCGGCTTGCGTCGAGGTCACGTGACGGTCTGCGGTCTGCAGTTCCTCGCAGAATCCGTCTTCCCAAGATTTATTCGCGACACGCGCGAGCATCATTCTGAAATCTCGATTGCAGCCTATGTGGGCACGACGGAGGAGGTATTGCGCGACGTGATCAACGGCGATGCCGACTTCGGAATCTGCTATGCAACGCAGGGCAGATTGCCCGTCACCGTTTTGCAGGTCGTCACCTTGCGCATGGGCGCAGTCGTCGCGCCGAGTCACTCCATTGCATCGCTCGCGAAGGTGCGCCTGAAGGACTGCATGCAGTTCCCGATGGTGTTGCCCCGCCGGGGCATGGAGCTTCGCTCCCGGATCGAGCAAATACAGACACACGCTGCAATTGAACTTCGTCCAACCATCGAGACCAATTCCATTGCCTTGATGAAATTGGTCTTGCGCGACGGTGCGGGTGTCGGCTTCTTGACCGAAGCAGATGTGGCATCCGAGGTACGCGATGGGCAAGTCGTGTGGATTCCATTGGCCGAGCCAACCATCCCTCCGTCGACCCTATCGTTGATTGTGCAAGCGCAGCGCAGCCTGCCGTTGGCAGCTTCGGCGGTGCTCAAGCATCTCGAGGCCGCGTTTGCATCTATCGATCCGGCAAATCAAACCGCCAAGCGCAATGGCGTGCGTCCTAAAAAACGCAACACTGCGGCCGAAAAGTAGCGCTTGTCGTTGCCGCTATCAGCGTCAAGAATGTGCCTACTCCACGCAGCCGGGATAACCGCATTACCCGCGCAGGGAGCTCAATGCCGACTGGCAACTCTTATGCGGTCGGTATCCGCCATTCCTTTTGACCGATAGCCGCGTCCCAACAATCCTCGAGGAGTAGACAGTCATGAAGCTCGTCAATCTTGTGATCCTGATGATTTTGTCCCTGCTGCCATTCCATGTCTTGCAGGCGCAGGGAGTCGACTCGCAGCCGGAAATGCGAGTTGTTCTACTGGGTACTGGCGGACCCGAATTGACGCCCAATCGACTTGGATATGCGACGCTCATCGAAGCCGGCGGGCAGAAATTGCTGTTCGATGCGGGGCGCGGCGTTCTTCAGAGGCTGTATGAGTCGAGAGTAAACGTCACGGAAGTGACCAAGGTGTTCATCACCCATCTTCACAATGACCACATCGAAGGACTGCCATCGCTTTGGATGACGCCGTGGTTTCTGCTCGGGCGCGACAAACCGATGGAAGCCTGGGGACCGGACGGTACGGCCGCGATGATCAAGGGCATGCAGGCCATGTTCCGGCACGACATGGAGCACCGCGTCAACAAGTTCAACAAGCTTGACAACCTCCAGTTCACGGTCTCGGAGATCAAGGATGGTGAAATCTACAATCGTGGCGGCGTCAAAGTGACGGCTTTCTCGGTTTGGCACGATGACGGCAATCCTGCCTTCGGCTATAGGGTCGATTACAAGGGTCGTTCCGTCGTGCTCTCAGGGGACACGACGTATTCAGAAAACGTGGTCAAGGTTGGGCGAGGTGCCGATCTCATTGTTCACAACGTCATTGCTATGAGCGAAACCTTGACCAAGGCGCCGGAGATGGGGCCTGTAATAGGCAAGTTGACGACACCCGAACAAGCCGCACGAGTGTTCACCGAAACAAAGCCGCGAATGGCGGTGTTCTCGCACATTGTCAAGAAGGAGCTTCCGGGTCGCCATGGAGACGAGCTGATCCTGCAGCGGGTCCGTCGCGCTGGATACAAGGGGCCACTCGAGATGGGCTATGACCGCATGGTCGTGGAGATCGGTACCACCGTCAGGGTGCTTCAGCCGACGACGACGGACTCGTTGCCCGATGTCGATCGTAAGGCGGTCTATGCGAATCAGTGATGTGCAGGAAACATTGAATGGTGCTCCTCTGACACGGTCGCCCACGGCCGCCGACTGTCAATAGCCCATCGTTACGGAAGCACGCTCTCGCAGAAATCACAGCGCCGGGTGCACGTAGGTTAGTACGCCCAGGCGCGAGATGGTTATGGCCCCGGATCGTCCATGCCGCCTGAGGGGTCCGCTTTGCGGAGGCGAATGCGAAAGATCGCGCACCCGCTGCGGGTCGCAAACCGCCTGTCCAAGCGACCTTCGCCGTGCGCCAAAAAGCAGCCGCCCGACGGGGACAGCCCCCACTCCTGAATTGATAGCGCCAGATGGCCATGACAAAAAGACCAGGGGTTGATTGGCCTCACAATCCCAAAGATTGACCTCCTGTTTCGAAGAAACTACCCATGTCTGTTGCCACCCGCCTTGCCGACGGCGTACTGGAACTCCGCCTGAACCGGCCCGGGCGGCTCAATGCGCTGACACTGGCCATGACGGCGGAACTGCTGGCGGCCGTGCAGGAAGCGGATCGCGATGAAGCGGTGCGCGTCATCCTGCTGTCGGGCGAAGGACGCGCGTTTTGCGCCGGCAAGGACCGCGACGATCCGGCGGGGTCTGAATTTGTCGCCCTGCTGCAAGCGCTGGCCAAGGCGCTGATGAACTGCCGCAAGCCGGTCGTGGTCGCGGTGCAGGGCTGGGCGGTGGGCGCAGGGCTGGAGCTGATGCTGAACTGCGACCTCGCGCTGGCGGCCCGCAGCGCGAGATTCATGCTGCCCGAAATCCAGGTCGGCCTGTTCGGCACCGGTGCCGTCACGTCCCTGCTGCCGCGCCACATCGGGCTGGCCCGAGCCAAGGGCGCGCTGATGCTGGGGCGCGAATTCAGCGCCAGCCAGGCCGAGCAGTGGGGCCTGCTCTGGTCGGCGGTCGAGGACGACCAGCTTCACACCCAGGCGCTAGCGCTGGCGCAGCAGCTCGCCGGCAGCGACCCGGCGATTCTGGGCAGTATCAAGGCGCTGCTGCACCAGGAAGTCATCGGGGATGTGTCGAGCGCGCTGGAGCGCGAAGCCCGCGTGCATCAGACCCTCATGGGCCGGCCGGCTCAGGCCTCCTGAAAGATCGCTTCCAAATCGGCCTCGGTCGGTGCGCCTTCGAGCTTGAGGCTTTGCGCGATGTCGTCCAGGTGATGCAGCATCAGGGCCTCGGCCTTGGCCGTGTCCTTGGCCGCGATCGCCGCGACGATGTTCACATGGTCGTCGGCCCGGCAGCTCGTGGCCGTGGGCGCGTCGTACAGGAAGATGATCAGGCAGGTGATGGTGGAGAGCTCGCGCATGCTGCGCACCAGCGCCGTGTTGCCGGCCAGCTCGGCCAGCAGCATGTGGAACTCGCCCGACAGGCGGATGATGGCGCGCTTGTCCTCCATGCGCCGGGCCTCGGCCTCCATGCGCTGGTGCTCGCGCAGGCGGGCCAGCATGCCGTCATCGAGCCGGTCGATCAGGCGCCGCACAATGCCCGGCTCGATCAGGCGTCGCGCCTCGAACACATCGTAGGCCTGCTCGACGCTGGGCTTGGCGACAAAGGCGCCGCGCTGCGGAATCAGGTCGATGACGCGCTCATTCGCGAGCCGGGCCAGCACCTCGCGGATGCGGGCGCGGCTGGTGCTGAAGATGCTGGCCAGCCGGTCCTCACCGAGCTTGGTGCCCGGCGCCAGCCGGTGCTCCAGAATCGCGGTGTAGATTTTCTCGACGATTTCCTCGACCGTCTTTTCCCGCACCGGGGCGATCTTGGTGTGCGCTGTTGAGTTTTTTTGTGGCATTTGGGAGAACCAGGCTCGCCTGCCGATATCCGCAGCCGGTCACCGGTGGCGCCACCCAGGCGCCTGCAGGCAAAACCGCATTCTAGCGATGCCTTGCCTGCGCCCGTCTCAACGCCGGCGTGCCGGCAGCAGGGAAGGGGGATCGCAGCGCAGGAAGCGTCCGCGGCCCCGGCGCGGGTGGAAGCGCTCCCCGTCCCAGACCACTTCACCCTGCGCCAGCGTGAGCGCCGGCCAGGCGTTGAGCGTCATGCCCTCGTAGGGCGTGTAGTCCACGTCATGGTGCAGCAGCTCGTTGTTCAAGCTCAGGCGGCGCTCGTCCCAGATCACGAGGTCGGCGTCGCTGCCGACCGCGATCGTGCCCTTGCGCGGATGCAGGCCATAGGCCTTGGCCGGATTGGTGGCGGTGAGCTCGACAAAACGGTTGAGCGTGATGCGCCCGCCGAGCACGCCTTCGGAGTACAGCAGCGGCATGCGCGTCTCGATGCCCGGAATGCCGTTCGGAATATGGCGAAACGCCACCTCCTCGCCACCCGGTTTCTTGCCCTCGGGCGCGTCGTAGCGAAACGGCGCGTGGTCGGACGAGAACACGGTGAACAGGCCGTCGGCCAGGCCGTCCCAGATCACTTCCTGGTTGCGCTGGTCGCGCGGCGGCGGGCTGCAGACGCAGCGGGCGCCGCCATAGCTGTCGTCGATGCCCAGATCCTCGGCCGTGAGAAACAGGTATTGCGGGCAGGTTTCGGCAAACACCTTGAGCCCGTGGTTGCGGGCCCAGCGGATCTGCTCGACCGCCTCGCGGCCCGAGACATGGACGATCAGGATCGGCACATCGACCAGCTCCGCGAGCGCGATCGCGCGGTGCGTGGCCTCGCGCTCGACCAGCATGGGCCGCGCATGGGCATGAAAGCGCGGCGCGGTCTTGCCGGCCGCTTCGAGCCGGCGCGTGAGCCACTCGA
>JBOHHM010000235.1:0-17065 GCA_050725495.1 Burkholderiaceae bacterium | reverse complement strand
CGCCGAACTTGGCCGCCAGCACGGTGGTGATGGCAGCCGTCAGCGTGGTCTTGCCATGGTCAACGTGACCAATCGTGCCGACGTTCACGTGCGGCTTGGTACGTTCAAACTTTTCTTTTGCCATTTTTTCGACTCCGAAAAAAAATATCTACACCAACCAAAATCTTGGTGCCCATGGCGGGAATCGGACCCGCGACCTCTCCCTTACCAAGGGAGTGCTCTACCACTGAGCCACATGGGCTTTTGCAAACCCGCCCCGCGAGTTCGCTCAAACCATTTTTGCCGTCAGCGCAAACCGAATTGTGGAGCGGGAGACGGGAATCGAACCCGCGTCATTAGCTTGGAAGGCTAGGGTTCTACCATTGAACTACTCCCGCATCGGCGCAATTCAAGCCCACCGAAGCACGGCATCCAAATCCCCAAGGACTTTGAAAAACTTCCGCACCACACATCAATTTGTTTCGCTGGTGGAGGAGGCTGGATTCGAACCAGCGTAGGCGTAAGCCAACAGATTTACAGTCTGCCCCCTTTAGCCACTCGGGCACCCCTCCGGCGAACCTGGAACTATAGCACGACTTCATATCAACGGAAAGCAACTTGCAAGTCTTGCGGCAAACAAATCAAATCGACCCGCTCCCGGTGCCGGCGGCGTACCCATCCTGGGCGGGCAATGGTCGCCATTTTCGTCACAATCCCCGCATGAATGTTGCTTGAGGCCCCTGTATGCGATATATCAATCTAGCGCTCCAAGGCGGCGGCTCCCATGGCGCCTTCACTTGGGGCGTGCTGGACGCCCTGCTGGCCGACGAGCGCCTGCAGATCGACGGCATCAGCGGCGCCAGCGCCGGGGCCGTCAATGCCGTGGCGCTGGCCCACGGCTATGCCCTGGCCAGCGCCGCCGGCAAGGACCCGCGGCACGGCGCACGCGAGTCTCTGTCCCGAATCTGGGGCGAGATCACGGCCCTGGGAAGCCTCGGCGCGATGCAAAAAAATCTCGTCAACATGCTGTGGGGCCGACCACCCCATGAGTTAGCGCACACAAACATACTGACCAACACGCTGCACAGCCTGGTCTCGCCCTACCAGGCCAACCCGCTGGACATCAATCCGCTGCGCCGCTTGCTGGAACGGGAAATCGACTTCGAGGCGATCGCCCGATGTGGCTCACCCAAGGTGTTTGTCTCCGCCACCCACGTGAACACCGGCAAGGCCGTGATCTTCAGCGGCCAGCGGCTGACGGCGCAGACCGTCATGGCCTCGGCCTGCCTGCCGATGCTGTTCCAGGCCGTGGAAATCGACGGGGAACACTACTGGGACGGGGGTTATTCGGCCAATCCGGCGATGAGCCCGCTGATCAACGAGTGCGACAGCCGCGATTTGGTGCTGGTCCAGATCAATCCCCTGCGCCGCGACCAAGTGCCCCAAACCCCCCAGGAGATCCTGGACCGGGCCAACGAGCTGACCTTCAACGCCAGCCTGCTGACCCAGATGCGCGCGATCGACTTCGTCAACCGCCTGCTGGCTGACGGCTCGCTGCGGGCTTCGCGCTGCAAAAGCCTGCTATTGCACCGCATCGACGGCGGCGCAGCGATACATGCCTACCCGGCATCAAGCAAAGCCTCGGCCGACGCGGCCCTGATCCGCCAGCTGTTCGAGCTGGGGGTGGCGTCGGGCCAGCACTGGCTCAGCCGCCATTTCGACGCACTCGGGCAACGCAGCACCGTGGACGTCCCGCGCGACTACCTCGACGACACGCGCATCGGTGGCCCGCCGGCGGGCGGCATGCCGCTACGCAGGAAGGGCTTCAAGTCCTGGATCGAGTGGTGGCTACGGCACTCGAAGCGGTAACAAGCAACCCCGTGCCATGAGCGAGCCCCGGATTTTCGAAAGATGCCCCGCAGCCCAGATACGGCCGGCAACAGCCATCCTTCCGCGAGGGTCACTCCAGAACATTTGTGCAACCCCCTTATGAACCTCAAATCAAAGACCATCGCGCTGGACCCGCAAGGGCGCCCCCGCGGCGGCGCCGATGGAGACGAAGCTGTACGGATTGAACTTGCTCGGCTCGATCAGGGTGGCATGGTGAATCGAAGGCAGCGCAGAACCATGCAATCTGCGGCCGCCAGGCAACTGCTGGCCGCCACGCTTCGCAAGCAATGGGGAGATCGCCAGGCGGGACTTTGGGCGCTGGAAAAATCAAACAACGGCCAGCCATGCCTGGGGGGTGCCAAGGCCCCATCGATCAGCTTGACGCACAGCGGCAACTGGATTGCCTGCGCAGTCGCCACATCAAACTGCGTTGGCCTTGACATCGAGGAGGTCAAGTTGCGCGACTGGGAAGCGCTGGCTCCTGCCGTGCTGCATCCCAGTGAAATGCCCTGGGTGCTGGACGGATCGGCAGCAGAGCAAAGCCAGCGCGGACTACTTTGCTGGTGTCGAAAAGAAGCTATAGTCAAGGCCTTGGGGGTAGGCTTGAGCGCCCCCATTTCTCTATCCAACATTGGCTTCTCTCCCTCGGGGGAACTGCTGGCGCTGCCAGACAGTTTGGGATCTTCGTCTGGCTGGATGTCCTATAGCGAGATCATCGGCAGCGAGCTGGTCGTAGCCGCGGCATGGAGATGATGCAGTTCTTCGCCGTCGTTCAGCTTCAGAAACACGTACCCTGCCATGATGGATTCCTGCGCCGACGCTGCGTTTTTCTGGGTTGCGCCTGTTGCCCGATGGATTGTGTTGCAAGACGATCCACACAGCCGGGCTTCCCCCGATGTCAGTTTTGTTGAAGCGGCGCTGCGCCGCAGGCTGAGCCCGCTGGCCAAACTGTCGCTCAGGGCAGCCCACGAATGCGCAGGCGAATTGCCGAATGTGCGCATCGTCTACGCCTCCCGCCACGGCGATCTGGCGCGAACGACAGCCATGCTGTTCGATTTGACCCGCGGGCAGGAGCTGTCGCCGACGGCGTTCAGCATGTCCGTGCTGAACGCCAGCGCGGGGGTTTACTCCATTGCCAAGACGGATCGGACAGCTTCAACCGCCATCTCTGCGGCGCAGGCCTCCTTTGGATGGGGCTTGCTCGAAGCCAGCCTGCAACTCGCATCCGGGGCCGATACCCCTGTATTGCTGATCTACGCCGACGAGCCCGCCCCGGCCCCCTATGGCACGCTCACCGCAGACGTCACTGAGGCCCAGGCCATAGGGCTGTTGCTCGATAATGGCGCTCCCAACAAGCTGGTCTGTCAGATCAGGAGTGCCGATGCGCCCGCCAGCGCCGTATCGCAGTCTTCTGCATTTCTTTCTTGCTTGGACAGGAAAAAAACAACCGCCACGTGGCATGGCGAGGGAAAGACCTGGACATGGAACCTGCAAGGGCAATGACGCCCCGTCTGAACTACTACTGGCGCCTGGCGGCAACGGGCGGATGCTTTGCCATGTTCGGCCTCGGCGGGCTGGCCTTGTCGATCTTTGTGTTCCCGGCGCTGTGGGCCCTGTCCGGCAATACCCGCTCGCAACGCGCCCGGTGGGTGATCCACAAGGCCTTCGGGCTGTTCATCGGGCTCATGAAAACGATGGGAATCATGCGCTTCGAAGTGATCGGCGCTGACAAGCTGCGCCACTGCCGCAGCACGCTGGTGCTGGCCAATCACCCCACGCTGATCGACGTGGTGGCCCTGATTTCATTGATGCCAACGGCCAGCTGTGTGGTCAAACAGGCGTTGTGGAAGAACCCGTTTCTGGGCGGCGTCGTTCGCGCCGCCAACTACATCAGCAACTCGGAGCCGGAGAACCTGCTGGACGCTTGCGCCGCCGACCTGGCCGCCGGCAATCCGCTGCTCATCTTTCCGGAAGGCACTCGCAGCCAGCCGGGCAAGCCGCTGCATTTCCTGCGCGGCTGCGCCTACATCATTCTGAAAAGTGGCATGCCGATCCTTCCGGTATTGATCGACTGCAACCCGACGACACTCACCAAGCGGGAAAAGTGGTACCAGATCCCACAACGGCGCTTCGATTTGCGCATCGAGGTGTTGGAGCCCGTTGACGCTACCCGCTGGGTCACAGCCGGCGAGCCACCAACCATCGCAGCACGCAAGCTGACCCACGGCCTTGAAGCCTATTTCACCCAGGAGCTCAGAAGCCATGAACCAACTCAAGCTTGAGATCAAGCAGCTCATCATCGAGGCGCTTGACCTCGAGGACACTACCGCCGACGACATTGCCGACGATGCCCCCCTGTTTGGCGCGGACGGGCTGGGCCTGGACTCCATCGACGCGCTCGAGCTCGGCGTGGCGCTGCGCAAGAAGTACCGGCTGCAAGTCGAAGCCAACGATGCAGGCAACCGTGAACATTTCCGCTCGGTCAGCAGCCTTGCCAACCTCGTGCAAGCCCGCGCTCAGCAGGCCTGACGCCCGGAACAACGCCATCTCTACACACAAAACACGGAGGCACAATTGCCCGACGCACAGATTCTGGAAAAACTCAAGGCCATCCTGCAGGAGGCCTTTGAAATCGACCCCCACAGCGTCACGCTTGAAACACACCTGTTCACCGATCTCGATCTTGACAGCATCGACGCCGTCGATCTCGCGATCAAGCTGCAGGAAATGACCGGCCGGCGCATCAAGCCGGAGAACTTCAAGACTGTGCGCACCGTCGGCGACGTTGTCGAGACTGTGCGCTTGCTGCTCGCGGACCCCGAACCCTCTTGCCCATGAACGCCGGCAAGGCATTTCAGGCACTGCTCTGGATCACCTATCCGGCCCTGATTTTCTTTGGCCTGCAGTCGCTGGAGCCGCGCTACGTCGCCGCGCTGCTGGCATTGGTGCTGGTCTTGCGCCGGCGCCGCGACGCGGGCCGACTTCTCTCGGGCCTGTCGCATGCCGATGTTTTCGTGCTCGCCTCACTGTTCGCCCTGGCTGGCGTCGCCGCGCTCACCAACGATGAAATCCTGCTGCGTTTCTACCCGGCGGCCATGAACCTGGGCATGCTGCTGCTCTTCGGTCTCTCGTTAAAGTCCCCGCCATCGATGATCGAGCGCTTTGCGCGTCTGTGCGAACCTGATCTTCCGCCCGCTGGAGTCGGCTATACGCGGCGCGTCACACAAGTCTGGTGCGGCTTCTTCGTCATCAACGGCATGCTGGCCACCTACACCGCTCTGCATTCGAGCCGAGAGGCCTGGGCGTTGTACAACGGGCTGATCGCCTACCTGCTCATGGGCGCCCTGTTCGGGGGCGAATGGCTGATTCGCCGCCGTTTCATCACCAATCGGTCGTGAAATGCCTCGCCCGATGGAACTGACACCGCTTCACGCCCTGTTCTCCTGCCCCCGTGCCGATGGGCATCCGGTGTGCCATGACGGCAAGCGCTTCGTCACATGGCGGGAGTTTTCCGTCCAGGTCGTGACGCAGGAGCGCTACCTGAAGACACGCTCCGAATCCCGCTGGCTGCTCACCAGCAGCGACCCGCAAGACTTCGCCGTCAAACTGTTCGCGCTGCTGCATGCCGACAAAGAGGTGGTCATTCCGCCCAACACACAGCCGGGAACGCTGGCGCAACTGGCAAGTACTTACGATGCCGTCGCCGACATGGCGTCGCCCTCCAGCCTGACCGCACCCGCCCTGTTGCCGCCGCTCGACCCGGACAAGTCGCTGATCGACCTCTACACTTCGGGCAGCACGGGCGAGCCCAAGCGCATCCGCAAGACACTGGCTCAGTTCGGGTTGGAGGTCGAGGCTCAGGAAGCGCTGTGGGGCGACGATCTTGGCGACGCCGTGGTCGTTGCCACGGTCCCCCATCACCACATCTACGGACTGCTGTTCAGGCTGTTCTGGCCGCTGGCTGCCGGCCGCCGTTTCGATGCGGTGACCTGCGCCCATCCCGACACCCTGGGCGAACGGCTCGCCCGGTTCGGCGACACCGTGCTCGTGTCCAGTCCGGCACAGCTGTCCCGTCTGCCCGAGCTGGTGCCGCTCGACTCGCTGGCTCCAGCGCCCAGAATCATTTTCTCCTCCGGCGGCCCCCTGCCCGCGACCGCGGCGGCCGAATTTGATCGCCAGCTTGGTCAAGCCCCGGTCGAGGTCTTCGGCAGCACCGAGACCGGCGGCATCGCCTGGCGCCGACAAACCGACGACGACGTCTGGACACCCCTGCCCGGCATCGCCGTCGACCGCGAAGCTGATGGCGCCCTGTCCCTGCGCTCGCCCTTTCTGCTGGGGGATGACAATCCGTGGCGCATGGACGATGCGGTCGAGTTGCTGACCGGCGGTCGCTTTCGGCTGCGCGGGCGGCTCGACCGTGTCGTGAAGATCGAGGAAAAGCGACTCTCGCTGCCCGAGATGGAAGCGCGGCTCGCCGCCCACCCCTGGGTCGCCAGCGCCGCCGCAGTCGCACTGGCCGGGCGCCGGCAAAGCATCGGTGCCGCGGTCGTGCTCACGCCTGAAGGCCGGCAACAGCTGGCCATGCAGGGCCCCCGCGACACAGCACAGCGCCTGCGCCAGCATCTTGCCGAACACTTCGAGGCTGTGCTGCTGCCCAGGCGGTGGCGCTTCCCGAACCAACAGCCGATCAACGAGCGTGGCAAGCTGACGCATGCCGCACTCGCCGCACTTTTTACGGCCACCGACGATGACCCTGTTGCAGCCTGAAGTGCTCGCCGTGCGCCGCGGTGACAAAGACAGCGAGCAGGTGATCCTCGACCTGCACGTGCCGGTCGGACTGGCCCATTTCCCGGGCCACTTTCCCGGCCTGCCCATCCTGCCCGGCGTCATCCAGGTGGACTGGGCCGTGCGCCACGCACGCGAGCATTTCGCCCTGACAGGAAGCTTCACGGCGCTTGAGAACATCAAGTACCAGGCGCTGGTGCTGCCCGACGCCCAACTCGAACTCACGCTCACCTGGGATGCGGACAAGTCACGCCTCGAATTTGTGTTTGCCACCCGCCAGCGCAAGTACTCTTCAGGCCGCATTGTTTTTGGCGGTGACGCATGAGCTTCAAGCCCTGCCTGCTGATCCCGATCTACAACCACAAAGACAGCGTCGGCGCCACGGTGGCGCGACTGGCCGCCCATGAGCTGCCAATCTTCGTCATCGACGACGGCAGCAATCCAGCAACGCAGAAGGTGCTTGACGACTTGGCCGCCGATCAGCCACTCGTTTGCCTGCATCGCCTGCCGCACAACCGCGGCAAGGGCGCGGCCGTGATGCACGGCATGCGCGAAGCACACCGCGCCGGCTTCAGCCATGCGCTGCAAATCGACGCCGATGGCCAGCACGACCCTGCCGACGTGCCGCGCTTTCTCGAGCGTGGCGCGGCCCGCCCCCAGGCTGTGATCTGTGGCAAGCCCATCTACGATGCATCGGTCCCCAAGGGGCGGCTCTATGGCCGCTATATCACGCACTTCTGGGTCTGGATCGAAACACTGTCGTTTGCCATTGGCGACTCGATGTGCGGCTTTCGCCTCTACCCGCTGGCCGCCAGCTGCTCGCTGATCGACAGAGCGCGCATTCCGACGCGCATGGACTTCGATACCGCCATCGCCGTTCGCCTGGCCTGGCGCGGCGTGGCGTTCGAAAACATGGCCACCCGCGTGACCTACCCACCCGACGGCGTGTCGCACTTCAACATGCTGCGCGACAACCTGCGCATCACGAAGATGCACAGCCAGCTCGTCTGCGGCATGCTGGCGCGCCTGCCGCTGCTGTTGTGGCGCAAACTGTGGGGCACCGGCCAGGCGAGTACCCACTGGTCACGTCTGGCCGAACGGGGCAGCGGACTGGGCCTGCGCCTGGTCTTCAGCTGTTACCGCCTGCTCGGCGAGCGCGTGACCCGGTGGCTGCTCTACCCGGTCGTCGGCTATTTCTTGCTGACGGGCCGCCGGGCGCGCGCCGCCTCGCAAGACTACCTGAGCCGCATCAGTGCATGCAGCCATGGGGCGCGCGCCAAACCCGGCTGGCGCGCGAGCTTTCGCCACATGATGGCCTTTGCTCAGTCCGGGCTTGACAAGCTGGCAGCCTGGCTGGGCGGCATCGACAGCCAACGGGTCGACTTCCCCGATCGCGCCAAGTTCGAGCAGCTGCTGGCCAGCGGGCGCGGCGCCGTGCTCATAGGCTCGCACCTGGGCAACCTGGAAATGACGCGTGCGCTCGCCACAGGCGGGCAGCTGGCAACAATCAACGCCGTGGTCTACACCGACCATGCGCAGCGTTTCAACCAGACGCTGGAACGGGCCCATGCCAATTTTGGCGCCAACCTGATCCAGGTCTCGCAACTGGGCCCGGACACCGCGATCTTGCTGCGCGAGAAGATAGAGCGCGGCGAACTGCTGGTGATTGTCGGCGACCGCACGCCGCCCGCGGAGAACGGCCGCGTCAGCCACGTCAACTTCCTCGGCCGGCCGGCGCCCTTCGCCCAGGGGCCGCTCATCCTCGCCAGCCTGCTCGACTGCCCGGTCTATCTTTTCTTCTGCCTGCGCGAAGGCAGCAACTACCGGATTTATTTCGAACTGTTCGCCGAGCGCATCGAACTGCCGCGGCGCGAGCGCCAGGCGCGGCTGCAGACCTACCTGCAGCAGTACGCGCGACGCCTCGAAGCGCACTGTCTGAACGCGCCGTACCAGTGGTTCAACTTCTACGATTTCTGGCGGCAGGAAGCCGCCGCCCCGGCCACGGCCGACCCCCATTCCATCAAGGCATGAACATGGACGCAAGCGTTGCCGCGCGCATCAGCATTGAAATCGGCGCCCGCCGCCTGAACATCGAGGACGTGCTGCACGTCGCCCGTCATGGCGCGGGCGTGTCGCTGTCGAGCGTCCCCGAATTCAGCCGACGCATCAAAAGCGGCGCCGCCTACCTCGAACGCCTGCTCGCCGACAACGGCATCGTCTACGGCGTGAACACCGGCTATGGCGACTCCTGCACGGTCAGCGTGCCGCCGCATCTGGTGGCCGAGCTGCCGCTGCACCTCACGCGCTACCACGGCTGCGGCCTCGGCGAGCACCTGGACGACGAGGCAACGCTGGCCGTGCTGGTCTGCCGCCTCAATTCCCTGGCTCAGGGTTGCTCCGGCGTGCGCTGGGAACTGCTCGAGCAACTCGCCGCACTGATCGAGCACCGCGTCCTGCCCTACATCCCGCAAGAGGGATCGGTGGGCGCCAGCGGCGATCTGACGCCGCTGTCCTACGTCGCGGCCGCGCTGATCGGGGAGCGCGAGGTGCGCCATGCCGGTATCCGGCAACCGGCGGCGCAGGCGCTGACCCTGCTCGGCCGCTCGCCGCTGACCCTGGCGCCCAAGGAAGGGCTGGCGATCATGAACGGCACGGCAGTCATGACGGGGCTGGCCTGTCTGGCCTGGCAGCGCGCCGACTACCTGACGCGCCTGTGCTGCCGCCTGACCGCGCTGGCCTCGGTGGCGCTGCGCGGCAATCGCGGCCATTTCGACCCGCGCCTGTTCGCCGCCAAGCCGCACGCCGGGCAGAACGAGGCCGCCGCGTGGATTCACGGCGACCTCTGCGCCAACGACGCGGAAGTCATCCGCCTGCAAGACCGCTACTCGATCCGCTGCGCGCCGCACGTGATCGGCGTCACGCGCGACGCTTTAAGCTGGATGCGGCGCGATATCGAGAACGAGCTCAACAGCGCCAACGACAATCCGCTGATCGACGGCGACGCCGAACTCGTGCTGCACGGCGGGCACTTCTACGGCGGCCACATCGCCTTCGCCATGGACGCGCTGAAAACCGCCGTGGCCAACCTCGCCGACCTGATGGACCGCCAGCTCGCCCTGCTGGTCGACAGCAAATACAACCACGGCCTGCCGCAAAACCTCTCGGGCAGCGGTGGCGAGCGCGCGCCTATCAACCACGGCTTCAAGGCGGTGCAGATCGGCGCTTCGGCGTGGACCGCCGAAGCGCTCAAGCTGACCATGCCGGCCAGTGTGTTCTCGCGCTCGACCGAATGCCACAACCAGGACAAGGTGAGCATGGGCACCATTGCCGCGCGCGACTGCCTGCGCGTGCTCGAACTGACCGAGCAGGTGGCGGCGGCGCTCACGCTGGCCACCGTGCAGGGCGTCACGCTGCGTCAGAAACTCGCCGATGGAGCACCGGCCGCGCTAACGCCTGCGGTTGCGGACTTCATGCAGCGCGTCGGCGAGCATTCGCCCTTCCTTGACGAAGACCGCCCGCTCGAAGCCGAACTGCGCGCCATGACCGGGCTGATCCGCGCGGGCCGCTGGGAGCTCTACCCCGATGTTTAAGCTCGCCGCCAGCATTGTTGTCGAAGTGCCTTTCCACGATGTCGATGCCATGAACGTCGCCTGGCACGGCCACTACCTCAAGTATTTCGAACTGGCGCGCTGCGCGCTGTTGCGCCGGTTCGACTACGACTATCCGCAAATGCAGGCCTCCGGCTACCTGTGGCCCATCGTCGAGTGCCAACTCAAGTACGTGCAGTCAGCGCTTTACGGCCAGCAGCTGCGCGTCGAGGCAAGACTGCTCGAATATGAAAACCGCATCAAGATAGGCTATGAAATCCGCGACGCCGCCAGCGGCCAGCGACTGACCAAGGGCCACACGGTGCAGGTGGCGGTCGACGCCGCCAGCCGTGAGCTGCAATACATGTCTCCCCCCATCGTTTTTGCCAATCTGGAGCGCGCATGCGGTCGCTAACTGTCCTCCCCTGCCTCGTGCTGATGGGCGCACTGGGCTGCGTCACCCCCCTGTACGCGACGGAGCTCGACGCTTTGGACCGCATCGGTGCCCAGGTCGAAAAATCTCCGGCCGTGCGCGCCGAGTTCACGCAAACCAGGCAGATGGCCGCGCTCAAGCGAGCGCTGGTCACGACCGGGCGCCTCGTCTACTCGCGCAAGCACGGCGTGCTGTGGGAGATCGAGCAGCCCTACCGCATGACCTATGTGCTCGGCGAGGAGAAAATCGTCGAAATCGGTGCCGATGGCGTTCGCAAGGAGCGCGGCGTGCGCGAAGTGCCGGGCCTGGCCCAGGTCGCTCGTGTGTTGGGCGCCATGCTCGGTGCCAACACGGCGGCCCTGCGCGAGTATTTCGACGTTGCACTGCAGGGTGACACCAGCATGTGGAGCCTGGAGCTCAAGCCGCGCCAGCCGCAGCTGGCCCAGGCGCTCACCGGCCTGCAGCTGTCGGGCAGCCGCTTTGTCGAGACCATCCGCATCAAAGAGAGCGGCGGCGACACGACCCACATACGCTTGCGCCATACGCAGAGCGTCGCCACCCCCAGCGATGCCGAGCTCAAGCTCTTTGGCGGCGAGTCCCGCGGCACCAGCAAGCCATGAGGGCCATGCGGCTGCGCGCTTTTCTCTGGCTGCTGCTGGCTTTCGGCGTCGCCGTCGCCTGCGCCCTGCAATGGGCGGGCCGGCCGCCGCTGCAAACCAATCTGCTGGCCCTGCTGCCGCCGACCGAGCGCAGCCCGGTGGCCGAAAAGGCCGTTAGTCAGCTGGCCGACGCGGCCGGTAACCGCGCTGTCTTCCTGGTCGGGCACGAGTCCCCCGAGGCGGCGGCCGCGGCCGCCCGCGCCTATGCCGCGCAGCTGCGCGCATCACAGGAGAGCAACCCCTTCCGCCGGGTGCTGGCCGACCTGCCGCCGCTGGACCTGCAGCAGCTCACCGCGCTCTACCTGCAGCACCGCTACAGCCTGCTCACGCAGACCGACAGCGCCGCCCTGGCCAGCGGCCAGGGCGATCTCGAAGGCCGCCTGCAACGCAAGCTCTACGCGCCCATGCGGTTCGGCCTGACGCTGTCGCCCGCCGACGACCCCTTCGGCTTCACCGACGCCTGGCTCGCCAGTCTGCCCTTGAAAAGCCTCACGCTCGAGGCAGAAAACGGACTGCTCGTGACCCGTGGTGCAGGCAAGACCTGGGTCTTCGTGTCGGCCGAGCTCGCCGGCTCGGCCTACGACAGTGACACGCAACAGCGTGTCACCGACGCTGTTGCCAGCGCCGAGGCGACCCTGCGCCGAGCACACCCCGAAGCCCAGCTGCTGCGCACCGGCACCGTCTTCTACGCCGGCGCCGCGCGCGCGAGTGCCGAGCGCGAGTTCGACCTGATTGGCGCCGGCTCGCTGGTCGGACTGCTGCTGCTGCTCTACCTCGTTTTCCGTTCGCTGCGTCCGCTGGCGCTCGGCCTGCTCTCCGTCGGTTTTGGCATCGGCGCCGCCGTCGCCGCCACGGTCTGGGCCCACGGTGAAATGCACCTGATCACGCTGGTGTTCGGCGCGAGCCTGATCGGCGAGGCCATCGACTACGCGATCCAGTATTTCGCCGCCCATCTGGGCGCAGGCGCCTCATGGGACCCGATGGCGGGGCTGCGTCGCATTGCCCCCGGGCTGACGGTGGCCCTGGCGACCAGTCTGCTCGGCTACGGCGCGTTGATGCAGGCCCCCTTCCCAGCGCTCTCGCAGATCGCGCTGTTCGCCCTGGTGGGCCTCAGCGGCGCCTGGCTGTCTGTCTTTCTGCTGCTACCGGCGCTGCTCGCACGTCCCAGCGAGCGGGATCCCGAAGCCGCCGTCAGGTCAGCACAGCGCCTGCTCGACTGGTGGCAAACACGCATGAACCGCCGTGCCTGCATCGTTCTGGCAGCTCTGCTGCTGGCAGCGGCCGCGCCCGGCTGGCTGCATCTGCGGGGCGACGACGACGTGCGCCTGCTCATCTCGAGGCCGCCCGCCCTGGTGGCCCAGGAGGAACAGATCCGCGAACTGACGGGCCTGGGCAACGGCAGCCAGTTTTTCCTGGTCGAGGGTTCCACACCCGACGCCGTGCTGCGCCATGAAAAGCAGCTGAGCGCACGGCTGGCCGCGCTGGTCGCGCAGCATCAACTCACTGGCTACCAAAGCCTCTCGTCCTTTGTTCCACCGGCCGACGAGCAGGCACACAGCCGCGCCCTGTGGCAGGCAAGGGTGTTCGGCGATGAGGCGGCACTGAAGGCCTTGCTCGCGCGCAGCGAGCTGCGCGATGAGATCGCGACGCGGCAGATCGCCGCATTCAAGGCCTCTGCCGAGCGGTCACTGAAGCTCGAGGACTGGCTCAAGGCTCCGCTCTCGGCTCCGTTTCGCCATCTCTGGCTGGGCCGGACGGAGCAGGGCTACGCGTCCGTCGTCGTGCCGCAAGGCACAAGCGAGGTGGCCCGACTGGCCGAGGCGGCAGCCGGCCTGCCGGGCGTGAGCCTGGTCGACAAGGCCGGCGGCGTCACCCGGCTGTTTCGCGATTACCGGCGATGGGGCGCGCTGTGGCTGATCGGTGCGCTGTGCCTCGTCTATGGCGTGCTGTGCTTGCGCTACCGCTGGTGCCAAGCGGCCGTCATGCTGACCCCCACCCTGCTGGCCATGGCGCTGGCGCTGGGCCTGTTCGGCTATCTTGGCACGCCGCTGACGCTGTTCAACCTGATGGCCTTGATGCTGGTGCTCGGTGTCGGCGTGAACTACGCCATTTTCCTGCGCGAAGGTGGGGTGCGCGCCGCGGCCACCCTGGCCGGCGTGCTGCTGTCGGCCGGCACCACGCTGCTGTCCTTCGGCCTGTTGGCTTTCAGCTCCATGCCCGCGCTTTCCAGTTTCGGCCTGACGCTGCTCACGGGCATAGGCATGTCCGTGCTGCTGGCACCGATGGTGCTGAGTTTTGATGGGAGGGCCGCGGCATGAACTCTGTGCTCGCCCGCGCCCTGGCGCCGGCCTTGCTGCTCACCGTGGCCGCCTGCGCCGGCCACGATTCGCGTTGCGCCGCCCTGCCCGGCGGCGGCCGCTACTGCCTGCAGCCCACGGCAGCCGTGGCCGCGTTCGAGGTGGAGCAGAAAGTCGAAGCGACATTCAGCGGCCGCCGCGAAACCCTGATTGCCAGCATCGAAGCCGACGCCCAGCGTCTGAGCTTCGTTGGCCTCACGCCCTTTGGCCACAAGCTGGTCCACGTGGTCTACAACAACCAGGCGGCAAGCGCGATCACGCTGGCGGACCAGCGCCTGGACCCCGCGCTGCTGCTGGCCTTGCTGCAGCTCACGCTGTGGCCGGCCGATGCCGTGCGCGCGGGGCTCACCCCGCCTTTGACGCTGGAGGAACGCCCGGGCCTGCGGCGCATTCTGTCCGGCGACCAGGCCCTCATGAGCGTCAGCTACACGGGCGCGCAGCCGCCGTATCAACAGATGCGCATTGCCCTTCCGCCCGCCAGCCTGGATCTGGACGTGCAGAGTCTGGCGCTCCCATCTGAAGTGGAGCCCGAACCATGAATACACGCTGCTATCTGCCGGCGCTGGGCATCATCAACGCCCTGGGCTGCGGGGCAGACCAGGTTGCGCAGCATCTGTTCGCAGGCGACAGCAGCGGCATGGTGCTCGAAGCAGGCTGGTTGCCTGCAGGGCCCGCCCGGGTGGGCCGGGCGCGCGGCGCGCTGCCCGAGGTTCCCGCGCACCTGGCCGACTACGCCTGCCGCAACAACCGCCTGCTGCTGGCCGCGCTGGGCCAGATTGAGGGCGCGGTCGAGGCTGCGCTGACGCGCCACGGCCGCGGCCGCATCGGCGTGGTGCTGGGCACCAGTACCTCCGGCATTGCCGAGGGCGAAGCGGCCATCGCCGCCCATCACAGCCATGGCGCGATGCCGCCCGGCTACCGCTACACACAGCAGGAGATCGGCATAGCTGCGCCCTTTCTGGCCCACCATCTCGGCCTGGGCGGGCCGGCCTACACAGTTTCCACCGCGTGCACCTCCAGCGCCAAGGCATTTGCTTCGGCGCGCAACCTCATCCGCCACGGCTTTTGCGATGCGGTGCTGGTCGGCGGCGTCGATTCGCTGAGTCGCCTGACCCTCAGCGGCTTCGCCGCGCTGGAGTCGACCGCGGTGGAACTCACGAACCCCATGAGCCGCAACCGCTGCGGCATCAACATTGGCGAAGGTGCAGCGCTGTTCCTGCTGAGCCGCGAGGAAGCCGCCATTGAACTGCTGGGCATCGGCGAAACCAGCGACGCCCACCACATTTCTGCCCCGCAACCCGAAGGACTGGGCGCCGAGGCAGCCATGCGGGCCGCCCTGGCCGATGCCGCCCTGGCCGCCAGCGCCATCGACTACCTGAACCTGCACGCCACCGCCACGCCGAAGAACGACGAAATGGAAAGCCGCGCCGTCGCGCGTGTCTTCCCCGACGCAGTCGCTGCGAGCGGCACCAAGCCCCTCACGGGCCACACCCTGGGTACGGCAGGCGCCACCGAGCTGGCGTTTTGCTGGCTCGCGCTGCAGGACGGCCGTCTGCCGCCGCATGTATGGGACGGGCAGGCCGACCCCGAACTGCCGCGCCTGGACCTCGTCGCGACAGGGCGCCGCTTCAGCCGGCGTGCGGGGCGCGTCTGCATGAGCAACTCCTTTGCCTTTGGCGGCAGCAACGCCAGTTTGCTGATCGGCGATCAAAGATAATCGGCGCATGAGTGCGCCGCCCTCTCTCCCGCCTGTTGAAGACTTGCTCCCGCACCGCGACAGCATGCTGCTGCTCGACTGCGTGACGGACTTTGGCGGCGAGTCGACGACAGCCCAATACACGCCCCGCGCTGCGGCTTGGTACGCCGACGCCCAGGGCCATATGCCGGCCTGGATTGGCATCGAGCTGATGGCGCAGACGGTCGCCGCCCATGTGGGTCTGGTCAAGCGGCAGCAAGGCGCGGCCCCCAAGCAAGGGGTGTTGCTCGGCACGCGCAGCTATCGCTCCACCATCCCCAGTTTTGCAGCAGACCAGCCGCTGCGCATTCACGTCACCATGATCTTCAGTGATGCCAGCGGCCTGGGCGCCTACGACTGCAGCATTGGACGGGGTGACGAGCCGCTGGCAACGGCCACACTCAAGGTCTTCGAGCCCGACGACTTCGAAACATTCTTGCAGGGGAGTTTTTCATGAGCGCCCGACGCGTTCTGATCACCGGATCGAGCCGCGGCATCGGCCGTGAAATCGCACTGCGGCTGGCCCGCAGCCCGTTTGCCGTGACCGTCCATTGCCGTGCGGGCCACGCCGAAGCCGAGGCCGTCAGCGCCGAGATCGTGGCAGCCGGCGGCACCGCGCGCGTGCTGCAGTTTGACGTTTGCGACCGCGCAGCCAGCCGCGCAGCACTCGAAGCCGACATCGCCGAGCATGGCGCCTACTATGGCATCGTCTGCAACGCCGGCATTTCGCGCGACAACGCCTTTCCTGCTCTCTCGGAAGCCGACTGGGACGCCGTGCTCGACACCAGCCTCGACGGCTTCTTCAACGTCGTGCACCCGCTGACCATGCCCATGGTGCGCCTGAAGCAAGGCGGCCGCATCGTCACCCTGGCTTCGGTATCGGGCGTCATGGGCAACCGCGGTCAGGTCAACTACAGCGCGGCCAAGGCCGGCCTGATCGGCGCGACCAAGGCCCTGGCGGTCGAACTGGCGAGCCGGCGCATCACCGTCAATTGTGTCGCGCCCGGCTTGATCGACACCGACATGACGAGCGACCTGCCGCTCGACGAGGCGCTCAAGGTCGTGCCCATGAACCGTGTCGGCCAGCCCGCCGAAGTGGCCGCGGCCGTGGCTTTTTTGATGTCGGACGAGGCCTCCTACATCACGCGCCAGGTGCTGGGCGTCAACGGCGGCATCATTTGATGAAGCGCGTTGTCGTCACCGGCATGGCCGGCATCACGGCGCTGGGCGAGCGCTGGGACAGGATCGAGGGCGGCCTGCGCGCGCGCCGCAACGCGGTTCGCCGCATGCCCGAATGGGACTACTTCAGGACGCTCAACACCCGACTCGGCGCCCCCGTAGACGACTTTCAGACACCGGCCCACTATCCGCGCAAGATGATCCGCTCGATGGGCCGCGTCTCGCTGCTGGCCGTGCGTGCCAGCGAACTGGCGCTGGCCGATGCGGGGCTGCTGGACAATGCAGCCATCCGCGACGGACGCATGGGCATTGCCTACGGCTCGTCCTCGGGCAGCGTCGAGCCGGTGCGCGTGTTCGGCCACATGCTCGAGACCGGCTCCATGCAGGGCGTGACCTCGACCAGCTACATCCAGATGATGCCGCACACGGCGGCGGTCAACATTGGCCTGTTCTTCGGCCTC
>JBOHHM010000234.1:0-8166 GCA_050725495.1 Burkholderiaceae bacterium | reverse complement strand
CCTGCAAGCCCTGCTGCGCGCGGGCGATACCCTGTGGTGGGGCCAGGCCACGGCCGAGCCGCTCACGCTGACGCGCGCGCTGGTGGCGCACCGCCACGCGCTGGCGCAGGGCGGGCGCCTGCGGGTGTTCGTGGGCATCGGCGGCTCGGACACGCTGCGGCCCGAGCAGGCCGACGTGATCGATTTCGTCGGCTATGCCGCCAGCGGCCCGCACAAGGCGCTGGCCCAGGCCGGCGTGCTGGACATTGTGCCCAGCCACTACTCGCACCTGCCCGACCTGATCCGCCAAGGGCTGCTGCCGGCGGACGTGGTGCTGCTCCAGGTCTCGCCGCCTGACGAGCAGGGCCGTTACAGCCTGGGTCTGGTGCACGAGTACCTCACGGCCGCGCTGGAGAAGGCGCGCGTGGTGATCGGCGAGGTGAATCCGGCCATCCCCTGGACGCACGGCAGCGTGCACCTGAAGGCTGCTGATTTCGCGTTGCTGGTCGAGTCTGAACACGCGCCGCTGGAGGCCGAGCGCGCCACCCCCGGCGCCCTGGAACAAGCCATCGCGCGCCACATCGCCGCCCACGTACAGGACGGCGCCACGCTGCAGGTGGGTATCGGCAAGATTCCCGAGGCGGTGCTGTCGGCGCTGCACGGCCGGCGTGACTTGGGCCTGCACAGCGGCGCCATCGGCGACGGCATCGCGCAACTGGCCGAGGCGGGCGTGCTGACCAACGCGCGCAAGAGCATCGACGTGGGCGTGGGCATCGCGGGCATCCTGATGGGCGGCGAGCGCCTGCGCCGCTGGGCGCACCGCAATCCGCGGCTCGCGCTGCGCGGCACCGACTACACGCACAACCCCGATGTGCTCGCCAGCCTGAACCAACTGGTGGCGATCAACTCCGCCGTGGAAGTGGATTTGACCGGGCAGATCAACGCCGAGGTCGCGGGCGGCGTCTATGTGGGCGCCATGGGCGGCGCGGTGGACTTTCTGCGCGGCGCCGCGCGCAGCCGGGGCGGCCTGCCCATCGTCGCGCTGCCGGCCACGGCCAAGGGCGCCACGCGCATCGTCGCGCAGCTCAGTGGCCCCGTGAGCACGCCGCGCTGCGATGCCGGCCTGATCGTCACCGAACACGGCGTGGCCGACCTGCGCGGCCAGCCGCTGTCGCGCCGCGTGCAGCGCATGCTGGACATTGCCGCCCCCGAGCACCGCGCGGATCTGGAGCGCCAGGCCCACGATGCGCTGCGCCGCTGCGGAGCGGCCTTTGCCCATGCCTGATACGCGCCCGATGAATATTCAAAAACGATAGCTGATGGCGCTTTCTGCATAAGCGCTAGAGGCATTTTTTGATCCAATCCTTAGGAGAGCACCATGTCCTTCACTACCCGTCGCCATCTGTTGGCCGCCGCTGCCGCCATCGCCCTGGGTGCCAGCCCCGGCGTCCATGCGCGGGGTGAATCCACGCCCATACGGCTGGTCGTCGGCTACGCGGCCGGCGGCCCGGTGGACCAGACGGCACGCCTCTTGGCCCCGCTGCTGGCCAAGAAACTGGGTACCCCGGTGGTGGTGGATAACAAGGGCGGCGCCGGCGGTACGCTGGCCGGCGGTGAAGTGGCGCGCGCCAAGCCTGACGGCGCCACGCTGTGGCTGGCGGCCAGCCCCACCATCACCATCAGCCCGAACGTGATGCGCAAGATGAGTTTCGATCCAGCCAGGGAACTGACGCCAGTCGCGCCCATCCTGAGCTACTACAACGTGCTGGTGGCTCATCCGGGTCAGCCTTACAAGACCGTGAAGGAACTGGTGGCCCACGCCCGCGCGCATCCGGGCAGCCTCAGCTATGGCTCGTCGGGCGTGGGCTCGTCCAACCACCTGGGGGTGCTGCTGTTCGCCCACCGCACCGGCATCGAACTCAACCACATCCCCTACAAGGGCAACGCGCCCGCCGTCGCGGACCTGCTGGGGGGCCAGATCAGCATAATGATGGACATCGTCAGCACCGCCGCGCCCCACATCCAGTCGGGCAAGGTGCGCGCCATTGCCGTCATGGCGCCGCAGCGCAACCCCTCACTGCCCGAGGTGCCCACTTTCGCGGAGTCCGGTTTGAATGGGCTGGACGTCGGCGGCTGGTACGGCGTGTATGCCCCCAAGGGCTTGCCGGGCGCGCAGGTGGCGCGGCTGAACAAGGCCTTCGGCGCCGTGCTGGCGCAGCCCGAGGTGCAGGCCCGCCTCAAGGAACTGGGCTACGAGCCGTGGGGCGGGGCGCCTGCCGTGCTGGCCGAGCGCGCCGCCAGGGAACGCGCCACCTGGGCGACCGTCACCCAGGGCATCCAGGTGGATTGAATGATGGCGCACCGCATCCATGAACTGCTGGACCGCTGGCTTGCCGAGGCGCCCGACCGGCCTTTCATCCACCTGCCGGACCGCACCCTGAGCTACGCCGGCCTGGGCGCGCTGGCCGATGTGCTGGAGCGCGAGCTGCGCGCCGATGGCGTGCGCCCCGGCGACCGCGTGCTGGTGGTGGCGGAGAACTGCCCCGAGCACGCCGCGCTGCTGATTGCCTGCAGCCGCGTCGGTGCCTGGTCGTGCGGCGTCAACGCCCGCATGGCGCCGGGCGAGGTCGATGCCTTCGCCGCCAAGGCGGATGCGCGCGTGTTGTACTTCACCGGCGGTGCGTCTTCGGCCGCCGCCGCGCACGCCGCGCGGCATGGCACGCGGCCTTCGTGCGTCGATGGCCTGTTGCGCGGCACCTCACGGGCCGAAGCGCTGGCCGAGCCCGAACCGCTGGTCAGCGAGGTGGCCGCCATCATCTTCACCTCGGGCACCACCGGCGCGCCCAAGGGCGTGATGATGACGCACCGCAGCGTGTTGCACTTCGCGCGCGTCTCGGCCGAATCGCGGCGGCTGGGGCCGGATGACAGGGTCTACGCCTATGCGCCGATGACGCACATCTTCGGTCTGGGCACGGTGCTGCTGGCCTCGCTGCATGCAGGCTCAGCGCTGGAAATGCGGCCGCAGTTCGATCCCGACGAACTACTGGACGCGCTGGCGCACCGCGGCGTGACCCAGGTGCAGGGGCCGCCCGCCCTGTTCGCGCGGCTGCTGCAGCATTGCGCGCGCAAGGGCATTGCCCACCCCGTGGCGCCGCGCCTGCGTTACCTGTACGCGGGCGCAGGCCCGCTGGACATGGCGCTCAAGGCGCGGATCGAGGCGGCCTTCTGCCAGACGCTGCACCACGGCTACGGCCTGTCGGAATACGCGGGCTCGCTGCACGCCACCCGCCTGGGCGAGGCGCGCGGAGATACCAGCTCCGGCTACGCCTTTCCGGGCGCGGAGCTGCGCATCGTCGATCCCGCGATGGGCCGCCCGCTGCCCGCGGGCGAGTGCGGCGAGATCTGACTGCGCGGCGTGGGCCTGATGCCCGGCTACTTCCGCGACCTGCAGGCCACGGCCGAGGTGATGCGGGGCGGCGGCTGGTACGCCTCGGGCGACCTGGGCGAGCTGCACGCCGATGGTGCGCTGTTCGTGGTGGGCCGGCTCAAGGAGATGATCATCCGCTCGGGCTTCAACGTCTACCCGGGCGAGGTGGAGCAGGCGCTCAACCGCTTTCCCGGCATCCTGGGATCGGCCGTCGTCGGCCAGAAGGAGGTGGACGGCAACGAGGCTGTGATTGCTTTCGTGGTGCAGGACCGTGCGAATCCGCCCGACGAGGCCGCGTTGCAAAAGCACCTGCGCGAGCACCTGGCCCCCTACAAGCGGCCCGCGCGCATCATCGCCATCTATGAACTGCCCATAAGCGCCAATGGCAAGCTCATGCGGCGGCAGTTGCTGGAGTGGTTGTAAGAAGTAAAAGAGGGTAGGGCTCCAATGTTCCCTGGTTTTTCCAGTATTTGATCCTCTCTACTTCGTTTTCTTAAAAAATATAGCTGCCAGCGCTTTATACGTAAGCGCTGGCAGTTAATTGGGCTTGATTGACCACTTACTCCGCCAGCGTCGCATCACGCATGGCCCGCCACCGATGAGATCACGCCTTTGTCGATCTGGAACCAGCGTTCGCAGATCACATCCGTGAACTTGACGTTCTGCTCGGCGACCAGCATTGCGATGCCGGTCTGGCGCAAGGTCTTGATGGCTTCAGCCACCCGCAGCACAACGATGGGCGCCAACCCCTCGCTGGGCTCGTCGAGCAGCAGCAGCCGTGGCTTGAGCATCAGCGCGCGGCCTATGGCCACCATCTGGCGCTCGCCGCCCGACAGCTTGCCGGCATAGCGCGCGCGCAGCTTCTGCAGTTCCGGGAACAGCGTAATTACCGGCTCCAGATCCGCTGCGGTGGCCGGGTTCAAGCCGATCAACAGGTTTTCCTCCACCGTCAGCGACTTGAACAGACGTCCGCCGGACGGCGAGATCACCAAGCCCTGGCGAACGCGCTCGTGCGAAGGCAGGCCCGCCAGCTCCCGGCCGCACAGACTGATACTGCCCTGGGTGCTGGGCAGCATGCCAATCAACGTGGACAGGAAGGTGGTCTTCCCTGCACCGTTGCGCCCCACCAAGCCCACGACCTCGCCCGCCGCGACCGATAGATTCGCGTCACGGATGACCTTGACATGCCCATAGCCTGCGTCCATGTTCGTAACCCGCAGGATCTCTTCAGATGTCTTCGCCAAAATAGGCCTCCTTCACACGCTCGTCAATCCGCACGACTTCCGGCCTTTCGTCGATCAGCAGTTGTCCCGCCACCAGCACGATGACCCGGCTGGCAAATGAAAACACGATGTCCATGTCGTGCTCGACGAACACGATGGGCAGGCGCTCGCTTGCGGCAATGTCGCGGATCAGGCCCAGGCATTCGCGCGACTCCTCGCGTCCCATGCCGGCGGTGGGCTCGTCCAGCAACAACAGCTTGGGACGCGTGGACAAGGCGACAGCCAGCTCCAGCGTGCGCTGGTCGCCGTAAGACAGGTCGCCCGCCGGCACGTCGCGCTTGCGCGACAGGCCTACCTTGTCCAGCAGCGCCAGCGCCTCATTCTTGCGGGTGTCCGCAGCCCTGCCCAGCGGGCTCCAGGACTGGCCGGATGAAACCATCAGGCCCATTTGCACGTTCTCCAGCGCGGTATAGGACTTGAACACGCTGCTGACCTGGAATGACCGGCCAATGCCCCGTTTGACACGCTGCCACGGCGGCATGTGCGTGACGGGTTCGCCAAACAATTCGACCGTACCGCTATCCGGCGTCTTGCGCCCTGTCAACAGATCGAACAGCGTGCTTTTGCCAGCACCGTTGGGGCCGATGATGGCCAGGGCTTCGCCCTCACGCACCTCAAAGGAAACACCATTGACCGCCGTGAAGCCGCCAAAGGATTTCTTCAGTCCAGAGGTCTTCAGCACGAGGCCGGGTGAAGTCGGTTGAACACCCATCACAGCACCTCCTTCGCGGCCTTGCCCGCACTATTGTCCACGTTGAAGCGGCGCGCAAAGCCTTGGATGGCGGGGCCCACCCCTTCGGGGAAGAACACCGCACATACGATGACCAGGCCACCGACGATCAGGTCGGAATTGGTCGAATACTTGTGCAGATAGACCCGGGAAACTTCCAGAACCAGCACGCCGATCAGCGGCCCGAGGAAGATGGAGCGGCCGCCCAGCGCCACCATCATCAGCAGCAGCGCGCTCGTGACCCAGGAAAACAGGCTCGGCTCCACGCCACCTTCCGTGCAGGCCCACACCACGCCAAACACTGTGGTCAGCATTCCGCCGATGACCATCACCATCACCTCATAGAGCTTGGGATTGCCGCCCAGCGAAGCCACCCGATCCGGATTGTCGCGGATCGCGCCCAGCGTGGCTCCAAAAGGAGAGGCCAGCAACCGCAGCAAGATAATGCAAACGATGACGAACACGGCCACCGCGAAATAGTGGTGCGCCAAATCGCTTTGCAGCCACGAAGGCGGCTCGATACCGACGAGGCCATCGTCGCCACCGGTCAATTCGTAGTTGCGCGACACCAGCACGAAGGCAACCTGGCCAATAGCCATGGTCAGCAGGCCAAAAAAGAGATGCCGTGCCCGCAGCGAAATCAACGCCACAACCAGCGACAGCGGCAGCGAAATGACGATCGCGATAGCCGCAGCCTCGCCATAGCTGCGGCCGTAGCGCAGGGTCGCCAGCGCCACCGCATAGGCGCCAAAGCCCAGAAAAAGCCCTTGCCCCATCGAGATCAGGCCCGATGTGCCCACCAGCAGGTTCAGGCACATGGCCACCCCCGCCAGCACCACGATGCGCGTGATCTCGGGCAGCGCAGTGGCGGAAATGACCAGCGGCAGCAGGCAAAGCACCAGTCCCACTGCGAGGAGCGTCGCCAGACGGCGTGCAGAAAAACGTTCCATGATGCCTACTCCCTGCCAACAATGGTGCGCAGGCCCGTCGGGCGAAATAGCAGCACCAATACCATCACGGCGAAGATCACCACTTCGCTGCCCTGATTCAGGAACATGGTCGACACCGCCTCCGCGATGCCGATGATCATGGCAGCGGCCAGGCTGCCCCACACGGCGCCCAGACCGCCGATGACGATGACGGCAAAGGCAATGACCACGATCTGCACATCCAGCCCCAGATTGATCGCTCCTCGCGGCACCGCGATAACACCCGCAATCCCGGCCAGCAACGCGGCAATGCCCATCACCATGGTGCGCAAACGCCGCACGTCCACGCCAACGGCGCCCAGCATCTGCGGATCGTCCACCGCTGCGCGGATCAGCCGCCCGGTACGGCTGCGTGTCAGCAAATACCATAGATAGACAGCCACCAACGCTGTCACCGCCAGCACCGCCAACTGGTAGGACGCGAGTCGGAGGCTACCCAGCTCCACAAAACCAGACAGCAACTTCGGCGGTGGCATCGATCGGGCGTCCGTGCCAAAAATTAGGCGCGCAGCGTTGTTGAGCAGCAGCACCAATCCGAAAGACACCAGCAGTTGGCCCCACATGCCAGACGCGTAAACACGGCGGAACAAGGTCATCTCCAGTGCGGCCCCGAAGGCCGCCGCAGCCAGCGGCACCAACACCAGGGCTGCCAACAGACCCACCTCGGGGCCCCAGGTTTGAATGCAGACCGCGCCAGCAAAAGCCGACAGCATGAAAAAGGAGCCGTGCGCCAGATTGACCACGCCCAGCGCCCCCCACAACAGCGTCAGACCTGACGCGACCAGAAAATAAAGCGCGCCGTTCGCGATGCCCGCAAGCACCTGTGCAGCAAGCAATTGCCAGTTCATGCCCATCCCCTTCGCGATGTTGCAGCGTCTGCTGGCGTCAGGTTCTCTGCATGGCCAGGCGGTCGAATCGTTGTCATGAAAGTCTCCTCATGGATTGTTTTGGAAAAATAGTCAATCTGTGTCCGGCAACGGCTCAGGACGATGCAATGCAAGCAGAGACGATGTCAGCGACGCTCTGATCTTGCGCACTGAGCACTGTCTTGATCAGCCTCTCCAGGCCTTGAGCATCCAGCGGCAGCTCATCGCGCATCGCACGCAGATTGGCAGCTGTTTCCTCACCACGCCAGTTGAAAGGCTCGCCTTCGGCTTGGGCCTCGCGCCGCAAGGTGCGGCCGTCGGCACAATCGATTTCCAGAACGAAGGTGCGGGTGCGTAGTCCGGCATCGGCGATCACGCTGCTGCGGTCGATCAGCGGTTGCAGCTCAGGGTCGTTCAAGCGCTGCAAATCCGTGCCGCGCACGCCACGGCGCGTCAGCGCCATGGCCAGGCAGAACTGCGCGCTCATCAGCGTCGCACCAACGCCGGCATACGGTCCGCGCGAGTCCGTTCCCGGGTACGCAGCTTCCACCGGCGGCAGGCGCAGACGCACCGCACGGATATCCGCTTGCTTCAGGTCGTGCTCATTCGCCAATGCAATGGCCTGCGTCACCGGCATCTGCAGGATCGCGCACACCGCGAAGGGCTTGTAGGTCACCTCCAGGGAGCGCCAGACGCGCCCCAGGTCGTGCCCGGCCTTGTCGGCGCCCTCGGCACCTCCACAGAACGCTTGGTAAAAGCCCGCCCGACCCTCCAGCGCATCGGGCGCGCCACGGGCGCCAGCCATCGCCAGCCGGGCAGCGATCAGGCCGTTGCGTGAGGCGAATCCAATCTGTAATTGCCACTCCTGGGTGCCAGCCACCCAGGCCTGGCC
>JBOHHM010000233.1:0-5643 GCA_050725495.1 Burkholderiaceae bacterium | reverse complement strand
GCCGCGGACTCGAGGCCCTGCTGGGCCCCAAGGTCGACGCTGCGGCGGCCGAGGCCGCTGTGCCGAGCCCGGGCCTGCCGGCCTCGCTGCTGCTGACCGACATGGTGCCCGGCATCTACCAGCCGCGCACCCGCATGGACGAGGGCGCGCTCTACGAACTGGCCGAGAGCATCAAGGCCCAGGGCATCATGCAGCCTATCCTGGTGCGCAAGCTGGCCAACGGCGATGCCGCGGGCGCGAACGCCGGCAAGTACGAAATCATTGCCGGCGAACGGCGCGTTCGCGCGGCCAAACTCGCGGGCCTGGACAGCGTGCCGGTGCTGGTGCGCGACGTGCCCGACGAGTCGGCCGCCGCCATGGCGCTGATCGAGAACATCCAGCGCGAAGACCTGAACCCGCTGGAAGAGGCCCATGGCCTGCAAAGACTGGTCAAGGAGTTTGGGCTTACTCACGAGCAGGCGGCGCAGGCCGTGGGCCGCTCGCGCAGCGCCGCGTCCAACCTGCTGCGCCTGCTGCAGTTGGCCGAGCCGGTGCAGACCATGCTGATGGCCGGCGATCTCGACATGGGCCATGCGCGCGCCCTGCTGCCGCTGGAAAAGGCCGCCCAGATCACGGCCGCGAATCAGATTGCCGCGAAGAAACTCTCGGTGCGCGAGGCCGAGCACCTGGCCAAAAAGCTCAGCGCCGAGTTCAATCTGGTGGCGCCCAAGCCCAAGCAGGAGAAGTCGCGCGACCTCAAGCGCGTGGAAGAAGAGCTGTCGGACCTACTGACCGCCGAGGTCGAGGTGCGCGTGAAAAAGCGCGTCAAGCGCCATGGCCGCATCGAGGAACTGGGCGAACTGGCGATTCAGTTCGGCTCGCTCGAGGAGCTCAACGGCCTGATCGACCGGCTCCGCGCCGCCTGAGGCCCTACACCCTGGGTTTTTGAGATGAATCAGGCCCCAAGCCCTTGCGGTAGGGGGCTGAGGCGCTATTGAATCTGTAGCAACTCAGAGCGCGAAGATCTTCCCCGGGTTCATGATGTTCTTCGGGTCGAGCGCGCGCTTGAGGGTGCGCATCATCTCGACCGCGCCGGCGCCGGCCTCGCTGAGCAGGAAATCCATCTTGTGCAGGCCCACGCCATGTTCGCCGGTGCAGGTGCCTTGCAGGCTCAGCGCGCGGCTCACCAGCTTGTGGTTGAGCTGCTCGGCCGTCTCGCGCTCCTGCGCGCTGTCGGGGTCGATCAGGTAGCCGAAATGGAAGTTGCCGTCGCCGACATGGCCGACCAGGAAATAGGGCAGGCCGCTGGCGTCGGCCTCGGCCACCGAGTCGAGCAGGCAGTCGGCCAGGCGCGAGATCGGCACGCAGGTGTCGGTGGAAATCGCGCGGCAGCCGGACTTGCTCTGGATGGCGGCGAAGTAGGCGTTGTGCCGCGCCGTCCACAGGCGCGTGCGCTCCTCGGGCGTGGTCGCCCATTCGAAGGCCTGGCCGCCGAATTCGCTGGCGATCTCCTGCACGGTTTCGGCCTGCTCCTTGACACCGGTCGGCGAGCCGTGGAACTCCATCAGCAGCATCGGTTCTTCGCGCAGGCTCAAGTGGCTGTGGGCGTTGACCATGCGCACCGTGTGGTGGTCGATCAGCTCCACGCGCGCAATCGGCACGCCGAGCTGGATGGTCTGGATGGTCGTGCGCACGGCCGCCTCGATGCTCGGGAACGAGCAGATCGCGGCCGACACGGCCTCGGGCAGCGGGTAGAGCCTGAGCGTGATCTCGGTGATCACGCCCAGCGTGCCCTCGCTGCCGACGAACAGCCGCGTGAGGTCGTAGCCGGCCGCAGACTTCCTGGCGCGCGTGCCGGTGCGTATCACCTCGCCGCTGGCCGTCACCACCTCGAGCATCAGCACGTTCTCGCGCATCGTGCCGTAGCGCACGGCATTCGTGCCCGAAGCGCGCGTGGCGCACATGCCGCCGATCGAGGCGTCGGCGCCGGGGTCTATGGGGAAGAACAGGCCGGTGCTCTTGACCGCGTCGTTGAGCTGCTTGCGCGTGATGCCGGGCTGCACCGTGACCGTGAGGTCGTCGGCGTCGATCGACAGCACCTGGTTCATGCGGTTCACATCGATGCTGATGCCGCCCTGCACCGCCAGCAAATGGCCTTCGAGCGAGGAGCCCGCGCCAAACGGGATCACCGGCACCTCGTACTGGCTGGCCAGTTTCACGGCCTCGGCGACGTCGGCCGTGCTCTCGGCGAACACCACGGCGGCCGGCGGCGGCGCCTGGAACGAGGACTCGTCGCGCCCATGCTGCTCGCGCACGGCCAGCGCCGTCGAGCAGCGCTCGGCGAATCGGGCCTTGAGCGCGTCGATCAGGGCCTGCGGCACCTCGCGCGGGTGGATCTCGGGAACCAGGTCGGTGGGGGCGTTCATGGGCTGTCTCCGCTGTCTCTGTCCGGCGGGCCAGTTTAAGGTGTTTCGGCGGCTCGCGGCCCTGCTGCTGCACAAAGCGTCAGCCCGCTGCAAGCGAACCTGCAGCGGGCTGACAGGGCTGAACGGCCGTCAGGGTTTCATGGCCTTGTCAAACTCGGCGCGCGAGATGAACTTGTCCCCATCGGCATCGATCTGCTCGAAGCGCTGGGCCACGGCCGGCAGCTGCTCGGCCTCTTCGCGGCTGAGCTTGCCGTCCTTGCTGGTGTCGGCTCGCACGAAGGCGGCGTCCATGTCCTTGCTCGAGGTCGCAGCGGCCTTGGGGGCGGCCGGAGCGGCCGATGGAGCGGTCATTTGGGCCATAGGCCGTGACGTCGCAGTGTCTGGCGTCTGGGCCCCCGCGGCGGTACCCAGGGCCCAGAAGGCCAGCAGCATCACACTGCGCCCTTCAAAGTTGGGGATCAGGCGTCGCTTGGCTGTCATGGAGCATCTCCTAGCAGTGGAACAGGCTTTCATTGCAACCCGGTCCTGGCCCGCAGGCCAGCACTTTTGCCCGATGTTGCCGCGCTGACATTGAGCTTGCCTCAGACACATTTTCGAGCATGATGTAACGCACAATGCGCACAACACTGCAAGGAGGCCAACCATGGGCAAGAGACTCACGCAAATCGCGACCCGCACCGGTGACAATGGCACGACCGGCCTGGGCGACAACACCCGCGTCTCCAAGGACAGCCTGCGCGTGCACGCGATGGGCGATGTGGACGAACTCAATTCGCAAATCGGCCTGCTCTTGTGCGAGGAGCTGCCGGCCGAGGTCCGCGAGCTGCTGGTCGAGATCCAGCACCAGCTGTTCAACCTCGGCGGCGAGCTCTCGATTCCCGGCTTCGAGCTGCTCAAGCCCGAGGCCGTGCTGCAGCTCGATCAAGCGCTGGCCCGGCACAACGCGCAGCTGCCGCGCCTGCAGGAGTTCATCCTGCCGGCCGGTACGCGCGCGGCCGCGTTGGCCCATGTGGGCCGCACCGTGGCGCGCCGCGCCGAGCGCGCCGTCGTCGCGCTGGGCAAGGCCGAGGTGCTGAAGGACACGCCGCGCCAGTACCTCAATCGCTTGAGCGACCTGCTGTTCGTGCTCGCGCGCGTGCTCAACCGCATGAACGGCGGCGACGATGTGTACTGGAAGAGCGAGCGGCTGGCGCGGGCTGAGTCCGATCCTGCTTCGGCGCAGTAGCCGCCGGCGAATTTATTTCGGCGCCAGCACCGCCATCGTGATGCGCGACACGCAGGTCAGCTCGCCGGCGTCGTTCGTCATGTCGATCTGCCAGACCTGGGTGCTGCGGCCGATGTGAACGGGCCGCGTGATGCCGGTGACCCAGCCGCTGGTCGCGCCCTTGATGTGGTTGGCGTTGATGTCCAGGCCCACAGCGCGGTGGCCCTCGGGCGAGGCGTAGGCCGCGCCGCACGAGCCCAGCGTCTCGGCCAGCACCACCGACACGCCGCCATGCAGCAGGCCATAGGGTTGGCGTGTCTGCGTGTTGACCGGCACGCGGGCGCGGATGAAGTCGTCACCCACTTCGAGGAATTCGATGCCCAGATGCCGAACGGCGGTATCGGTGTGGATGGCGGTGAGCTGTTCGACGCTGATCGGTTGTTTCCAGATGGACATGGGCTTGGGTCTCCGAAGGGTAGATGTCGCCGCAGCGACAGGAGCTGTCGTCTGGGGCGCTAGCGCTTTTAATATCAAAGCGCGGTCTGAAGATTATGTTGGGTTTGGCGGTTTTCGTTGGCTGCACAGGCGACCAAGCGCCCCAGACCGCCCGGCTGCATCGACGGGCCCCCTTTCAATCATTCCCCATCTGGAGACCACGCGATGCTTCGTCGCCGCTTTCTTTCGCTCGCCCCGCCGCTGGCCGCCCTCGCCGCCGCCCCCGCCTTCATCCGCCAGGCCCATGCCCAGGAGGGCCTGAGTGCCAAGGCCGTGACCATCGGCTGCTCGGGCGCGCTCAGCGGCCCGCTCGCCGGTTTCGGCGCCGACCTCAAGCTCGGTGTCGAGGCCGCGATGGGCCAGATCAACGCCAAGGGCGGCGTCAACGGCCGCGTGCTGCAGTTCCAGATGATGGACGACGGCTATGTGCCGCAGCGCACGGCGGACAACGTCAGGAAAATGCAGGCCGATGGCAGCGTGTTCGCGTTGATGTCTTGCATCGGCACGCCCAACAACGCGGCCATCCTGCCGCTGATCGAGGAGGCCAACCTGCCCTATGTCGCGCCGCTGACCGGCGCCTCGTCGCTGCGCAAGCCCGGCATGCGCAATGTGTTCCATGTGCGCGCCAGCTACACCGATGAAACCCAGCGCCTGGTGCAGAAAATCGTGACCATGGGCATCAAGGACCTGGCCATCGTCTACCTCGACAACGGCTTCGGTAAGGAAGTGCTGGGCGATGCGAGCCAGGCCCTCGAAGCGCAGGGCGTGAAGGCCGTGGCCCAGGCCGCGCTGGCGACCGATGGCAAGAACCTGGACACCGTGGTGTCCCAGGTGATGGCCGCCAAGCCCGCGGCCGTGCTGCTGGGCACGGCGGGCGCGGCCTCGGTGGGCCTGATCACGGCCTTGCGCAAGGCCTCGCCCAACCTGCCGATGGCGGGCCTGAGCGTGGTCCTCAGCAACTCAAGCAGCTCGGTGCCGCCGGCCAGGGCCTGGCCCTGACCATGGTGTTTCCCGACCCGAGCCGCCCCAAGACCGCCGTGGTGCGCGACTACCAGAGTGCGATGCGCGCGACCGGCCAGCAGGAGTTCTCGCTCGGCAGCTTCGAGAGCTATGTCAATACGCGGGTGCTGGCCGAAGGGCTGGAGCGCGCGGGGCGCGAAGTCACGCGTGGCAAGCTGCGAGCGGCCCTGGCTTCGGTGCGCAACCACGACCTGGGCGGCTTCAGCGTGGACTTCAGCCCCAGCTCGCCCTATGTGGGCTCCAGGTTCGTCGAGCTCGGCGTGCTGGGGGCAGGCGGCCGCTTCCTTGGCTGATGCCTGCTGAGCCTCCAATGAAAACGCCCGTCGGTCCCCGGATCGCGGGCGCTGCGTGCTATTAATTTTGTAGCAAATCAGCGCTTGCCGTTGAGCAGTGCATGCAACAGGATGGCGCCGAAGGTGGCCGTGCCAATGCCGCCGAGCGCGAAGTCGCCGAACTTCAGCGTGAAGTCGCCCGTGCCGAGCACCAGGGTGATGGCCGCGACGATCAGGTTCTTGTTGG
>JBOHHM010000232.1:0-2675 GCA_050725495.1 Burkholderiaceae bacterium | reverse complement strand
CAGCACATCCTCGTGCATGAGGCCGGCGTCGAGCAGTTCGCGGATCACAAACCCCGGGCCACCGGCCGCCTGAAACTGGTTCACATCGGCCGTGCCGTTCGGGTACACCCGCGACAGCAGGGGCACGACGTCGGACAGCGCGGCGAAGTCGTCCCAGTCGATCAGGATGCCGGCCGAGCGCGCGATCGCGACCCAGTGGATCAGGTGGTTGGTCGAGCCGCCCGTGGCCACCAGCGCGACCATCGCATTGACGATGGCGCGTTCGTCGACGACACGGCCGATGGGCGCGAATCTGGGCGTGTTCCGGGTGATGCCCAGCACGGTGCGCGCGGCCTCGCGCGTGAGCTCTGCGCGCAGCGCGTTGCCGGGGTTCACAAAGGCGGTGCCCGGCACATGCAGGCCCATGGCCTCGAGCAGCATCTGGTTGCTGTTGGCTGTGCCGTAGAAAGTGCAGGTGCCCTGGCCGTGGTAGGCCTTGGATTCGGCCTCCAGCAGGACTTCGCGCCCGACCAGGCCCTGCGCCGCCTGCTCGCGCACCTTGGACTTGTCGCTGTTGGACAGGCCCGAGGTCATGGGCCCGGCCGGCACGAACACCGTGGGCAGGTGGCCGAAATGCAGCGCGCCGATCAGCAGACCGGGAACGATCTTGTCGCACACCCCGAGCATCAGGGCGGCGTCGAACACATCGTGACACAACGAAACCGCGGTGGCCATGGCAATCGTGTCGCGGCTGAACAGGCTGAGCTCCATGCCCGGCGTGCCCTGCGTGACGCCATCGCACATGGCAGGCACGCCGCCCGCCACCTGGGCCGTGGCACCGAGCTTGCGCGCCTCGGCCTTGATCAGGTCCGGGTAATACTGCAGCGGCGCATGGGCCGACAGCATGTCGTTGTAGGCGGTCACGATGCCGATGTTGGGCGCGCGCTCGGTCACGACCCTGAGCTTGTCGTTGGCCGGCATGCCGGCGAAGGCGTGCGCCACATTGGCGCAGCCCATGCGGTCGGAGCCGCGCTTGCGCCCGGCCGCAGCGTCCAGGCGCTGCAGGTAGGCGCTGCGGGTAGAGTGGCTGCGTTCGCGGATGCGGCTGGTGACGGCATCCACCGTGGTATGGAGTTTCATCGCGGTCCCGTAACAAAATTACAGGCTCTATCGTACTCCTGAACCCACAAAAAATGACGCCCACATGGTTACCAACAGGTTACCAACGGCGCGCGGCAAGCGCCCAGCAAGCCGAGCTTTGAAGCAAAACGCCGTAAAAAATTTACCACCGCGGCACTGGCACGCGGCGTGCTTGGGCCTCGGACAAGCCCTCGATCACGGATCTTGACGGGCTGTCGACATGGTTCGAAGGCAGGATCGAACGCCGTACGTCCAGGTTGAAAACCAGCTCGAAAATTGTAAAGTGTGCCCATGACCGAGACCCTCAAGCCCCTGCGCGACCCGGCACCGATGCTGGAGCAGGTGCTGCGCGACTGGGGCGGCCGGTCGGATCTGTGGATTTTTGGCTATGCCTCGCTGATCTGGCGGCCTGACTTTCATTTTGTCGAACGCCGGCTGGCCAAGGTCCATGGCTGGCACCGTGCACTGAAGATGTGGAGCCGCATCAACCGCGGCACGCCCGAATGCCCCGGCCTGGTGTTTGCACTGCTGTCCGGCGGCAGCTGCGAAGGCATGGTGTTCCGCGTCCCCAAGCACGACGGACACCAGGCGCTGGCCACCCTGTGGCAACGTGAGATGGTGACCGGCGTCTATGACCCGCGCTGGCTTCAGTGCACCACGCAGAACGGGCCGATTCCCGCCCTGGCGTTCACGCTGTCGCGTCGCAGCCCGAGCTACACCGGCGAGCTCGACGAAGACCGTTACCGGCAAATTTTCTCGCAGTCCTGCGGCCGCTATGGCACGACGCTGGACTATGCGCGCCAGACCTTGCACAGCCTGCACGGCCACGGCATTCACGACATGAGCCTGCGCCGCCTGCTGCTGTTGGCCGGTTGAAGCTGCTGGCCAGTTGAAGCCGGCCAAGCGCTCGACAGCGTGACCGCAGCGTCACGGCCTCTGCGCCAGCAGGGCCTCGGCCCGCTGCAGATCTTCCAGGGTGTCGATGTCGGTGATGCAACCGACGTCGCTCACTATCAATTCGATAGCGACATGCGACCGAACCACCTGGGCTGCACCGCGATCCCCCTTGAGACTGAGCAGCTCTTCGCGGCACGGGGCGCCAAACGCGACCGGATGGCCGCGCTGGCCCAGGCAGACCGGCAGCACGACCTCGCCGCGCGCCAGCGCCGCGGCCACGGCCTGCAAGGTCGCGGGGCTGATCAGCGGCAGGTCGCCCGGCAGGATCAGCCAGCCCGGCGCGTCGCGCGTGGCGCGCACGGCCGCGGCGATCGAGTCGCCCATGCCGGGGTGACCCGCATCCTCGAGATGCCAGGGCAGGCCGCTGGCACGCACGGCCTCCAGCGTGTGCTGCAGCACCGGCTGGCCGCGCAGCAGCGCCTGCAGCTTGTGGACAGTTCCGCCCGAGGCCGCAAAACGCTCGCCCCGGCCCGAGGCGAGAACCAGAACAACAGGCGATGAATGAGTCATGGTGAGCACAGCGAAACCTCGGCCGCGGACCGGGTCCCGGCCCAGGATAGCAGGGCCTCGCCGTCAGCGGCAGCCGGCGCACGCGCCTG
>JBOHHM010000231.1:0-12936 GCA_050725495.1 Burkholderiaceae bacterium | reverse complement strand
GCTTTGCTGGTCGTGCGGTTGTAGACCGTGACCTCGTGGCCGGCCAGGGCCAGATGGCCGGCCATCGGGTAGCCCATGACGCCGAGGCCGAGGAAGGCCACTTTGCGCGCGGGGGTGGGGGCGTAGGTCTTGGGGTTGGTGTTGGACATGGGCGTCAAACGATGGTCAGGTGTTCGGTGCCGGCCGACAGGTCCTGGGTCTTGGCGCGCATCGAATTGAGCTTGATTTGCAGCCGCAGGTCATTGACCGAGTCGGCGTTGCGCAGCGCATCCTCGTAGCTGATCGCATGGTTCTCGAAGGCGTCGAACAGCGCCTGGTCGAAGGTCTGCATGCCGAGGTTGCGGCTTTTCTTCATGATCTCCTTGATCTCGGTGACCTCGCCCTTGAAGATCAGGTCGGCGATCAGCGGCGTGTTGAGCATGATTTCCACCGTGGCCGTGCGGCCCTTGCCGTCTTGCTTGGGGATCAGGCGCTGCGAGATCAGGGCCTTGAGGTTGAGCGAGAGGTCCATCAGCAACTGCGCGCGGCGCTCCTCGGGGAAGAAGTTGATGATGCGGTCCAGCGCCTGGTTGGCGCTGTTGGCGTGCAGCGTGGCCAGACACAGGTGGCCGGTTTCGGCGAAGGCCACGGCGTGTTCCATGGTTTCGCGGTCGCGGATCTCGCCCATCAGGATCACGTCGGGAGCCTGGCGCAGCGTGTTCTTCAGCGCCGCCTCCCAGCTGTCGGTGTCGAGTCCGACCTCGCGCTGGGTCACGACGCAATTCTTGTGCGCATGGACGAACTCCACCGGGTCTTCGACCGTAATGATGTGGCCGTAGGAGTTCTCGTTGCGCCAGTCGACCATGGCCGCCAGCGTGGTCGATTTGCCCGAGCCGGTGGCGCCCACCAGAATGCACAGGCCGCGCTTGGACATGACCACCTCCTTGAGCACCTGCGGCATGCCCAGGCCGTCGATGGTGGGCAGGGTGGCCGGAATGACGCGCAGCACCATGCCGACCTTGCCCTGCTGCACAAAGGCGTTGACGCGAAAGCGGCCGATGCCCGCCGGCGAAATCGCGAAATTGCACTCCTTGGTGCGCTCGAAGTCGGCGACCTGGCGGTCGTTCATGATGGAGCGCGTCAGCGCCAGCGTGTGGGCCCCGGTGAGCGCCTGCGGCGAGACCTTGGTGATCTTGCCGTCGACCTTGATGGCGGGTGGGAAATCGCCGGTGATGAACAGGTCGCTGCCGTTGCGGCTGATCATCAGGCGCAGCAGGTCGTTGATGAATTTACTGGCCTGGTCGCGTTCCATTTTTTCTCCAATCTGCTACTGCGCGGACGAATTGTGTCGTTGCTCCTCGCTCACTGCGTCGCCGTACTGAAGTACTGTCTGGTTCGCTGCGGTGCGCCTCGCACTTCCCCCGCTCGCTACGCAGCTTGAAGAAAAAAGCACTTCGCTTATCAACACGGTATCGGCTCAACCCGGGAAGTTTTCGGGAATCTTGGCCTTGGAGCGGGCCTCGGCCGCGCTGATCATGTTGCGCTTGACCAGCTCGGTCAGGTTCTGGTCCAGGGTCTGCATGCCAACGCTGTTGCCGGTCTGGATCGCCGAGTACATCTGGGCGACCTTGGCCTCGCGGATCAGGTTGCGGATGGCCGAGGTGCCTATCATGATCTCGTGCGCGGCGACGCGGCCCTGGCCGTCCTTGGTCTTGCACAGAGTCTGCGAAATCACGGCCTGCAGCGACTCCGACAACATGGCGCGCACCATGTCCTTTTCCTCGGCCGGGAACACGTCGATGATGCGGTCGATCGTCTTGGCCGCGCTCGAGGTGTGCAGGGTGCCGAACACCAGGTGGCCGGTTTCAGCCGCGGTCATGGCCAGGCGTATGGTTTCCAGGTCGCGCATTTCGCCCACCAGAATCGCATCGGGGTCTTCGCGCAGGGCCGACTTCAGCGCCGCGTTGAAGCTCAGCGTGTGGGGGCCGACTTCGCGCTGGTTGATCAGGCATTTCTTGGAATCGTGCACGAACTCGATCGGGTCTTCGACCGTCAGGATGTGGCCGTACTCGGTTTCGTTGAGGTAGTTGACCATGGCCGCCAGCGTGGTCGACTTGCCCGAGCCCGTGGGCCCGGTCACCAGCACCAGACCGCGCGGCTTGAGCGCGAGGTCGCCGAAGATCTTGGGCGCGTTGAGCTGCTCGAGCGTCAGGATCTTGCTTGGGATGGTCCGGAAAACGGCGCCGGCGCCGCGGTTCTGGTTGAAGGCATTGACGCGAAAGCGCGCCAGGCCGTCGATCTCGAACGAGAAGTCGCATTCGAGGAACTCTTCGTAGTTCTTGCGCTGGGTGTCGTTCATGATGTCGTACACCATGCCATGCACCTGCTTGTGCTCCAGCGGGTCGACATTGATGCGCCGCACGTCGCCGTGCACGCGGATCATCGGGGGCAGGCCTGCCGACAGGTGCAGGTCGGACGCTTTGTTCTTGACACTGAAAGCCAGCAGCTGAGTGATGTCCACGAATCCCTCGTTGTGTTTGTTTGATACGCTCGGCGCTTGATTATGACCACGATTCGGCACAACCTCCAGAGTGTTCACCAGCGCATGGCCGCGGCTTGTGCCGCTGCGGGCCGCGACTTGAGCGAAGTCACGCTGCTGGCGGTGTCCAAGACCTTCGGCCCCGAGGCCGTGCGCGAGGCAGTTGACGCTGGTCAGCGCGCTTTCGGCGAGAACTATGTGCAAGAAGCCGTGGACAAGATGCTCACGCTCGACGCTCAACGCTCAACGCCCAGGCTCGAATGGCACATGATCGGCCCGATCCAGAGCAACAAGACGCGGCTGGTGGCCGAGCATTTCGACTGGGCCCATAGCGTGGACCGGCTCAGGATCGCGCAACGCCTGAGCGAGCAGCGCCCGGCCGAGCGCGCGCCGCTGCAGATCTGCCTGCAGGTCAACATCGACGGCGGTCCGACCAAGTCGGGCGTGGCGCCGCAGCAGGCGCTGGCGTTGGCGCGCGAGGTCGCGAAGCTGCCGCGCCTGCGTCTGCGCGGCCTCATGACGATTCCCGAGCCCGCTCCTGATTTTGTAGCGCAATACGCCCTGCATGCGCGGGCCAAGGCCCTGTTTGACGAGATCGTGGCAGCCGGCATCGTGCTCGACACGCTGTCCATGGGCATGACGGCCGACCTGGAGGCGGCGATCCAGGCGGGTAGCACCATGGTGCGGGTCGGGACCGCGATTTTTGGCGCGCGCTCCAAGTCCGCTTGACTGGGACGCGCGGGGCCCGGGCCCGCCTGAGGTGGCGCTTATTTCTTGGGCATCGCGATCGGTTTGATGGCGCCGCAGTCGGCCGACAGCCAGCGGCCCGAGCCGTCCATGGTCATGGTTTCGGCCTGGCCCCGCACCGTGGTGTGCGTCGTCATCTTCAGGGTGTAGGCCTCGGGGCTCAAAAAGCTGATCTGGCCTTCGCCGCGCGAGGGCGGCCTGGTGCAGCTGAAGGCAATCTTCATCGTGTTGCCGGTGCGCGGAGAGTGGGTGCTCGTGCAGTCGCCCTGCTGCTGGGCCGGCATCTCGTTGCGCTCGACCATCTCCCGGGTCAGGCAGACCTTGAGGGCCGTGTCGCCTGCGTTCATGCCCATGCCCTGCCTGGCCATCATGTCCTCCATCATCTTGCGCTGCTCGGGCGACATGCTGGCCATTTGCTGCTGCATTTGTGCCATCGCCTGCTCCATCTGGCCCGAGCCGGACTGCGTCTGCTGCCTGACTTCCCAGAGGCCGGGCTTGAGGGTCTGGGCCTGGGCGCTGAGGGCCAGCAGGGTTGCGGCAGCGGCGGTCCCCACGGTGGGCAGTTCGATAGTCATGGCGGTTCCCCCAAAAGCCGCATTCTGCGATGCCCGGCCGCAGCCGTCGAGCCCGGCAGCGGTCCTGGGTGGCGGGATGCTTCAGCTCTGCCGCGAGTCGCGAAAGATGCTCTGGCGCCAGGCGCTGGGCAGCCAGGACAGGGCGCGGCGGCTGGCCGGCTGGGCGTCGGGCGCGGCGGCGCGGACGACCCGGCTCAAGGCCATGCAGCTGAGGGCGCGCAACAGCACGGGCTCGGGCAGCTCGAGACTGCGGCGCAGCTCGGCCGCGCTCATGGGGCTGGCGTCCAGCGCGCTCCAGATGGCCTGGCAGCTGTCGTCGAGCTCGTCGAGCTGCTGGGGCAGGGGGTTCCAGCGGGCGAGACGCGCCTTGAGAAAGCCCGAGGGCAGCAGATCCGACAAGGCGCTTTCGTTGCAGCGCCGCGCCAGGGCCCACAGCGTGAGCTCCAGCGCAAACACCTCCATGCCGCTGGAGTCCAGGCCGGGGCTGGCAGCCATGATTTCCACCGTGGCCTGCTCGATTTGAACGGCCGTGGCGCCGCGGCGCAGCGCAACGCGCCAGCCGGCCGGATCGATCACGGCCATGAGCTGGCCGTGGCTGTGCAGGTGCAGGCGCTGGTGGCTCCAGTGGTGGCGGCGCAGCCAGGCCTCGCGGCCCAGGGCGTAGTGAATGCGCTGGCGCGTCAGCTGGGCGCCGGCGTCGCGCAGTCCAGTGTGCAGCTCGGCCAGGGCGCCCGGGGTGTGGGGCGCCCAGGCCAGGTGGGTGTTTTCATGGCCGCCTACCAGGCAGACCGGGCGGCCCTGGTGCAGGCCTTGGTCATCGAGCACGAGCCTGGGCGGGTAGCGGTCGGGCAGCAGGGCCGTGGTGGGCTGATCGCCGTCCTCGGCCAGATCCACGGTGCGCAGGTGGGCCACATAGACATCGGGCTGCAGGCCGGCCGGTGGCACGCTCCAGCACAGGGTGCTGTGGGGGCCATTGGCGGCCGCCATGATGGCGGCCGCTTCCTTGGGCGACAGGCCGACAGGCTGCAAATACGCCAGTGGTATGGCGGCCAGGGCGGGGTAGGGCGTGGTCATGGCGCGTGCATCGGGGACGACATGCCCACTGTAGGCCGGCCAAGCTCATTTTGGCCAGCGATGCAACCACAACGAGGCCGATTCCGGGAATAGTTCGCAGCCCAGACGGCCCCTGTGCCCGAATCGCCACAGCGTCTCAGCCCTCGGGCAGCGACAGCCGCGTCGTGTTTTTGACTTCTTCCATCACCGCATAGGTCCTTGTTTCGCGCACGCCCGGCAACTGCCACAGCACGGTGCCGGCGAACTCGCGGTAGGCCGGCATGTCGGCCATGCGGGTCTTGAGCAGGTAGTCGAAGCCGCCCGCCACCATGTGGCATTCCATGATTTCGGAGCGGACCTGCACCGCGGCCTTGAAGGCCTCGAACACATTGGGCGTGGTGCGGTCCAGCAGCACTTCCACAAAAACCATCATCCCGCGCCCGAGCTTGAGCGGGTTCAGCCGCGCCTCGTAGCCCAGGATGTAGCCGTCGCGCGTGAGCCGCTGCACGCGCGCCAGCACGGCCGTGGGCGACAGCGCCACGGCCTCGGCCAGCTTGAGGTTGGAGATGCGGCCGTCTTGCTGCAAGACATTCAGAATTCTGAGGTCAAGGCGGTCGAGGTCGATGGTGGCTTCGGACATGATTAGTGAATTATCCAGTGAATGGCGAAAATTTAGTGTGAAATTCACGATTGTTTGGCCCACTATGTCGGTATTCACCAGACTTACGGAGTTCACCATGTCATGTCATCAGCATTTGCCCTCGCCCTACCGGCCCGAGGAGCGCATCGTGTCGCACCGCCTGACCTCGCTGGACGGCGCGCTGGACTGGGCCGCCGCGGCCCAAGTCGCGCGGCCCTGGGTCGAGGCCGTGCGCCGCCACCCGCCGCCGTTCTGGGCCATGGAGAGCCTGCTCAGGGAATACCCGATTTCCAGCGCCGAGGGCCTGGCGCTGATGCGGCTGGCCGAGGCCCTGCTGCGCGTGCCTGATGCCGAGACCGCGATCGCGCTGACGGCCGACCAGCTGGGCCGGGCCGACTTCGAGGGCACGGCGGACTCGACGCTGGCGCGCCTGTCGTCGACCGCGATCGCGATGTCCAAGAAGTTCCTGCCCGAGTCGGGCGAAGCGCCGGGCCTGATGGCCAAGCTCGGCGCCCGCACCGTGGTGGCGGCCACGCTGCGCGCCGTGCAGCTGCTGGGCCGCCAGTTCGTGCTGGGCCAGACGATTGCCGAAGCGATGGACGAGGCCGCTTCGGCGCGCAGGAAAACCGCCAACTTGCGCGTTCCGCTGCCGGGCCGCCCCAAGGCGGAACAGCCCCCTGGGGGGGCAGTGCAGCACGCGCAGCGGCAAACGTGGGGGCTCACATTCAGCTACGACATGCTGGGCGAGGGCGCCCGCACCGCGGCCGATGCGCAGCGCTACCTGGAGTCCTACACCGACGCTATCAAAAAAATAGCGATCAACGCTGAGTCCACGAGGGCGACAGAGAAAAACGACGGCATCTCGATCAAGCTCAGCGCGCTGCACCCGCGCTACGAGGACGCGCAGCGCGAGCGCGTGCTGGCCGAGCTGGTGCCGCGCGTCTGGACGCTGTGCGAACTGGCGGCGCGGGCCAACATCAACCTAACCATCGACGCCGAAGAGGTTGACCGCCTGGAGCTCTCGCTGGCCGTGTTCGAGGCGCTGGCCGCGCAGGTGGCGCAGCGGCAGCCGCAATGGCAGGGCTTCGGCCTGGCGATGCAGGCCTACCAGAGCCGCGCGCTGGAGCTGATCGCCCATATCACGGCGCTCGCGCGCAAATACAGGCTGCGCCTGATGTGCCGCCTGGTCAAGGGCGCTTACTGGGACGCCGAGATCAAGCGGGCGCAGGAGCTGGGACTGCCGCACTACCCGGTGTTCACCCACAAGCACCACACCGATGTCAGCTACCTGGCCTGCGCCAAGGCGCTGCTGGACGCGCCCGATGCGATCTACCCGCAGTTCGCAACGCACAACGCGGGCACGATCGCGGCCATCCTGCAGATGGCGGCCCGCAGCGGCGGTGGCTTCGAGCTGCAAAGGCTGCATGGCATGGGCGAGGGCGTGTACCGCGAGGTGCTCAAGAACCCGCTGATCTCCTGCCGCGTCTACGCGCCGGTCGGCCAGCACCGCGACCTGCTGGCCTACCTGGTGCGCCGCTTGCTCGAAAACGGCGCGAATTCCTCGTTCGTGCACCAGCTCGCCGACGAGTCCATCGGCATGGACGAGCTGCTGATCTCGCCGCTGCGGCTGGAGCCGCGCCCGTCGCTGCCGCTGCCGGCGGAGCTGTACGGCCCGGGCCGGCCCAACAGCGCCGGTGTCGATCTGACGGTGCCGGAGTCGCGCGCGCCCTTGCTGGCCGCGTGGCAGACAGTGGAAGTGCCCCGGGTGCCGGAATTTGACGCCAAACTGGCCGCCGGTCCTTGCGAGAAGGGCGTGAGAAGCTATCAAAAATGGAGCAAGACGGCGGTCGGCGAGCGCGCTGAGATGCTGCGCCGCGCGGCCGATGCGCTGGAGCACGAACTCCCCCGCTTCTGCGCCCTGCTGGTCAAGGAGGCTTTCAAGACCTGGGGCGATGCGGTGGCCGAGGTGCGCGAGGCGGTCGACTTCCTGCGCTACTACGCCAACGAGGCCGAGCGCATCATGGCGCCGATCGCGCTGCCCGGGCCGACCGGCGAGAGCAACGAGCTGCGCCTGACCGCGCGCGGCCTGTGGCTCTGCATCAGCCCCTGGAACTTCCCGCTGGCGATCTTCACCGGCCAGGTCGCGGCCGCGCTGGTCACCGGCAACACGGTGCTGGCCAAGCCGGCCGAGCAAACGCCCGGCGTGGCGCTGGAGGCGGTCAGGCTGCTGCATGCGGCCGGCGTGCCCGAAAACGCGCTGCAGCTGCTGCACGGCCCCGGCGAGACCGTCGGCGCGGCCCTGGTGGCGCAGCCGCAGATCGCCGGCGTCGTGTTCACCGGCTCGACCCAGGTCGCCAAGATCATCCAGCGCGCGCTCGCGGCCAAGGACGGCCCGATCGTGCCGCTGATCGCCGAGACCGGCGGCATCAACGCGATGGTCGTGGACTCCACGGCCCTGCCCGAGCAGGTGGCCGACGCCGTCGTGCAAAGCGCCTTCCGCTCGGCCGGCCAGCGCTGCTCGGCGCTGCGCCTGCTGTGCGTGCATGAGGGCATCGCCGACGGCGTGATCGAGATGATCCGCGGCGCGGCCCAGGAGCTGGTCGCCGGCGACCCGGCCGAGCTGGCCACCGATGTCGGTCCGGTGATCGACCGCGAAGCGTTCGAGGGCATCCAAAACCACCTGCGGCGCCTCGATGCAAAGTCAAAGCCGCTGCTGGCCCAGGCGCAGCGGGCGCAAGCCGCTATGAATTTGGCATTGCCCCAGGCCTACGAGCTGGCCAGCGTCGCCGACGTGCAGCAGGAAATCTTCGGCCCGGTGCTGCACATCGTGCGCTGGGGATCGGGCGCACTGAGCGACCCGCAGGCCGTGATCGACCAGATCAACGCCTTGGGCTATGGCCTGACGCTGGGCATCCAGACCCGCATCGACAGCCGCGCCCAGGCCCTGGCCGAGCGCGCCCATGTCGGCAATGTCTACATCAACCGCAACATGATCGGCGCCGTCGTCGGCGTGCAGCCGTTTGGCGGCGAGGGCCTGTCCGGAACCGGCCCGAAAGCTGGCGGGCCGCATTACCTGTTGCGCTTCTGCGCCGAGCAGACCGTGACCATCAACACCACGGCGGCCGGCGGCAACGTGGCCTTGCTGGCTTGACCTGCCGACGGAGGTCCGGGGCCGCGCTGCTCGCGAATCGCAGGGTCATCGCAGCGCGAAGCCGCGCCAGCCTCCCGCACTGCCTGCGCTTGACCCCCATGCTTCGATGCGGGATGCTTGGCCCATGCGCATCGAAGCCGCCTTGACCGCCCGCCGCCACTGGCACCGCTGGCTGCTCCTGCTCGCAGCGTGCTGCTGCACGGCCGGCCTCGCCGTCGCCCAGGCTCCCGGCGAGCCCCTTCGCATCGGCTCCAAACGCTTTACCGAGTCCTACATCCTGGCGCAGGTGCTGGCGCAGAAGGCGGCGCCCTACAGCGCCACCGCGCCGCAGGTGCGGCAGGGGCTGGGCAACACGGCCATCGTTTACGAGGCGCTGCGCTCGGGCAGTATCGACCTGTACCCGGAATACGCGGGCACGATCAGCCTGGAGATTCTCAAGAGCCCCGGGCCGATGTCGCTGGACGCGATGAACCAGGCGCTGGCGCCGCTGGGCCTGGGCGCGGCCATTGCGCTGGGCTTCAACGACGGCTATGCCTTGGCGATGCGCGCGGCCGTTGCCGACCAGCTCGGCATCAAGTCACTCAGCGACCTCACGCGCCACACGCAACTGAAGCTGGGCCTGTCGAACGAGTTCATCGGCCGTGCCGATGGCTGGAAGGGGCTGGCACAGCGCTACGGCTTCACGCATTCGCCCACCGGGCTGGACCACGGCCTGGCCTATGACGCCATAGTGCAAAAGCAGGTGGACGTGATCGACATCTACACCACCGACGCCAAGATCGACCACCTGGGCCTGCGTGTGCTGCAGGACGACCGCGGCTACTTTCCGCGCTATGACGCGGTGGTGCTCTACAGGCTCGACGTGCCCAAGCGCTTTCCGCAGGCCTGGGCCGCGCTGCAGACGCTGGCCGGCAGCATTGACGAGGCCGCGATGATCGCGATGAATGCGCGGGCCGAACTCCAAGGCGTGGCGTTTGACGTGATCGCACGCGACCACCTGGCCGGCGCGCGGGCGGACCGCAACGCCCCCGATGCAGCCCAGCGCGGCTTCTGGGCCAAGCTGTTCGGCCCCGATCTCGCGCGGCTGACCTGGCAGCACCTGGCGCTGGTCGCGGTGTCGGTGGCCGTTGCTGCGCTGATCGCGATTCCGCTGGCGGTGCTCACGTTCCCCCATCCCCGCGCCCGCGCCATGGTGCTGGGCGCCACCGGTTTGCTGCAGACCGTGCCCTCGCTGGCGATGCTGGCCGTGCTGATCTCGCTCGTGGGCGTGATCGGCACCCTGCCGGCCCTGCTGGCGCTCACGCTCTATGCGCTGCTGCCCATCATGCGCAACACCGCCACGGGCTTGGGCGAAGTGTCCCAGGGCTTGCGTCTGGCGGGCCGGGCGCTGGGCATGACGAACGGCCAGCGCATGCGCTATATCGAACTGCCGCTGGCGCTGCCCGCGATCCTGGCTGGCGTGCGCACGGCCACCTCGATTGCGATTGGCACAGCGACCATCGCCGCCTTCATCGGCGCCGGCGGCTATGGTGAGCGCATCGTGACCGGCCTGGCGCTCAACGACAGCCAGCTGCTGATGGCCGGCGCGATACCGGCCGCGCTGCTGGCCCTGCTGAGCGAAGCCTTGTTCGAACTGCTGGAGCTCGCCGTGCTGCGGCGCGGCGCGAGGCTGCAGCCGGTGCAGGCGCGCGGGCTTTAGCGCACGGCCAGACGCGGACCCTGCGTCGCGGCGGTACCTTCGCCGATGACGGCCGCGCCCTCGAAGCCGTGGCGGCGGAACACCGCCAGCACCTCGCCCGCGGCCTGCGGCGCGCAGGACACGAGCAGGCCGCCGCTGGTCTGCGGGTCGGTCAGCAAGGCCCGGTCGGCCGCGGCAAAGCCCTCGGGCAGGGCCACCTCGGCGCCGTAGCCGGCCCAGTTGCGGCCGGAAGCGCCGGTCACATGGCCTTGCGCGGCCAGCTCGCGCACGCCGCTCAGCAGGGGCACGCCGGACCAGTCGATGCGCAGCCCCAAGCCGGCGCCGCGCGCCAGCTCAAGCGCATGGCCGGCCAGGCCGAAGCCCGTGACGTCGGTCAGGGCATGGACGCCGTCCAGCGCCGCGAGTTCGGGCCCGGGCGTGTTCAGCCGCGTGGTCGTCGCGATCATGCGGGCGTAGCCCTCGGCGTCGAGCAGTTCCTTCTTCAGCGCGGCCGACAGCACGCCCACGCCCAGCGGCTTGCCCAGGATCAGCAGGTCGCCGGCCCGGGCATCGGCGTTGCGCTTGACGCGGCTGGGGTGCACCAGGCCGAGCGCGACCAGGCCGTAGATCGGCTCGACCGAGTCGATGGTGTGGCCGCCGGCAATCGGAATGCCCGCTTCGCGGCACACCGATTCGCCGCCGGCGAGGATGCGGCCTATGGTCTCGGTGCTCAGCACGTTCACCGGCATGCCGACCAGGGCCAGCGCCAGGATCGGCTTGCCGCCCATCGCGTAGACGTCGGAGATCGCATTGGTCGCGGCGATGCGGCCAAAGTCGAACGGATCGTCGACGATGGGCATGAAGAAGTCGGTGGTGGCGATCAGCGCCTGCTCGTCGTTGAGCTTGTAGACGGCTGCGTCGTCGGCGGTCTCGATGCCCACCAGCAGCTCGGGCGGCACCGGCAGGCGGGCCGTGCCCTTGAGGATTTCGGACAGCACGCCCGGGGCGATCTTGCAGCCGCAGCCGCCGCCATGCGAGAGCGAGGTCAGGCGCGGTTGCGCGGGAGCGGTGGTCGTGGCGGCGGTGGTCATGTCATCTCCAGCAATTCGTGAAGCAGGTGGCGCAGGGTCGCCCGTTCGGCATCGGGCGCGAACAGCGGGGCGCGAAGCTGGCATTGTGCGCGAAGCCGGGAAAGCAGGTCGCCGCCGGGGCCGTCGGCCTGCCTGAGGCCGTCGCGGCAGCGCACCAGCAGGCCGGCCAGTGCGTCGGCGTCGCCGTGCTTGAAATAGCCGGCGTAATCGGGCCCCAGCATGCCCACGTTGCCCGGCACGCGCGAGGCCAGCACCGGCGTGCCGCTGGCCACAGCCTCCATGACGACATGCGCGCCGCCTTCCATGCGGCTGGCGTGCACCAGCACATGGGCGCGCTGGATGCGTCGGCGCACCGCCTCGTGCGGCAGGCCGCCGAGCCAGCGGTAGGACGGGCAGTCCGCCGCGGTGGCGCGCGCCAGTTCGCCCAACGCCGGCTCGAGCGCGTCGCCGATCTGGTCGATCGCGATGTCCGGTTCGGCCTTCAGCAGACGCGCGGCCTGGCACAGCGTGTCGGGCGATTTCACCTCGCGCAGGTGGCCCACCATCACGGCGCGCAGGTGCTGCGCCGTCTTCGGCAGGGCCTGGCGTGTCGTGGTGGACTGGAAAACCACATGCGCCTTGCCCCGCAGCGCGGCCGGCAGGGCGTCGGGGCCGCGTTCCTGCAGCACCACCAGGCGCTGCGCCAGCGCGAGCGACTGTTGGGCCGAGGCGTCGCTCTGGATGTCGCGGTACAGGTCGGTGCCGGTCAACACCACCACCAGCCCGCGGCCGGGGTGGGCACGGCCCCAGGCGGCGATCGACGCGGCCGAGCGGCGCGCGTGCAGCGCGAGCATGACCGCGTCCTGCCCGGCCTCGGGATCCTGCGGCCATTCGCGCACGATGCGGGTACGATAGATCGGCGACAGCATGCGCTGCCAGCGCCACGCGGTCTGCCAGTTGCCGTTGTTGGCGTCGGCCAGCGCCGGGCTCACAATGACCACCGATTTCTTTTGCATGACGCATTTATAACGCGATGACGCTGCCGGCCTGCAACCCCGCGAACAAGGCCCTGCCCGCCGAGGCCGCCCGCACGGCCGGGCGTGCCGCTCTGGCGCAGGCGCTGCGCGAGGCCCGCGCACGCACGCTGGCCCTGTTCGCTGCCTACGAAGGCGCGCTCGCCGCCACCGGTCTGGCCGTGCCGTGTTCGCCCGAACTCAACCCGCCGCTCTGGGAGCTGGGCCACATAGCCTGGTTCCAGGATTGGTGGCTGGCGCGCAACCGCGAGCGCTGGCGCGGCGCGGCCTGCGAGCCTGGCCATGCGCACGCGCCGTCGCGGCTGGCCGGCGCCGACGCGCTCTACGACTCCAGCCTGGTGCCGCACGACAGCCGCTGGCAGCTGCCCCTGCCCGGCGCCGAAGCCACGTGCGCCTACCTGCAGGCCGTGCAGCAGCAGACCCTGGAACTGCTGGCCGCGAGCGACGAGGACGACGCCGCGCTCTACTTC
>JBOHHM010000230.1:0-12800 GCA_050725495.1 Burkholderiaceae bacterium | reverse complement strand
AGGTAGTCGAGCTCGGCTTCCTGCAGCTTCTGGCCGATCTCGCCGGTGTCGGGAAACCTGTGCATCAGCGAGGTAAACCACCACGAGAAGCGCTCGGCCTTCCAGACGCGGCGCAGGCAGCGTTCGGAATAGGTGTCGATGCCGTGGGTGCTCCTGTCCTTGTAGTACTCGATGAAGGCGCTGGAGAGGTATTTGACGTCCGAGGCCGCGAGGTTCAGGCCCTTGGCGCCGGTCGGCGGCACGATATGGGCCGCGTCGCCGGCCAGGAACAGGCGGCCAAAGCGCATCGGCTCGGTCACAAAGCTGCGCAGCGGGGCGATGCTTTTCTCCAGCGAGGGGCCGGTCACCAGATGTTCGCCGGCCTGGGGATCGAGGCGGCGGCGCAGCTCGTCCCAGAACGCCTGGTCGCTCCAGTTCTCGACCTTTTCTTCCATCGGCACCTGCAGGTAGTAGCGGCTGCGCGTGGGGCTGCGCATGCTGCACAGCGCAAAGCCGCGCTCGGTATTGGCGTAGATCAGCTCGTGCGAGACCGGCGGCACATCGGCCAGCAGGCCCAGCCAGCCGAAGGGATAGATCTTCTCGTAGGTGCGCAAGGCGCTGGCGGGCACGCTGGCGCGGCTGACGCCGTGGTAGCCGTCGCAGCCGGCAATGAAGTCGCATTCGATTTCGTGCGTGACGCCGTCTTTTTCGTAGCGAACCTTGGGCTGGGTGCCGTCAAAGTCGTGCAGGCTGACATGGCCTGCGTCATAAATGGTGGTGAGCCCCTGTGCTTTTCGCGCGTCCATCAGGTCGTGCGTCACTTCGGTCTGGCCGTAGACCATGACCTTCTTTCCGCCCGTGAGCTCGCGCATGTTGATGCGGTGGCGTGCGCCCTGGAACAGCAGCTCGAAACCGTCGTGAATCAGGCCCTGGGCATGCATGCGCTCGCTCACGCCGGCTTCGTCGAGCAGGTCCATGGTGACCTGCTCCAGCACCCCGGCGCGGATGCGGCCGAGCACATAGTCGGCGCTCTGGCGTTCCAAGATCACGGCCTCGACGCCGGCTTTGTGCAGCAACTGTCCTAACAGCAGGCCCGAAGGGCCGGCGCCGATGATGGCAACCTGGGTGCGCATGTGTGTCTCCGTCTTGAGCAGACTCTAGGTTAGGCCTGTGGAAGGCTTCTTGCCAGCCCGCAAAGCGTGCAGTGTGCGATGATTGCCAGCTATGCGCGATGATCGCGCAGCCTTGCGGCGTTTCATCGTGACCATTGCGAAAGCGGATTTCATCGAGGGCATGGCCAAGGGCATGGCCGTGCTCGAGAGTTTTGACACCGAGCGTCAGCGGCTCAACGCCACGCTGGCGGCGCAGCGTGCCGGCCTCACGCGCGCTGCGGCGCGCAGGCATCTGCTCACGCTCGCGCACCTGGGCTATCTGGAAACCGATGGCAGCTACTTCTGGCTCGCGCCCAAGGTGCTGCGCTTCTCGGGCAGCTATCTGGCCTCGGCGCGCCTGCCCCGTGTGCTGCAGCCCACGCTCAACCGCCTGGCCGCGCAGACCGGCGAGTCGTTCTCGGCCGTGGTGCTCGATGGCGACGAGGTGGTGATCGTTGCGCGCAGCGGCAGTGAGTCGAGGGGAGGGCCGGGCGGCTCGGTGCGCGTGCTGGCCTACGGCCTGCACCTCGGGGCCCGGTTGCCGGCGCATGCGACGTCGACCGGGCGGGTCCTGCTGGCCGCCAAGACCAAGGCCGAGTTCAACCAGTGGATGAAGGGCCGCACGCTGCCGCGCCTGACTTCGCACACGCTGACCGATGCCAGGCAGTTCCGCGCCTTGATCGAACAGGTCCGATCGAATGATTTCTGCGTGGCCAGCGAGGAGCATGAGCTCGGCGTCCATGCGCTGGCCGTGCCGCTGCGCAACATGCAGGGGAAAACCGTGGCGGCGCTCAACGTGGTCGCGTCGCCGCAGCGGCTGGCCGTCGATGCGATGCGGCAGGGCCTGCTGCCGCTGTTGCTGGAGGCCGCGCGCGAATTGCGTTCGCTGCTGTAGGCCTGCGCCTCAGGCGCGCCGGAGTTTCGCTCGCTGCGCGCCCGAGCTGGCGAGGTCTCAGCCCAGCACTTCGCGGGCAATGATGGTGCGCTGGATTTCGGACGAGCCTTCGTAGATGCGCAGGATGCGGGCGTCGCGCACATAGCGCTCCAGCGGCATTTCGCGGGTAAAGCCGTAGCCGCCGTGGATTTGCAGCGCCCTGTCGGTGACAAAGGCCACCATCTCCGAGGCGTAGAGCTTGGCCATGGCCGACTCCTGCGTGAAGCGCTGGCCGGCCGAGCGCAGGGCCACGGCCTGCATGGTGAGCCCCCAGGCCGCTTCGAGCCGGGTTTTCATGTCGGCCAGCATCCACTGGATGCCCTGTTTGGTCGCCAGCGCCTCGCCGCCGACGCGGCGCTCGCGTGCCCATTGGGCGGCGGCGGCCAGCGCGGCCTCGGCGATGCCCAGCGAGGTCGCCGCCACATCGAGGCGGCTGTTGTCCAGCACCTTCATGGCGGTCTTGAACCCGCTGCCTTCTTCGCCCAGGCGCTGGCTGGCCGGGACGCGGCAGTCGAACGCCACTTCAAACGCATGGCCACCGCGAATGCCCATCAGCTTCTCGGGCGAGGAGATGCTGATGCCCGGCAGGTCGGTGTCGACGATGAAGGCGCTGACGCCGCGCGCCCCCGCCGACGGGTCGGTCTTGGCAAAGACCACCAGGAACTTCGCCTCGGCGGCATTGGAAATGAAATGCTTGACCCCGCTGAGGTGGTAGTGGTCGCCCTCGCGCATGGCGCGGGTGCTCAGATCCGCCGGATGCGAGCCGCCCCGGGGCTCGGTCAGCGCAAAGCCGGCCAGCCATTCGCCGCTGGCCGCACGCGGCAGGTAGCGCGCCCGCTGCTCGTCACTGCCGCCGATCAGCACGGCGTCGGTGCCCAGGTAATGGGCGCCCATCATCGAAGAGGTGGCCGCGCAGGCCCGAGCCACCTCGACCAGGGCCAGCAGCATCCCGGCGGGGGAGACAGCACTGCCACCCCATTGCTCGGGCAGGTTCATGCCCATGAGCCCGAGCTCGGCGAGCTGCGGGACATGGCAGGCCGCCGAGCGTTCCTGTTCGTCGATCTCGCTTGCCTGCGGAGCCAGATGGCCGGCGGCAAATCTTGCCACTGCATCGGCCAAGGCCTGGTCGTCGGCGGTGGTGCCCAGTCTGATCATGATTGCTCCTGTGTGATGTGGGTGGGGCCAAATACGCCGGCTTCGCGCAGTTCGGCCAGCTTGCCGGCCGTGCAGCCCAGCACGGTGGCCAGCAGATCCTGCGTGTGCTCGCCCAGCTCCGGCGCGCGTTCGAGCCGGTTCGGTGCGGCGCCTGCGAAGCGCACCGGCTGGGTGGGCAGGCGCAGGCCGGGCAGGCGGCTGTCCTCCAGCGGCCGCAGCAGTTGCCGCGCCCGCGACTGCGGCGAGTCCAGGGCCTGGCCGATGTTCCAGATCGGGGCCACCGGCACGCCCGCGGCATCGATGCGGCGCACGACTTCCTCGACGCTCTTGTCGGCCGCCCAGGCTTCGATCGCTGCACGCAGCTCGGCTTCGCGCCCGGAGCGCTGTTCGTCGGTCGCCAGGCCCTGGTCTGCGGCCAGGTCGGCGCGCGCCAGCACGCCAGCCAGTGCATCGAACAGCTTCTTGTTGAGCACCGCCAGCGCAAAGTGGCCGTCTTGCGCACGGTAGACCCCGAACGGAGCGGACAGGGGATGGCGGTTGCCGACGCGCCGCGCGGCCTGGCCGGTGAACAGGTGGCGCGCCATCGAGGTCGCAAGAAAGCTCAGCGTGGTGTCGAACATGGCCACGTCCACATGCTGGCCCTGGCCGGTGCGCCGGGCCTGGTGCAGCGCAGCCAGCGTCGCCCAGGACGCGAACAGCCCGGCCACCACGTCCGATACCGCTTCGCCGACCAGGGTGGGCGGCCCGTTCGGGTCGCCGGTGGCCTCCATCAGGCCGCTCATGGCCTGGATGATGATGTCGTAGGCGGGGCGGTGGGCGTAGGGTCCGGTCTGCCCAAAGCCTGAAACGCTCACGTAGACCAGCCGCGAATTGATCGCGCGCAGCGCCGCCGCACCAATGCCCAGCCGCTCGGCCACACCGGGGCGGAAGTTTTCAATGACCACGTCGGTCTGCGCCGCCAGTTCGTGGACCAGCGTCACGGCCTCGGCCTGCTTGAGGTCGAGCACCAGACTCTTCTTGTTGCGGTTCATGACCGTGAACAGCGCGCTCTGGCCGTTGCGCATGGGGCCGATGGCCCGGTAGTCGTCGCCCTGGGGCGGCTCGACCTTGATGACCTCGGCCCCCAGGTCGGCCAGCAGGGCGGTGGCCAGCGGTCCGGCGAGCACCCTTGTGAAGTCGAGTATGCGCAGGCCTTCCAGCGGTTGAGGGGCGGTGTTGTCCGACATGAATACGTCCTTGTGCAAACGGTGTGAAGCTCATTATTCGGTCGGCAGTGGATAATTAAAAATACTCGTTGTTCATCCAATGGATCGAAAAAAATGATTCATCTGACCCTGCGCCAGCTGGAGTATTTCGCTGCCGCGGCGCGCCACGGCGGGGCGGCCCGCGCTGCCGCGATGCTCAATGTCTCGCAGCCCTCGATCTCCAAGGCCATCGCCGAACTGGAGGGCTTGTGGGGCGAGCGGCTCTTTGTTCGGCTGCACGCACGGGGCCTGGAACTCACGGCAGCGGGCGCAGCGCGTTATCGCCAGGCCCATGCCTTGCTGCAGCAGGCAGGCGCCCTGGCTGCGCCGCGTTCAGCCACGCTCGAGGGCGAGTTGCGCATCGGGTGCCTGAGCACGCTGGCGCCGCGCTACCTGGCGGCCATTCTGGCGCGCATGCGCGCCGGTTTTCCAGGGATCCAGCTGCGAGTGGAGGAGGGTGATACCGAGGCGCTGACACGCCTGCTGGAACGCGGCTCGCTGGATGTGGCGCTGTTCTATGACCTCGGGCTGGCCCGTGACGTGCGTCTGGAGCCGGTCACGGATTTATGGCCCTATGCCCTGCTGCCCTGGGGCCATGTCCTGGCCGCGCGCAGCAGCTTGCGTCTGGCGGAGTTGGCGCGTGAGCCGCTGGTGCTGATCAACCTGCCGCACAGTCGCGAGTATTTTTTGTCGCTGTTTCGCATGGCCGGCGTGACGCCACGCATTGCGCGCGAAAGTTCGTCGATCGAGATGGTGCGCGCCATGGTGGCCAACGGTTTAGGCGTGTCGGTGCTCACCACCCGGCCGCTGCGCGACCAAAGCTACGACGGCAAGCGCATCGCCTGTCGCCGCCTGCGTGGCCCCTTGCTGCCGCAGTCGGTGGTGCTGGCCTATCCGGCCGAGGGCGACCAGCAGCCCGATCTGGTCGCCACATTCGCGCAAACCGTCCAGGCCAGCTTTTCCCAGCAAGCCGATGAGCTCACGGGTCCTCCCCGGCGCGGGGCCTGAGCTGATGCCGTCACACGGCCTGCAGCGCTTCGGCTAACAAGTTTCGGATAGGCAAGCAACTTGTATAGGCAGGATATTGTTGCTATCAGAGAGTCAATATTTTGAAAACTTAAATAATTGTCCTTGAAAATAGGCATTTCGGTTGGCTTGATGCGCATTGATGCTGGATTTTTTCGTACTTGGGGTTATCCTGTATATACAAGACCATGCCTGTTCGGTCATGATCACGCAGGGCATGGTTAATGGGCTATGTACCGGTCTTGCTGTGACAAGTTTTTCGCAATGGAATAGGAGCTGGTGATGGGTAAATCGGTGATCAATATCGCGTCGGTGCTGGCAGCGGGTGCATGTGTGGCGGGCATGGCGTTGAGCGCCAGTGCCGAGGAAACGAAGATTACGCTGGGCATGTCGGGCTGGACCGGCTTTGCGCCGCTCACGCTGGCCGACAAGGCCGGCATTTTCAAGAAGCATGGGCTCGATGTCGAAATCAAGATGATCCCGCAGAAGGACCGCCATCTGGCGTTGGCCTCGGGCGCCATCCAGTGCGCGGCCACCACGGTGGAGACGCATGTGGCCTGGAATGCCAATGGCGTGCCCATCGTGCAAATCTTCCAGATGGACAAGTCCTATGGGGCCGACGGTCTGGCGGTGCGCGGCGACATCAAGAGCTTTGCCGATCTCAAGGGCAAAACCATCGGCGTCGATGCGCCGGGCACGGCGCCGTACTTCGGGCTGGCCTGGATGCTCAGCAAGAATGGCATGAGCCTCAAGGATGTGAAGACGACCACGCTGTCGCCCCAGGCTTCGGCCCAGGCCTTCGTGGCGGGTCAAAACGATGCGGCGATGACCTACGAACCCTACCTGTCGACGGTGCGCGACAACCCGGCTTCCGGCAAGATCCTGGCCACCACGATGGACTACCCCATGGTGATGGACACCGTGGGCTGTGCGCCGACCTGGCTCAAGGCCAATGCCAAGGCGGCCAAGGCGCTGGTCGACTCCTACTTCGCCGCGCTGGAGATGATCAAGGCCGAGCCGGTCAAGTCCAACGAAATCATGGGCGCTGCCGTCAAGCAGACCGGTGAGCAGTTCGCCAAGTCGTCGGCCTATCTGCGCTGGCAGGACCGTGCGGCCAACCAGAAGTTCTTCGGCGGCGAGCTCACGGCGTTCATGAAGGATGCCTCGGCCATCTTGCTGGAGGCCGGCATCATCCGCAAGGCGCCGGACAATCTCGCTGCCACGTTCGACGCCAGCTTCATCAAGTAAAGCCATGGAACAGGTACAGGTACCGCCCCATCTCGCAGAAGCGCCCGCGCGTGCGCGCAGCCGGCGGCTCGCGCCGCTGGAGCCGGTGAGCGCCAATACGCGCTTGCTGCTCGGTCTGGGCTTTTTCGCGCTCTTCGTGCTGGTCTGGGCCGCCTTCACGCTCGGGGGCTATGTCTCGCCGACCTTTCTCGCGAGCCCGGCGACGATGGTCAAGGAGGGTTGGCTGCTCTTTACCGAGCACCATTTCATCCACGACATCGGCATGACGGTGTGGCGCGTCTTTGGCGGCTTCATCCTCGCCAGCGTGATCGCCGTGCCGCTGGGCATCGCGATGGGCGCCTACAAGGGGGTTGAAGCCTTTTTCGAGCCTTTTGTGTCGTTCTGCCGCTACCTGCCCGCGTCGGCCTTCATCCCCTTGCTGATCCTGTGGGCCGGCATCGGCGAAACCCAGAAGGTCCTGGTGATCTTCATTGGTTCGGTCTTCCAGATCGTGCTGATGGTCGCCGTCACCGTGGGCGGGGCGCGCCGTGATCTGGTCGAGGCCGCCTATACCCTGGGCGCTGGCGACCGCGGCATCATCACCCGCGTGCTGATTCCGGGGGCCGCACCCGGCATCGCCGAAACCCTGCGCCTGGTGCTGGGCTGGGCCTGGACCTATGTGATCGTGGCCGAACTGATCGGCTCGTCTTCCGGCATCGGCCACATGATCACCGACAGCCAGGCCCTGCTCAACACCGGGCAGATCATCTTCGGCATCATCATCATCGGTCTGATCGGCCTGGTGTCCGACTTTGTGTTCAAGGCGATCAACCGCCGCCTGTTTGCCTGGAGTTCCATCTGATGAGCCAGCTTTCGATTCAAGGCGTGTCGCGCACCTTCGACACCGGCAAAGGCAAGCGCACCCAGGCGCTGCTGCCGGTGGATTTCGAAGTCAACGACAACGACTTCGTGACCATCCTCGGCCCCTCGGGCTGCGGCAAATCCACGCTCTTGCGCATCGTCGCGGGACTGGAGCGGCCCAGCACCGGCCGCGCGCTGCTCGACGGCCGCCCGGTGGAAGGGCCGGGGGCCGACCGCGGCATGGTGTTCCAGAGCTACACGCTGTTTCCCTGGCTGACCATTGCGCAAAACATCTGCTTCGGCCTGCGCGAGCGCGGCATGGCCCAGGCCGAGCAGAAGGAGCGCTGCGACTACTTCGTCGCCAAGGTGGGTCTGCGCGGCTTTGAAAACCACTACCCCAAGCAGCTGTCGGGCGGCATGCAGCAGCGCACGGCGATTGCGCGGGCGCTGGCCAACGACCCCAAGATCCTGCTGCTCGACGAGCCCTTTGGCGCGCTGGACAACCAGACCCGCGTGCTGATGCAGGAGCTGCTGCTGGGCATCTGGGAATCGGCGCGCAAGACCGTGCTGTTCGTTACGCACGACATCGACGAGGCGATCTTCATGGCCAACCGCGTGGCGGTCTTCAGCGCCCGGCCGGGTCGCATCAAGTCCGACATCGCCGTGAATTTGCCGCACCCGCGGCACTACACGATCAAGACCTCGCCGGAATTCATGGACCTCAAGGCGCGGCTGACCGAAGAAATCCGCGCCGAGGCCATGGCGGCCGACCACTGAGCCCGGCACCTTGCCACCCCACCACTTCACGCATCGCCTCATGACCTCGACCCTGTCTCGCCGACGTAGCCATCCACCTCAGCCGGCCGCTGTTTCTGCGGCACCGGCGCCCGCCATGGCGCTGTACCAGCAGGTCAAGGACTTCATCGCGCGCAAGATCCAGGACGGCTCGTGGCAGGCCGGCCACCGCCTGCCGTCCGAGCATGAACTGGTCACCCAGTTCGGCATGTCACGCATGACGGTCAACCGCGCCCTGCGTGAATTGGTCGAGCAAGGCCGCATCGTGCGGGTGGCCGGGGTGGGCAGTTTCGTCGCAGAAGACAAGCCGCAGTCCACGCTGCTGCAGATCGCCAACCTGGCCAGCGAGATCCGCCAGCGCGGCCATGACTACCGCTGCGAACTGATCACGGTCGAGCGCGTCTCGGCCCCGCTCGAAGTGGCGGCTTCGCTGGATCTGCACACCGGCGAATCGGTATTTCATTCGGTGTGCGTGCATCTGGAAGACGGCGTGCCGGTGCAACTGGAGGACCGCTACGTCAATCCGCGGGTCGTGCCGGAGTTTGGCCAGCAGGATTTCACGGTACAGCAGCCCTCGGATTTCCTGGTGCGCACCGTGCCGTTCGATCAGGCAGAGCATGTGGTGGATGCGGTCTTGCCCACGGCAGAACAGGCCGAACTGCTGGACATGTCGGTCAGCCAGCCCTGTTTGCTGCTGACTCGGCGCACCTGGACGCGCGGCGTGCCCGTGACGGTGGTGCGCTGTCTGCATCCGGCATCGCGCTACCGGCTGGGCAGCCGCTTTCGCGCCGACGGCAATCCCGTGTTCAGCTAAGCCGACGCAGGCGCCGCCAGCAAGGCGAATTTTCACTTTACGTCAACTTGTATAGACAGGACATATCAATGAACACACAGCCTACAAGAGAACTGGTTGCCGCAAGACAGGCCCTGGTGCTGGAGCCGGGGCGGGTCAGTCTGGCCGAGTTGCGCCGCATCTACCGCGGCGAAGCTGCGCTGAGCCTGGCACCAGGCGCGCGCGATGCGCTGCAGGCCTCGCGGGCCACGGTGCAGCGCATCGTCGATGAAGACCAGGTGGTCTATGGCATCAACACCGGCTTCGGCAAGCTGGCGAACACGCGCATCGCGCACGACCGCCTGGCCGAACTGCAGCGCAATCTGGTCTTGTCGCACAGCGTCGGCACGGGCGAGCCCTTGCCGGCCGGCGTGGTGCGCCTGGTGCTGGCCACCAAGGCCGTGAGCCTGGCGCGCGGGCATTCGGGCGTGCGCCCCGAACTGGTCGATGCCCTGCTGGCCCTGGCCAACGCTGATCTGCTGCCCCGCATCCCGGCCAAGGGGTCGGTGGGCGCCTCGGGCGATCTGGCGCCGCTGGCGCATCTGGCCTGCGTGCTGATTGGCGAAGGGCAGGTGAGTGCGGGCCGCGAAGTCATCAGCGGCGCCGAGGCCATGAAGCGCATCGGCTTCGCCCCGTTCACGCTGGGACCCAAGGAAGGCCTGGCCCTGCTCAACGGCACCCAGGTGTCTACCGCGCTGGCGCTGGCCGGACTGTTCGGGGCCGAGAACGTGTTTGCCGCCGGCCTGGTGGCGGGCTCGCTCTCGCTTGAAGCGATTCAGGGTTCGATCAAGCCTTTTGACGCGCGCATCCATGCCGCGCGCGGCCAGCCCGGGCAGATCGCGGTGGCGACAGCCGTGCGGACCCTGCTCGAAGGCAGCGCCATCGTGCCCTCGCATGCCCAATGCGGCCGGGTCCAGGACCCGTACTCGATCCGCTGCGTGCCGCAGGTGATGGGCGCATGCCTGGACAACCTGCAACATGCGGCGCGTGTGCTGCAGATCGAGGCCAATGCGGCCTCCGACAACCCGCTGGTGTTTGCCGAGGACGGCGACGTGATCTCGGGCGGCAACTTCCACGCCGAGCCGGTGGCCTTTGCGGCCGACATCATTGCGCTGGCGGTATCCGAAATCGGCGCGATTTCCGAGCGCCGCCTGGCCTTGCTGCTGGATACCGGCCTGTCGGGCCTGCCGGCGTTCCTGGTGCGCGACAGCGGTGTCAATTCCGGCTTCATGATTGCGCAGGTCACGGCGGCGGCTCTGGCGTCCGAGAACAAGTCGCTCGCCCACCCGGCCAGCGTCGACAGCCTGCCCACCTCGGCCAACCAGGAGGACCATGTGTCGATGGCGACCTTTGCCGCCCGACGCCTGGCCGAGATGGTCAACAACACGGCCGTGGTGGTCGGCATCGAGGCCATGGCGGCGGTGCAGGGGATGGAGCTTGAGCGTTCGCTCAAGAGCTCGCCGCTGATCGAGGCCGAGTTCGCCGGTATCCGCCAGCGCGTGGCCTTTTTGGAGCAGGACCGTGACCTGGCCCCCGACATCGAAGCCATGCGCCTGTGGGCCCAGCGCAGCGACTGGCCGCATGCGCTGACCCGACTTTTACCCAGCCACGCTGCGCTGGCCGTTTGAAACACCGACTGGAGAAACCTCATGAACGCCAAGGAACCATTCATCGCCCAGAGCGCCAATGACCCGCGCCACGACGCCAGCCGCGTGATCCGCGCGCCGCGCGGCAGCACGCTGAGCTGCAAGAACTGGCTCGCAGAAGCCGCCTACCGCATGATTCAGAACAACCTCGACCCCGAGGTGGCGGAGCGCCCGCAGGACCTGGTGGTGTATGGTGGCATAGGCCGCGCCGCGCGCAACTGGGAGTGCTACGACACCATCCTGGCATCGCTGCGCAAACTCGACGCCGACGAAACCCTGCTGGTGCAGTCCGGCAAGCCGGTGGGCGTGTTCAAGACCCACGAGAACGCCCCGCGCGTGCTGATCGCCAACTCCAACCTCGTGCCCAAATGGGCCAACTGGGAGCATTTCAACGAACTGGACCGCAAGGGCCTGTTCATGTACGGCCAGATGACGGCCGGCAGCTGGATCTACATCGGCAGCCAGGGCATCGTGCAGGGCACGTTCGAGACCTTTGTCGAAGCCGGCCGGCAGCACTACAACAACGACCTGTCGGGCAAGTGGATTCTGACCGCCGGCCTCGGTGGCATGGGTGGCGCGCAGCCGCTGGCGGCCACGCTGGCCGGGGCCGTGTCGCTCAACATCGAATGCCAGCAAAGCAGCATCGACTTTCGGCTGCGCACCCGCTATGTGGACAAGCAGGCCAAGGACATCGACGACGCGATCGCGCTCATCAAGCAGCACACGGTGGCCAAGGAAGCGGTATCGATTGCCTTGCTGGGCAACGCCGCCGACATCCTGCCCGAGCTGGTCAAGCGCGCCAGGGCCGGCGGCATCAGGCCCGATCTGGTGACCGACCAGACCTCGGCGCACGACCTGATCAACGGCTACCTGCCCAGCGGCTGGAGCGTGGCGCAATGGAAGGCCGCGCAGCGCGACCCCGAGCAGCATGCGAGGCTGAGCGACACCGCCGCCAGGTCCTGCGCCGTGCATGTGCAGGCCATGCTGGACTTCCAGGCCATGGGCATCCCCACGGTCGACTACGGCAACAACATCCGCCAGGTCGCCTTCGACATGGGCGTAAAGAAGGCCTTCGACTTCCCCGGCTTCGTGCCGGCCTATATCCGCCCGCTGTTCTGCGAAGGCAAGGGGCCGTTCCGCTGGGTCGCGCTGTCGGGCGATCCGCAAGACATCTACAAGACCGACGCCAAGATCAAGGAGCTGTTCCCCGAGAACAAGCATACGCACCGCTGGCTCGACATGGCGCGCGAGCGCATCGCCTTCCAGGGCCTGCCGGCGCGCATCTGCTGGCTGGGCCTGGGTGAGCGCCACCGCGCGGGCCTGGCCTTCAACGCGATGGTGAAAAACGGCGAGCTCAAGGCCCCGATCGTGATCGGGCGCGACCACCTGGACACCGGCTCGGTGGCCAGCCCCAACCGCGAGACCGAATCGATGCGCGACGGCTCCGACGCCGTCTCCGACTGGCCGTTGCTGAACGGCCTGCTCAACTGCGCCTCGGGCGCGACCTGGGTGTCGCTGCACCACGGCGGCGGCGTCGGCCCGTTCCGCTGGGTCGCGCTGAGCGGCGATCCGGAAGACATCTACAAGACCGACGCCAAGGTCAAGGAACTGATCCCGGACGACGCGCACCTACACCGCTGGCTCGACATGGCCCGCGAGCGCATCAGCTTCCAGGGCTTGCCGGCGCGCATCTGCTGGGTCGGCCTCGGCCTGCGCCACAAGCTCGGCCTGGCGTTCAACGAGATGGTGCGCAACGGCGAGCTGAAGGCGCCGGTGGTGATCGGCCGCGACCATCTCGACGCCGGCTCGGTGGCCTCGCCCTTCCGCGAGACCGAGGGCATGCGCGACGGCAGCGACGCCGTGGCCGACTGGCCGATCCTCAATGCCCTCGTCAACACTGCGGCAGGCGCTACCTGGGTCTCGGTCCACCATGGCGGAGGGGTCGGGATC
>JBOHHM010000229.1:0-7790 GCA_050725495.1 Burkholderiaceae bacterium | reverse complement strand
CGCGGCGAGGATCTGCTGTGCGAAGGCCTGGAGACACGCGCCTTTGTGATTCACCCGCCCGAGGATCCGCACCGCATCAAGGCCATCCCCGTGCCTGAAGACATCAAGGCCAAGTGCAGCTGAACCTCGTTGACTAAACCCACTTTCAAACGGAGACAACACCATGACCACACGCCGCGAATTCACGCGCTCCCTCACGGGCGCAGCCGCCCTGGCCAGCCTGGGACTGCCCCTGGCCGCCCGCGCCCAGGGCTCGATCGAACTCGCCAAGATCCTGGTCGGCTTCCCGGCTGGCGGCACCACGGACGCGCTGGCGCGCCGCATCGCCGACAAGCTGCGCGGCGGCTATGCCAACAACGTGGTGGTGGAAAACAAGCCCGGTGCTGGCGGCCAGATCGCCATCACCACGCTCAAGGACAGCCTGGCCGACGGCAGCGTGATGCTGCTCACGCCCTCATCGATGCTGTCGATCTATCCCTACACCTACCCCAAGCTGCCCTACAAGCTCGAAGACGTGGCACCGGTATCGGTCGGCTGCTTCTTCAGCCACGGTTTCGGCGTCGGCCCGGCCGTGCCCGAGAGCGTCAAGACCATCAAGGACTTCCTCGCCTGGGCCAAGGCCGACCCCGCCAAAGCCAACTACGGCTCGCCGGCCGCGGGTTCGATGCCGCACATGGTCGCTGCCCTGCTGGCCAAGATCACCAACGCCGACCTCAAGCACATCCCCTACCGAGGCTCGGCCCCCGGCATCCAGGACCTGCTGGGCGGCCAGATCTCGGCCATGTCGTCGCCTGTCGGGGACTACCTGCCCTACCTCAAGGGCGGCAAGCTGCGCCTGCTCGCGGTCTCCGGCACCAAGCGCAACCCGTTCGCGCCCGACGTGCCGACCTATCGCGAGCAGGGTTACCCGATCACGGTGCGCGAGTGGTACGGCTTTTTCCTGCCGGCCAAGGCCGGCCCGCAAACGCTGCGCCGCGCAGCCGCCTACCTGCAGCCGGCGCTGGCCCAGCCCGATGTGATCAGCAGCATGGCCCAGGTCGGCATGGAGATCCAGTCGTCGACGCCCGAGGCACTGTCCGAGCTGCTCAAGGCCGATGCCGAGGAATGGCGCCGCCTCATCAAGCAAATTGGCTTTAGCGCCGAATCGTGAACCGCACCGCTTTCATCAGCCCCTTTGACACAGCAGGAGACCTGCCATGACCACCCGTCGTCACTTCGTCCAGTCCGCTGGCGCCCTGGCTGCATTCGGCGCGCTGCATCCCTTGGCCGCGCTCGCGCAGGCGCTGGAATCCGTCAAGATCATCAACGGCTTTCCGGCCGGCGGAACGGCTGACGCCACCAGCCGACGCGCCGGCGAGAAGATTGCAGGCTCAGCCTATTCGAAAAACCCCGCGGTCGTCGAAAACAAGCCGGGTGCGGGCGGCCGCATCGCCTGCGAGGTGGTCAGGGCGGCCCCGGCCGATGGCTCGACGCTGCTGCTCACCCCCTACTCCTGCACCGCGATCTATCCGCACATCTACAGCAAGCTGAGCTACGACCCGTTCAAGGATTTCGCGCCGGTGTCGATCGCGGCCATCATGACGCATGCGCTCGCGGTAGGCCCCATGGTGCCCGCCAGCGTGAAAACGGTGGCCGACTACCTGGCCTGGGCCAAGGCCAACCCCAAGGACGCCAGCTACGGCTCGCCCGCTGCCGGCTCCACGCCGCACTTTCTCGGCGCCCTGCTGGGCATCCATGCCGGCGTGGAACTCAAGCATGTGCCCTACCGTGGCTCGGTCCCTGGCGTGACCGACGTGATCGGCGGCCAGATCACTTCCATGGTCACCCCGACCGGCGATTTCCTGGCCAACCACAAGGCCGGCAAGCTGCGCATCCTGGCGACCTCGGGCGCCAAGCGCACGCCGTTCACGCCCGACGTGGCCACCTTCGCCGAACAGGGCTTCGGTTTCCTGACCACGGAAGAATGGTTCGGCTTCTATGCCCCGGCCAAAACGCCGGCCGCCATCGTCAGTGCGGCCAACGCGGCGATCAACCAGGCCCTGAAGGACAAGATGGTGATCGACTCGCTCGGCACCTTCGGGCTGGTCGCGGCCGGCTCTACCCCGACCGAGATGGCGAAATCGCAGCAAGACGAGTACGACCGCTGGGCGCCGCTGGTCAAAAAGGTCGGCTTCACCGCTGAATCCTGATCCGGGGGCCCGTCATGCGAACCCTGTTCAACGCCGCACTGGGCGGCGCAGGCCTGCTGTTGCTCGCCGCCTGCACCAGCACCCCGACCGCACTCACGCGGCCCGCCGCCACCGGCGCGAACGCCGCCATGGCCTGCGATGCGCTGGCGGCGCGCTTTGGCTTCACCGGCACCCGGCTGGTGTCGGCACTGCGCGTTGAGGCCGGCCAGCTCAAGCTGCCCGGCATCGCGCAGGCCATGCCCGAGCATTGCGTAGTCAAGGGAGTGATGAACGAGCGCATCGGGCCCATCGACGGCAAGCCCTATGCGATCGGCTTCGAGATGCGCCTGCCCACGGCCTGGAACGGCCGCTTCTTCTACCAGGCCAACGGCGGCCTGGACGGGCTCCAGACGCCGGCCTATGGCGATATTCTGGGCGGCGGCCCGGCCGGCAACGGCCTGCTCAAGGGCTTCGCCGTTATCAGCTCCGACGCCGGCCATGCCTTCGACCGCAGTTCCCCCATCGGTGGCGCTGCTTTCGGGCTGGACCCGCAAGCACGCCTGGACTATGGCTACAACGCCGTCGCGCAGCTCACGCCCATGGCCAAGGCGCTGATCCAGACCTACTATGGCAAGCGGCCCGACACCTCGTACCTGGTGGGCACCTCCAACGGCGGGCGTCACGGCTTCGTCGCGGCCTCTCGCCTGCCAAAGGAATACGAAGGCATCCTGGTGAGCACGCCGGGTTACAGGCTGCCACGCGCGGCGGTCGCGCAGGTATGGGGAGCGCAGCAATTTGCCGGGATCTCGCGCCCCAATCCCGCCACCGGCCGGCCCGACCTGAGCACGGCGTTCACGCCCGCCGACCTGGACCTCGTAGCGCGCAGCATCCTCGCACGCTGTGACGCGCTGGATGGCCTGGCCGACGGCAGCGTCGCTGACCTGCAGGCTTGCCAAGCCGCTTTCCGCGTCGAGCGCGACGTCCCGGCCTGCGCGGCTGGCGCCGCCCCGGACGGCCAGTGCCTGAGTCCCGCGCAAAAGGCCGTGCTCGACAAGAGCCTGGCAGGCCCGAAGGACAGATCGGGCGCCCCCGTGTATGCCGCCCTGCCGGCCGATCCCGGCATCGCAGGCCGCGACTGGGCCACCTGGAAATTCGTCAACAGCGTGGGCCCGCGCGATGCGATTGCGTTGGCCTTCGTCTTCACCACGCCGCCGGCATCGCCTGCGGTCGTGACAGGGCAAGGCAACACGCTGATCGACTATGCATTGAATTTCAGCATCGACCGAGACCTGCCCAAGCTCACGGCCCACGGCGGCCCCTACGGTGAATCCTCCACGAGCTTCATGACGCCACCGGACGCGACGATGCGCCAGTTCGTCGCCCACGGCGGCAAGTTGCTGGTGGTCCATGGCACGGCCGATCCGGTGTTCTCAGCGCTCGACGCCATCGCCTGGCATGACGCGTTCCGGCAGGCCCATGGCGGCCGCGCGGACCGCCACGCCCGCCTGTTCCTCGTGCCCGGCATGAACCACAGCCGCGGCGGCCCCGCCACAGACCAGATGGACATGGTGGACGCGCTGGTGAAATGGGTGGAGCAGGGCCAGGCGCCCGATGCGGTCGTGGCGCAGGCCCGCGGGCCCGGCTCCGCCATGCCCAACCCCGAGATTCCGGCGAGCTGGAGCCCCACACGGACCCGCCTGTTGTGCCCGTACCCACAAGTGCCGCGCTACAAGGGTAGCGGCGACACCGAGAACGCGGCCAGCTTTAGTTGCCAGTAAGCCATGCACTACCATCCCGTTCTCGCCGACACCCGGTTCATTCTGGAAGACGTGTTGCAGGCGCCCGCCCAGCTGCAAGCGCTGGCACCGTTTGCCGAGGCCGACGCCGGCCTGATGCAGCAGATCCTCGAGGAAGCCGGCAAATTCGTCGCCAGCGCCATCGCGCCGCTCAGCCGAGGGGGCGATGAAACCGGCTGCCACTTCGAAGCCGGCCGCGTGACGACGCCGCCGGGCTTTCGCGACGCCTACCAGGCGTTCTGGCAGGCCGGCTGGCCCGCGCTGGCCTGCGCATCCGAAGACGGCGGCCAGGGCCTGCCCGCCGTGCTCGAGGCCCTGCTCTATGAAATGCTGAGCGCCGCCAACCACGGCTGGACCATGGCCCCCGGCCTGCTGCATGGTGCTTATGAGTGCCTCAAACACCACGGCAGCGACGAGCTGAAGGCGCGCTATCTCAAAAAAATCGCCACCGGCGAATGGCTCGCGACCATGTGCCTGACCGAGCCGCAAGCGGGAAGCGATCTCGGACTCGCCCGCACGAAAGCCCTGCCACAGCCAGACGGCAGCTACCAGCTCAGCGGGACCAAGATCTTCATTTCCGGCGGCGAGCACGACCTGAGCGACAACATCGTGCACCTGGTGCTGGCGCGCCTGCCCGATGCGCCACCCGGCCCGAAAGGCCTGTCGCTGTTCCTCGTGCCCAAGTTCTACCCGGATGGCGCGCGCAGCGCGGTGCACTGCGAGCGCATCGAGGAAAAAATGGGCCTGCATGGCAGCGCCACCTGCGTGATGCGGTTTGACGCGGCGACCGGCTGGATCGTCGGCGAGCCGGGTCGCGGCCTGAACGCGATGTTCGTGATGATGAACGCAGCGCGTCTGCATGTGGCGCTGCAGGGCATTGGCCTGCTGGATGCGGCCTGGCAGAAGGCCGACGCCTACGCCCGGGAGCGCCGCCAGATGCGCGCGCCCGGGCGTGGGAAAACCGCTGATCAGGCCGATCCCATTGCCGAGCATCCCGCCATGCGCCGCATCCTCGACACCCAGCGTGCCTGGATCGACGGTGGCCGCGTGCTGACCTACCGCACGGCGCTGGAGCTGGACATGGCCCGGCACCACCCCGACACCCAGCGGCGCGAAGCCGCGCAGACCTGGTGCAGCCTGGTCACGCCGGTGCTCAAGGCAGCGTTCACGCACCAGGCCTTCCACGGCAGCAGTGAGTGCCTGCAGGTGTTCGGCGGCCACGGCTACGTGCGCGAATGGGGCATCGAGCAGATCGTGCGCGATGCGCGCGTGACCATGATCTACGAAGGCACGAACGAAATCCAGGCCATCGACCTGCTGGTGCGCAAGGTGCTCTCCGATGGCGGCCAGGGTTTGTCGGCCCTGCTGAACGAACTGAGGCAGGACCCGCACGCGAACGACGAGGCCGTGCGCGCACGCTTGGACCGGCTGCACGAGCTGAGCCGGGCGCTGGCCCAGGCCGCGACGAACGACAGCACCCTGCCCTACTGGGTGGCCGACGATTACCTGCGCGCCGTCGCGCTGGCCCTGCTGGGCTGGGCCTGGGCACGCATCGAGGCCTGCCTGGACGCGGCAACACCGGAGCTGGCCATGCGCTGGCGGGCACCGGCGCGAGCCCTGCGTCACTGGTTGCTGCCCGAATTCGACATGCGCCTGGCCATCATCAGGGCGGCGATCGACAGGGCCGTTATGCTGGAGCCTTCTCCATCGTGAAACGCCATGCCCGTCAAACCTGCCGCACCCGCCGTTGAAGACATCGACACCAGCTACCTTGAATCCCTGATCGGCTACAACGCGCGGCGCGCGGCGCTGGCGATCATCGAGGTGTTTCTGGAGCGCATGGCGGTCTACGGCCTGCGGCCGGTCGATTTTTCGGTGCTCTCGCTCATCACCCACAACCCCGGCATCACCTCGCGGCAGCTGTGCGCTGCCCTCAGCGTGCTGCCGCCCAACCTGGTCGGCATGATCAACGCCCTGGAACAGCGCGAACTGATCGCGCGCCGCCCCCATCCCCATGACGGCCGGGCCATGGGCCTGCACCTGACCGCCGCGGGGCAAAGGCTGATGCGCGAGGCCGAGCAAACCGCGGCCGAGCTGGAAACGGACGCCACCTCGCGGCTCACCGCCAGCGAACGCAAGACCCTGGTGCGCCTGCTGCAGAAGATCTACCTCTGACCGAACCGAATGAGGCTTTGGGCCATCAGCCCACGAATTCAGGGCGTTGGCAGCTATGAAACTTGTAGCAACGCAAAAACTGCGCTATATTCAAAGCGCTATTGTTTGTGTAGCACACAAGTCCTGCACTGCCCCCACCATAACTGCCCAGAGGAGAACGCCGAATGAGTTCCAAGGAAAACGCCGCCGTCAATCAACTGCTTGCCTTGCTGGAGTCCCGCTACGCCCTGCGCGTGCTGTGGGCCCTGAAAGACGGTCATTCCCAGACTTTCCGCCTGCTGCAAGACAGCGTCGGGGGCATCACCCCCAACACGCTGAACACCCGCATCAAGGAACTGCGTGAGGCCGGCCTCGTCAGCCATGGCAACGACGGCTACAACGTGACGCCCTCGGGCGCCGACCTGCTCAAGCGCCTGTCCGACCTGCAAGCCTTCGCCGGCAAATGGGTGACCGGCCAGGCCAAGAAGAAGTAAGCCGCATCGGCTCGGCCCGCAAGGACAGGCCTCGCCTGTCCTTTTCTTTTGGCGGCGGGCCAGCGGCGGCCTGCTGGCATAATCCAGGGTCCGTTTGAGCGCCCCCGGCCCTGCCGCTTCACGTCAGGCCCCCCGAGGGGGCGCAAGAAAACTTGGGGCGGCCAGGCGTTGTCTCAAGAGGCTCAGCCCTCACGCATCGGGCGCAAGCCGCTACAAATTCAATAGCAAAACAGCCAAGGATTCATCATGACGACCACCCCCTCCGGCCTCCGGTACGAAGACACCACCGTGGGCGACGGCGCGCAGGCCCAGGCCGGCCACAACGTGACCGTGCACTACACCGGCTGGCTCTACAACAATGGCACGCAGGGCGCCAAGTTCGACTCCAGCAAGGATCGCAACGACCCGTTCGTGTTCTCGCTGGGCGCCGGCATGGTCATCCGCGGCTGGGACGAAGGCGTGGCCGGCATGAAGGTCGGCGGCAAGCGCACGTTGATCATCCCGCCGGAGCTCGGCTACGGCGCCCGCGGCGCCGGCGGCGTGATTCCGCCCAATGCCACGCTGAAGTTCGACGTTGAATTGCTGGCCATGGCCGCATAAGAGTGCACCCGGCCCTGCTGCCCCAACACCGGGGCGCGCGGGCCCATGGTCGATCAAGAACGCCGGCAAGGCTCAAGCCGCCGCAGCCAAAGCCCCCGCGTCCAACACAGCTTGCAGGCCATGGCAGCCAATTTGGCCTTAATCTTCAGCCCTGCCGCGCTGGGGCCCCCACCCCAGGCCCGTAGGGCGGCGGCCGGCCATATGCCCCTTGAAATCGGGATGGCGGCCCCCAAATCTGTGCGCGAACCCCCATTCACCTTGTTCGAAAAGCATGTCTGAAACTCAAAAACCTGATGAAAATCAAGCATTTAATGGCTCGGTGACGCCCGAGGAAGTGGAGGCGGCGCTGGCCGCTGCGGCTGCCCCCGCCGTCGATCCGCTGGCCGAAGCCCAGGCCCGTGTGGCCGAGCTGGAGGCCAGGGCGGCCGAGCTGGCCGACCAGTTCCTGCGTGCCAAGGCCGAGGCCGAGAACGCCCGCCGGCGCGCCGAGGAAGAAATCTCCAAGGCCCGCAAGTTCGCGGTGGAAGGCTTTGCCGAGAGCCTGCTGCCCGTGACCGACAGCCTGGAAGCCGGCCTGG
>JBOHHM010000228.1:0-10790 GCA_050725495.1 Burkholderiaceae bacterium | reverse complement strand
TGCGCAGCACCACGCGCATCGACAGCGAGGCCCTGTCGCAGACCTGGGTCTGGGACAAGAAAATGGAGCTGCGCGAACTGGCCTACGGCAAGTTGATCCGCGTGCGCGGGCTCGAGTGGCTGATCGCACCGCGTCTGTATGTGCGCACCCTTCTGGGCAAGTTTGCGGTGTTCTATGCCGCGGACCCGGCACTGATTGCCGAATTTGAACGGCTCGTGAAGGAGCTCAAAGAGTTCCGGGGTTTCAAATAGGAACTCTGAGGAACTCTGCTTTCTTCACTTTCCTTGTAGCCAAAAAAAACCGCGCCGAAGCGCGGTATTTTTTTGGGGACGTTCAAGCCGCAATCACAGCTTTTGCGACTGCATGAACTTGTCGAAGGTGGCTTCGGTGAAGCGGAACCACAGGTTCTGCTCAGCACGGAACTTGGCAAAGTCGGAATACACCTTCTTCCAGTTCTCGTTCTTGGCCGACAGTTCGTCGTACAAGGCCATGGCCGCCTTGAAAGCAGCTTCCAGCACATCGTTGGGGAAGGGGCGCAGCTTGGCACCGGCACCGACCAGCTGCTTGAGCGCAACCGGATTCTTGGCATCGTACTTGGCCTGCATGTCGCTGTGAGCCTGGGCCGACGCAGCTTCCACAATGGCCTTGTTCTCGGGCGACAGGGCTTCAAACGCCTTGTTGTTGATGAAGAAGTCCAGCTGCGGGCCGCCTTCCCACCAGCCGGGGTAGTAGTAGAACGGCGCGACCTTGTTGAAGCCCAGCTTCTGATCGTCGTAAGGTCCCACCCATTCGGCCGCATCGATCGTGCCCTTTTCCAGCGCGGGATAAATCTCACCGCCGGGAATGTTCTGCGGCACGCCGCCAATGCGCTCGAACACCTTGCCGCCAAAGCCGCCGATGCGCATCTTCATGCCCTTGATGTCCTTGAGCGACTTGATTTCCTTGCGGTACCAGCCACCCATCTGGGCCCCGGTGTTGCCGGCAGGGAAGTTCACGATGTTGTACTTGGCGTAGAACTCGCGCATGAGTTTCATGCCGTTGCCCTCGTACATCCAGGCCGTCATCTGGCGGCTGTTGAGGCCAAACGGAATGGCGCAGCCCAGGGCAAAGGTCTCGTCCTTGCCGAAGAAGTAGTAAGGTGCCGTGTGAGCGACTTCGACCGAGCCCTGCTGGATACCGTCGACCACACCGAAGGCAGGCATCAGTTCGCCGGCCGCATGCACCGAGATCTCGAACTTACCGCCCGACATGGCCTTGACCTGTTTGGCGAACACGTCGGCCGCGCCGAAGATGGTGTCGAGCGATTTCGGGAAGCTGGAGGCCAGGCGCCAGCGGATGGTGGCCTGTGCATGCACGGCGGGTGCGACACCGGCTGCCAGAACGCCAGCGATACCGGCCTGTTTGATGATTGATCGACGGTCCATCTGTTTCGCTCCTCGAATGGTTCAGAAAATTGCTTGGAAGAATCTGATTTAAGACAACTTGGGTTGGTGTCAAATCAACGGGCTATTCTAGGAATGCACACACTTGAACCTTCGGGGGTTTTCCCTTGCCAAGACCATGAATCCTTTTGTATTCAGTGCACCGCAAGGAAACTGTCAGGGTCGCGCAACCCCTCTTCCCAACCTATGCGTCGCGCCGCACTTCCAGTGTCGCAAACACATCGTGCGCGTGGATCGACTCGAAGTTGGTGACTTCGACGCGGTAGCTGCCGATGCGCGCGTCGGTATCGAGCGCCAGCGCAACATCGCGGATCAGGTCTTCCACGAACTTGGGGTTGGCGTAGGCGCGCTCGGTCACCCATTTTTCGTCGGGCCGCTTGAGCAGGCCCCAGAGTTCGCTGCAGGCGTGGTCCTCGGCAAAGCGCACGAACTCGGCCCAGTCGATGGCTTCGCGCAGTTCGGCCAGCATCGTGATGTGCGAGCGCTGGTTGTGCGCGCCCTCGTCGGAGACTTCCTTGGAGCAGGGGCACAGCGACTTCACCGGCACCTTGGCCTGCATGCTCACGCTGGTAACTCCGCCTTGGCGCTGCGCGATCCAGCGGCCGTCGTACTCCATCAGGCTGCTCAGGCCCGAGACCGGCGCGGCCTTGCGAACAAAGAACGGAAAAACAACTTCGATTCGCCCGTTGTCCGCTTCCAGCAATCGCAGCATGCTATCGATTTCGGAGCGCAACGAGGCCGCCGTGAGCGGCAGGTGGCGCTGGCTCAGCGCATCGAGCCAGGCCAGCAGGCGCGACATGTGGGCGCCCTTTTGCTCGGCGCCCAGGGCCACATCGAGCGTCCAGCTGCCGACCGTGGCTTGCACCTGGCCGTCCACCACCACACTCAGGGGGTAGCGCAGGGACTTGACGCCCACACGCTGGATCGGTAGCTGGCGCAGATCGTGCCGGGACTGCACATCCGGCATGGCTGCGTGCACAGCAGAGCCCGTCATGCTACAGATTTGAGAGCAGGACGCCCACGCTCCACCAGGGCTGCAAAGCGATTGGCAATGGATGCCTCGATGCCGGCGGCGTCCAGTCCCTGGGCCGCCAGCAGCTTGGCCGGGTCGCCGTGCTCGATGAACTCGTCGCGCAGGCCCAGCTGCAGCAAGGGCTTGAGCAGGCCTGCGGCCTGCAGCGCCTCGCTGACGGCGCTGCCGGCGCCGCCCAGGATGGCACCCTCTTCCACGGTCACCAGCGCTTCATGGCCGGCGGCCACCTGGAGCAGCAGCTCGGTGTCCAGCGGCTTGGCCCAGCGCATGTTGACCACCGTGGCGTTGAGCCTCTCGGCCGCCTGCAGCGCCGGGTACAGCAGCGTGCCGAAAGCGAGGATGGCGACACCCTTTCCTTCGCGCCGCACTTCGCCCTTGCCGAATGGCAGCGCCTGCAGGCCAGGGGTGATGGCCGCGCCGACGCCGGCGCCGCGCGGGTAGCGCACGGCCACCGGATGGTCCTGCTCGAACGCGGAGGTCAGCAGCTGGCGGCATTCGTTCTCGTCGGCCGGGCAGGCCAGGCTCATGTTCGGGACGCAGCGCAGATAGGCAATGTCGTAGGCGCCGGCGTGCGTGGCGCCATCGGCGCCGACGAGACCGGCGCGGTCGAGCGCGAACACCACGGGCAGGTTCTGGATGGCCACGTCGTGGATCAGCTGGTCGTAGGCGCGCTGCAAAAAGGTGGAGTAGATCGCCACCACGGGCTTGAGACCTTCGCAGGCCAGGCCGGCGGCAAACGTGACCGCATGTTGCTCGGCAATGCCCACATCGTAGTAGCGGCCCGGAAAACGCCTTTCAAACTCGACCAGGCCCGAGCCCTCGCGCATGGCCGGCGTAATGCCGACCAGGCGCTGATCCTTCTCGGCCATGTCGCACAGCCACTGGCCGAACACCTGGGTGAAGCTCTGCTTGGCGGGCGCGCCGGACTTTTGCAGCCCGACAGCCGGGTCGAACTTGCCCGGTCCGTGGTAGGCCACGGGGTCGGCTTCGGCCAGCTTGTAGCCCTGGCCCTTTTTGGTGACCACATGCAGGAACTGCGGGCCCTTGAGCTGCTTGATGTTTTCCAGCGTGGGGATCAGCGAATCGAGGTCGTGGCCGTCGATCGGCCCGATGTAGTTGAAGCCGAACTTCTCGAACAGCGTGGCCGGCACCACCATGCCCTTGGCCTGCTGCTCGAAGCGCCGGGCCAGCTCGAACAGCGGAGGCGCGGCCTTGAGCACGGTCTTGCCCATATTCTTGGCCGCCGCGTAGAACTGGCCGCTGATGAGCTGGGCCAGGTAGCGATTGAGCGCGCCCACCGGCGGGCTGATGCTCATGTCGTTGTCGTTGAGGACCACCAGCAGGTTGCAGTCGGCCACGCCCGCGTTGTTGAGTGCCTCGAACGCCATGCCGGCCGTCATCGCGCCGTCGCCGATGATGGCCACCGCGTGGCGGTTCTCGCCCTTTTGCTTGGCGGCCAGCGCCATGCCCAGCGCGGCCGAAATGCTGGTGCTGGAGTGCGCCGTGCCGAAAGTGTCGTACTCGCTCTCGGCGCGCTGCGGACCGCCCGACAGGCCACCGAGCTGGCGCAGGGTGGGCATGCGCTCGCGCCGCCCCGTCAGGATCTTGTGCGGATAGGTCTGATGGCCCACGTCCCAGACCAGCCGGTCGTACGGGGTGTTGAACACATAGTGCAACGCGACCGTCAGCTCGACCGTGCCGAGGTTGGAGCTCAGGTGGCCGCCGGTCTTGGAGACGCTGTCGAGCAAGAATGCGCGCAGCTCATCGGCCAGGGCCTTGAGCTGGGCACGCGGCAGCTGGCGCAAATCGGCCGGGTCGTTGATGGTTTGAAGCAGCGAAGTCATCGTTTTACTTGTCCCTGTTGACCACCATGTCAGCCAGCGCGGCAAGCGCCTGCGTGTCGGCCAGGGCGCTGGCCTGCAACGCGGCCAAAGCCTGTGCCAGCAGCTCCTGGGCGTGCTCGCGCGAGCGCTCCAGCCCCAGCAGCGAGACATAGGTGGGTTTGTCCTGGGCCGCATCCTTGCCCGCGGTCTTGCCCAGCGTGGCCGAATCGGCCGTCACATCCAGAATATCGTCCACCACCTGGAATGCCAGGCCCATGGCCGCACCATAGTCATTCAGGGCCGCCTGGGCAGCCGCCGACGCGACACCGCAGGCGGCCCCCATCATCACGCTGGCCTGCAACAGGGCACCGGTTTTGAGGCGATGCATCTGGCGCAGCTGGTCTTCGGTGAGCGTCAGCCCCACGCTGGCCAGGTCGATCGCCTGGCCGCCGGCCATGCCTTCGCAACCCGCGGCCCGGGCCAGCAAACGGCACAGGCGAGCCTGCACCGACGCGGGAACGGCGTCGCCCTCGGGCGCCAGCAGCTCGAAGGCCAGGGCCTGCAGCGCGTCGCCGGCCAGCAGGGCACGCGCCTGGCCAAACTTCACATGCACGGTGGGCTTGCCGCGGCGCAGCACGTCGTTGTCCATGCAGGGCATGTCGTCGTGCACCAGCGAATAGGCGTGGATCAGCTCCACCGCGCAGGCGGCCCGCAGCGCCGCCTCGGGGTTGCCACCGACGGCTTCGCAAGCGGCCATCACCAGCAGCGGCCGCAGGCGCTTGCCGCCATCGAGCACGGCGTAGCGCATGGCCTCGCCCAGCCTGGCCGGTGCCTGTGAAGCAACCCAGCGCGACAAGGCCTGTTCCACACTTGCCAGATGAGCGGCGCTCCAGGCCCCCAGTTCAAAGCCCATGGCCGCCCTCACTCTTGTGTCCATGGCTTGAGCACGCCGTCATCGAGCAGCTTGATCTGGTTTTCCACGGCCTCCAGCCGGTCGCGGCAGAACTTCAGCAGTTCGGCCCCGCGCTGGTAGCCCGACAGCAGCTGCTCCAGCGGCAATTGACCCGACTCCAGCTGGCTGACCAGCTGTTCGAGCTCTTCCAGCGCCGCTTCGTAGCTGGCAGGTGTGGGGGATGGGACGGGCGCCTTGGGCATGGGGACTCGGTGAATGGAAAACCCTTCATTTTACGGCTCTGGGGCCCTGCTGGGGGGCGTGGCCGTGCCGATGTTTTGGGCAATTCAGTCCAGGCTTGCCCCACGACAGCCCCCGGAGGGTACAATCCCACACTCTTTTTCCGGCCCTGCCGGTCCCCTTTTTCCCGCGCAGCAGTCCTCCTGGATTCAAGCGTCTACCCTCCTGCCCCTTCATAGGGGGAGTCTCTAGGTCAGGTCACCCATGTCTGATTTAAGTCTTCAACTGCAGCAGGCCGCAAGCCAACTACCAGTTTCCAGCTACTTTGACGAGGCGCTGTACCGGCGCGAGCTGGAGACCATCTTTCAGCGCGGGCCCCGCTATGTGGGGCACCGGCTGGCCGTGCCCGAGCTGGGCGACTACTATGCCTTGCCGCAGGAGGGCGAAGGCCGCGCGCTGCTGCACACGCCCCAGGGCGTGGAGCTGATCTCCAACATCTGCCGCCATCGCCAGGCCGTCATGCTCAAGGGCCGCGGCTCACAGAACGCGAACGCCGGCGGCAACATCGTCTGCCCCTTGCACCGCTGGACCTACAGCGCCGGCGGCTCCACCCAGGCCGGCACCCTGCTGGGCGCGCCGCACTTCGCCCAGGATCCCTGCCTGAACCTCAACAACTACCCGCTGCAGGAGTGGAACGGCCTGCTGTTCGAGAAAAATGCCGACGGAAGCGGCCGCGACATCGCCGCCGATCTGGCCGGCCTGGGCCCGCGCGCCGACCTCGATTTTTCCGGCCATGTGCTCGACCGCGTGGAACTGCACGAGTGCAACTACAACTGGAAGACCTTCATCGAGGTCTATCTGGAGGACTACCATGTCGGGCCCTTCCATCCCGGCCTGGGCCAGTTCGTGACCTGCGACGACCTGCGCTGGGAGTTCAAGCCCTGCTATTCGGTGCAGACGGTGGGCGTGGCCAACCGCCTGGGCAAGGCCGGCAGTCCGGTCTACCAGCGCTGGCAGGAGGCCCTGCTGAGCTACCGCAAAGGCGAGCCGCCGCGCTACGGCGCGATCTGGCTGACCTACTACCCGCACATCATGGTCGAGTGGTATCCCCATGTGCTGACCGTGTCCACCCTGCACCCGATCGGCCCGCAGAAAACGCTGAACACGGTCGAGTTCTACTACCCCGAGGAGATCGCGGCGTTCGAGCGCGAGTTCGTCGAGGCGCAGCAGGCGGCTTACATGGAAACCTGCGTCGAAGACGACGAAATTGCCGAGCGCATGGACGCCGGCCGCAAGGCCCTGATGCAGCGCGGCGACAACGAGGTCGGCCCCTACCAGAGCCCGATGGAAGACGGCATGCAGCATTTCCACGAGTGGTACCAGGGCGCCATGGGCGCGCAGTCGCTACAGTTTTGATAGCGAATGACGCCCATCTTTTGTGGGCTGGCGTCACTTTTTGTTTAAAGGCCTGAGCCATGCAAGCCTTGTGGATGGTGCTGGCCTCGCTGTTGTTCGCCAGCATGGGCGTGTGCGTGAAGATTGCCTCCCATTTCTTCAACAGCGCCGAACTGGTGTTCTACCGTGGCCTGCTGGGCATGGCCTTCATGTGGGCCCTGGCGCGCACGCGCGGCGTGAGCCTGGCCACCCGCTACCCCGGCATGCATGCGTGGCGCAGCCTCATCGGCGTGCTGTCGCTGGGCGCCTGGTTCTACGCCATCGCCCAGCTGCCGCTGGCCACCGCGATGACGCTCAACTACATGAGCAGCGTCTGGATTGCGGCGTTTCTGGTCGGCGGCGCGTTGCTGGCCTGGAACCCGCTCAAACAAGGCAATAACAAGGTAATCGCTCAGGGCCCGCTGGTGCTGACCGTGCTGGCCGGCTTTGCCGGCGTGGTGATGATGCTGCGCCCCACCATCGAGCAAAACCAGATGTTCGCCGGGCTGATCGGCCTGCTGTCGGGCCTGGGTGCGGCATTCGCCTACATGCAGGTGATGGCGCTGGCCAAGGTGGGCGAGCCCGAGACCCGCACCGTGTTTTACTTTGCCCTGGGCTCGGCCGTGGCCGGCGGTCTGGGCATGGCGGTCGCCGGGGTCTCGCCCTGGGCCTGGGGGCCCGCGCTGTGGCTGATCCCCGTGGGCGTGCTGGCCTCGCTGGGCCAGCTGTGCATGACGCGCGCCTACAGCCATGGCGCCACCCTCGTCGTGGCCAATCTGCAGTACTCGGGCATCGTGTTTGCCGCCCTCTACAGCCTGCTGCTGTTTGGCGACCAGATTGCGTTGCTGGGCTGGGCCGGCATGGGACTGATCGTGGCCAGCGGCATCGCCGCCACCGTGTTGCGTTCGCGTGCCGCGCCTGATTCACCGGCTGAAGAGCACTGACTTGTCATCCTGAGCAAGGCGAAGGATCTCCTTGGGCCTGAGAGAAGATTCTTCAGTTCGCTCTCAAGAAAACGCCGGGCCGCCCCAAGTTTTCTTGCACCCCCTCGGAGGGCCTGACGCGAAGCGGCGGGGCTGGGGGCGCTCAGAATGACAGAATTCAAGGAAGCACTTTTATCACCTCCACCCCATGACGGAGGTGGACACCGAATCGCTGCCGCCATTGGCCAGCCAGATGTTGGCGCCGTCATGGACCACCTGGGCCGGCCCCTTGCCGGTGCGGTAAGTCGCGACCACGGCCCCATCCCGGCGCAGCGCGGTGAGGGTATCGGTCGCAGTGTTCGTCACCCAGATGTGGGTGCCGTCGAAAGCCACACCCGATGCGCCGTCGCCCGTGGGGAAGGTCCCGAGCAGAGCGCCATCGATGGCGCGCAGCTTCATCACGTTGCCGCTGAAGAAGTTCGCAACCCAGATGTTGGCGCCGTCAAAGGCGATACCCGAGGGCCCATCCCCCGCCGGGAAGTCGCCCAAGCGCGCCCCATCGCTCGCCCGGATTTTGATGACAGCTTTGCCCTTGCTGCTCGCCACCCAGATGTTGGCGCCATCAAAAGCCAGACCCGCGGGAGCGCGGACAGCATCCACAGTCAGGAGCTGGCGTCCGCTCGGATCGAGCTTCGTCAAGGTGTTGCTGCCACGGTTGGCAACCCAGAGGTAAGTGCCGTCGGAGACGAGGGCCGCCGGCCCTTCATCGACCGCAAAGGTGCCAAGAACGGCGCCGCTGGAGGGGTTCAGCTTGGTGACGGTATTGCTCACAGCATGCGCCACCCAGATCGCAGAAAAGGCATGCAGGACGGCGGAGGGACGATCGCCGACCTTGAACGTGCCAGCGTAGGCCCCGGTCGAGGCATTGAGCCTCACAACCGTATTGGTGAACTGTCTTGCGACCCAGATGTAGACCCCGTCAAAGGCAATGGCTCGTGGTCCGCCCGAATCGTCCGAAGTGTTGCTGGTCAGGCTGTCCGTGGCTTGCTTGAGCGGAATTTCCCCCAGCTTCGCCGACTGAGCCTGTGCGCTGAGGGGCGCCAGTGTCAAGGCCGCCAGCAGCAATGAAGCCAGCATGCCGTACTTGATTCGTTTCATGTCCGGTCTCCCGTCTGAGTGATGCTTGCCCGAATCACCATGGGCTCAGCTTGCGACCCGCTTCCAGCCCGGTCGGCTCGGGCCGGGCAAGTCAGCCGCCAACAGGATCGCGTTGGCCACGGTACGGGGCGCGATCATGGCGTTGATGGCGCCCCACAACTGCCGCGGTTCGTCGCCGTAACGCAGCATGGCCACGTGATTCGACTTCCTCGCGTCGGTTTCTGGATTCCTGGCGTAGAAACCCAGCCTGCGGCGGATCATCTCCGTGTCCTTGGGTTCGGCTCTGAGGAACAGCCAGCCCGGGCCGACGCCATAGCTCCTGGCGTAGCGGTTGAGTAGGTCAGGCGTGTCGTGCTCGGGGTCCAGGGTGATCGAATACATGAAGATGTCGCGCCCCACCCGCTCCTTGAGCAGTTGCTGCACCAGCGTCAGGTTGTGGGTCGTGACCGGGCAGGTTCCGTCAATGCAATTGAGGTACATGAAGTTGATGGTCACGAACTTGTCCTTGATCAGGTCCTCGTAGAGCCGGACCGACTTGTTTTCGTGCGTGCGCAGAACGATGTCAGGGAAATAGCGCTTGCGGATCGTTTCTCGCGCCGACACCTGGGGCCAGGCGTATTTCTCCCCCGCTGCCTGGGCCCAGGCCGTACCGGCGAAAGGCGCCATTGCCGCCGTCGCCAGCCAGGTTCGTCGGTCCATCTTCCCCATGATTCATGACCTCCTTGGCATTGACTGCACGGTATCCGCTCAGGGCTCGCGCTTCGTGTCCCCGGTCTGGTCTATGTCGAAGCGCAGCATCATCGCGTGGTCCTCATGGAGCGTGTTGTGGCAGTGAATCAGGTAGCGCCCCTCGAAGTCCCGGAAGCGGAAGAAGACGGTGTTCAGTTCGTTGTGCTGCAGCCGGCTGACGTCCTTGCGCGAATACTCGACGTTGCCCGGCCCGACGACGACGCCGTTGCGCGTGAGCATCTGGTGCTCCTCGAAGTGGACATGGATCGGGTGCATCCATTCAGCCTCATCGTTCTCAAAACTCCACTGCTCGGCGGTGTTTTGCTTGACGCGGAAATTGACGGTGTTCTCGTCTTCGGGGAAAAATTTGTCGTTGACTGCCCACAGACTGTTTTGCCGCTCGAAACGGAATTTGCGTTTGACGCGCGGCGCTTCCCGGGCCGGCAGCGCATAGAACTGCACGTTCGGGTTGGTTTCGAAATCCACGCTGTTGTCCACCACCGCTGCCGTGTCCACCCGGAACTGCAGGATGAAATTCCCCTTGCCCGGCGCCACCAGCGAGCCAGGTACGCCGATGTTCTGTTCCGGGCCGCGTCCGTCATCCTGGAACAGCCGGTTTTCGAGGTAGAGCGTCTTGCCGGCCCAGCGCCTGAAGTCGATCACGATGTCCATGCGCTCGGCCACGGAGATCACCGTGCTCGTGACCTTGATCGGACGCGGCAGCAGGTTGCCGTCGTTGCCGATCTGCCAGAACGGGATCGTGGTGTTGGCCACCTTGTCGGTCAGGAACAGCTGGTGAAAGCGCGAGGGCCCGACGTTGAGGATGCGAAAGCGGTAACGGCGCGGCTTGACGTTCAGGTAAGGCTGGATCTTGCCGTTGACCAGGAATTTGTCGCCCACAATGCCGTCCGTTTCGAACAGGTCGAAGAACAGCTGACCGGTTGATTCATTGAAGATCTGGTCGGTCAGGTACAGCGGAATGTCGTACTGGACATTGGCATAGAAGTCGCTGGAATCCCTGACACCGGGCAGCCGAAAGCCCCTGGTCTCATCGCCGGTATCGTATTGATTGAACAGCAGGTAAAAGCCGGCCAGGCCCTTGTAGACGTTTTGCGC
>JBOHHM010000227.1:0-9631 GCA_050725495.1 Burkholderiaceae bacterium | reverse complement strand
GCGCGGCACTTCTGCAATCCGTTGCAATGCTAGCCAGTTATGCAGTTCAGCGCTACCCCAGAAACGGGAGACTCAGCGCTCGCGGCGGGCCTTGACAGCCTGCGACAGCAGCTCCAGCACCTGCAGCGAGTCGTCCCAGCCCAGGCAGGCATCGGTGATGCTCTTGCCGTAGACCAGTGCCGATGCATCGTCCTTGCCCGGCGTGAACTTCTGTGCCCCCGCGTTCAAGTGGCTTTCGACCATCAGGCCAAAGATCTGGCGCGAGCCGCCCGAAACCTGGGCCGCGATGTCACGCGCCACATCGACCTGGCGTTCGTACTGCTTGGCGCTGTTGGCATGGCTGCAGTCCACCATCAGGGTGGGATGCAGCTTGGAAGCTTCGAGCTCCTTGCAGGCCGCGGCCACGCTGGCTGCGTCGTAATTCGGGGCCTTGCCGCCGCGCAGAATCACATGGCAGTCCTTGTTGCCGCTGGTCTGCACGATGGCGACCTGGCCGTTCTTGTGAACCGACAGGAAGTGGTGGCCGCGCGCCGCGGCCTGGATGGCGTCGGTGGCAATGCGGATGTTGCCGTCCGTGCCGTTCTTGAAACCGATCGGTGCCGACAGGCCCGAGGCCAGCTCGCGGTGCACCTGGCTTTCCGTCGTGCGCGCGCCGATCGCACCCCAGCTGATCAGATCGCCGATGTACTGGGGCGAGATCACGTCCAGGAACTCGCTGGCGGCCGGCAGGCCCAGGCGGTTGATCTCGATCAGCAGCTGGCGCGCGATGCGCAGGCCCTCGTCGATGCGGAAGCTCTCGTCGAGGTAGGGGTCGTTGATCAGGCCCTTCCAGCCGACCGTGGTGCGCGGCTTCTCGAAGTACACGCGCATCACGATCTCCAGCGTACCGGCGTGCCTGGCGCGCTGCTCCTTGAGGCGACGCGCATATTCCAGCGCGGCTGCCGGGTCGTGGATCGAGCAGGGGCCGATCACGACCAGCAGGCGGTCGTCCTTGCCGGCCATGATGTTGTGGATGCTCTTGCGGGTGTGCGTGATCAGCGATTCCACGGGTGTGCCGCGGATCGGGAAGAAGCGGATCAAATGTTCAGGAGGCGGCAACACGGTGATGTCCTTGATGCGTTCGTCGTCGGTCTGGCTGGTCTTGTCGACGGGACTCGCATACCAGGCATCGCTGGCTTGTGTGGCTTTGGCGTTCATGGTGTCGCTCCTGGTTCAAGTGGTTTCGAAAATGGGCAAGAAAAAACCGCCGGGCTTTTTCAGCTTCGGCGGTTGTCGTTGGAGGTGTTCGTGTGCTTACGCGTTCGCCTCTCGTCCGCCGGGGACCGAGAACCAAAAGTAAAAGTAGAAGGCGCTGCGTGCTTGCATAAGTTCGAAATGTAGCACAGCTTGCGGGGCGGCCCGGGAGGTCGAGGGCAGCCCTAGGCCGTTCCCCCGACCGTCAGGCCGTCGATGCGCAGCGTCGGCTGGCCCACGCCCACCGGCACGCTCTGGCCATCCTTGCCGCAGGTGCCGACGCCGCTGTCGAGCCGCATGTCGTTGCCTATCATGCTCACGCGGGTCAGTGCGTCGGGGCCGTTGCCCACGATGGTCGCACCCTTGACCGGGTAGAGAATCTTGCCGTTTTCCACCCAGAAGGCTTCGCTGGCGGAAAACACGAACTTGCCCGAGGTGATGTCGACCTGGCCGCCGCCGAAGTTGGTCGCGTACAAGCCCTTTTTGATGCTGGCCACGATTTCTTCCGGGCTCTGGGCGCCGCCCAGCATATAGGTGTTGGTCATGCGCGGCATCGGGATATGGGCGTAGCTTTCGCGCCGGCCGTTGCCGGTGGGCGCAACACCCATGAGCCGCGCGTTCATCGCGTCCTGGATATAGCCCCTGAGGATGCCGTCCTCGATCAGCACATTGCGCTGGCTGGCATGGCCCTCGTCGTCCACGTTGAGCGAGCCGCGGCGGTCGGCGATGGTGCCGTCGTCGAGCACGGTCACCCCCCTGGCCGCCACGCGCTGGCCGATGCGGCCGCTGAAGGCGCTCGAGCCCTTGCGGTTGAAATCCCCCTCGAGCCCATGGCCAATCGCTTCGTGCAGCAGCACGCCGGGCCAGCCCGGACCCAGCACCACGGTCATAACGCCGGCCGGCGCAGGGCGTGATTCAAGGTTGGTGAGCGCCGCATTGACGGCGTCGTTGACGTACTCGTTGATCTGCGCGTCGTCAAAATAGGCCAGGCCGAAACGCCCGCCACCGCCGCCCGAGCCCATTTCGCGGCGACCATGCTGCTCGGCGATCACCGTGACCGACAGGCGCACCAGCGGGCGCACATCGGCGGCCAATGTGCCGTCGGCACGCGCCACCATCACCACGTCGTACTCGCTGGCCAGGCCGGCCATCACCTGCGCCACGCGCGGATCCCTGGCGCGGGCCAGCTTCTCCACCTTTTCCAGCAGCCCCACCTTGGCCGTGCTGTCGAGCGTGGCGATCGGGTCCAGCCCCGGGTACAGAGAACGGCTCGATGCTATCTTTTTGGAAGCAGCCCTGACCCGACCCGCCTGGGCCGCAGCCGAAATGGAGCGCACGGTGCGGGCCGCGTCGAGCAGCGAGGCTTCGGAGATGTCGTCGGAATAGGCAAAGGCGGTTTTCTCGCCGCTGACCGCGCGAACGCCAACACCCTGGTCGATGCTGAACGAGCCAGTTTTGACAATGCCCTCCTCCAGGCTCCAGCCTTCGCTGCGCGTGTACTGGAAGTACAGGTCGGCATCGTCGACCTGGTGTGCCTTGATTTCGGCCAGCGCACGCGAGAGCTGCGATTCGGTCAGGTCAAACGGCTCGAGCAACAGCCGCTGGGCCATGGCAAGACGCTGGGAGGTGGAGTCGCGCTCAGGCGCGAGAGAAGCTTGGGCGGACATCATGCAGCCATTTTAGGCGTGACCCAATCTCCCGACCGGGCGCGAGGAATCGGCCTTGGGGCGCAGACGCTCCGGTCCTCGCCCGGCCTCAGAGCGGGCGCCGCAGCAGCTTGAACAGGCTGGCGTCATCCTCGCCGCCATAGCCGGCCTCGATCGCGCGGCGAAAGGTCGCGCTGGCGAGCCGGCCCAGCGCCGCGTCGAAGCCGGCGGCCTCGGCCGCCTCGGTCGCCAGCCGCGTGTCCTTGGCCAGCAGCGTGGTGTGGGCGCGCGGCGCATAGTCGCCCACGCCGCCATGGGCAATGACCCGGCGCATGCGGTCCGAGCCGATCCAGCTTTGCCCGCTGGACTGCTCGATCACATCCAGCGTGGTGGCCAGGTCCAGCCCCAGGCGTTCGGCCAGCGCCATCGCCTCGGCCGCGCCCGCCAGATTGATGCCCGCGAGCAGGTTGTTCACGAGCTTGGTGCGCGCGCCGTCGCCGGGCCGCTGGCTGATGCGAAACACCTTGCTCGACAAGGCGTCGATCAGCGCGCGATGCCGCTCGAACACCTCGTCGGCGCAGGCCAGCATCAGGCTCATCGAACCGTCGCGGGCCCGCGCCGGACCACCGGAAATCGGGGCGTCGATGGTCGCTACGCCGCGCTGCGCCAGCCTGCCGGCAAACGCCTCGACATCCTGCGGCGCAATCGTGGGGCACAGCATCGCGGCCTGCCCCGGCTGCATGACGGCGGCGGCGCCGTCGGGGCCGAACAGCACGGCCTCGGTCTGCTCCGCATCGACCACGCAGACGATGGTTACTACTGAATTGATAGCAATCTGTGCAGCACTGGCATGGGCTTTTGCCCCAAAACGCTGCAGGACCTGCTCTTTGCCGAGATCCAGATCGCGCACCTGCACCGGCCAGCCCTGGTCCAGCAGGTGGGCGGCCATGCCGGCGCCCATGTTGCCGACACCGACCAGGCCGACCGGATCCTTGGCGGCGCCGCACTTCATGACTGGACCAGCCGCTTGGCCTTGGAGATCGACATCAGAATGCCCAGGCCCATGCCCAGCGTGACCATGGCCGTGCCGCCATAGCTGATGAAGGGCAGGGGCACGCCCACCACCGGCAGGATGCCGCTGACCATGCCCATGTTGACAAAGGCATAGGTGAAGAAAATCAGCGTGATCGCGCCGGCCAGCAGCCGCGCGAACAGCGTGGGCGCTTCCAGCGCAATCGCCATGCCGCGCAGGATCAGGAAGGTGAAGCCGCCAATCAGGCACAGATTGCCCAGCAGCCCGAACTCCTCGGAAAAAGCCGCGAAGATGAAGTCGGTCGTGCGCTCGGGAATGAATTCCAGATGGGTCTGCGTGCCGGCCATGAAGCCCTTGCCCAGCACGCCGCCCGAGCCGATCGCGATCATGCCCTGGATGATGTGAAAGCCCTTGCCCAGCGGGTCGCGCGACGGATCGAGCAGCGTGCAGATGCGCTGCTGCTGGTAGTCGTGCAGCACCGACCAGCGCACGCCTTCGGCGCACAGCTCGGGCTCGAACGCCACCAGCAGGCCCACGCCCAGCACACCCAGCAGCACCGGCGGCAGGATCAGCTTCCAGCTCAGGCCGGCAAAGAAGATCACTGACAGCCCGGCGGCCAGCACCAGCAGCGCCGTACCCAGGTCGGGTTGCTTGATGATCAGGCCCACAGGGACGGCCAGCAGCGCGCCCGCGACCAGAAAATCGAGCGGCCGCAACTGGCCTTCGCGCTTCTGGAACCACCAGGCCAGCATCAGCGGCATGGCGATCTTGAGGATCTCGCTGGGCTGGATCGTGATGCCGATGTTGAGCCAGCGCCGCGCCCCCTTCTTGGTCAGGCCAAAGATCGCCACGGCAATCAGCAGCGCCACACCCAGCGTGTACATGGGCACGGCCAGCGACATCAGGCGCTGCGGCGGTATCTGCGCCACCGCAAACAGGATGACACCGGCAATCAGCATGTTGCGCCCATGGTCGACAAAGCGCGTCCCATGGTCGTACCCCGACGAGTACATGGTCAGCAAGCCGGCGCAGGCCAGCAGGAACACGGCAAGCGCCAGCGGCCCGTCAAAGCCCTGGAACAGGGGCGCAGCGCGCTGCAACAAAGAGGGTTTTTCAAATACGGCAGCCATGGCGCAATTATCCCGCGCCCGGCTCAGGCCAGCCGGATTTCCACCACCGTGCGGCCGGGCTCGCTGTCCATGGCCAGCCCGGCTCCGATGGCCGCGGCCCGCTCCTGCATGGACAGCAAGCCCTTGCGCCGTGGAGCGGCCACGTCAAAGCCGCGCCCGTTGTCGATGATGCGCAGCTGCACCCCGGCGCCCTGCGGGCTCGCCTCGATGCGCAGCACGCTGGCCCGGGCATGCTGCAGCACGTTGGACAAGGCCTCGAACACCATGAACTGCAGTTGCCGCATGGCGTTGGCGTCGAGTCGCTGCACCGGCTCCAGCAGTTCCACGCCCCACTGCAGCTCAATGTCGGAGGCCGCGAAGCGCGGCTCCAGCCGGTAGCGCAGATTGGCCAGCAGCGCCGTGATGTCGCCCGGCAGCAGGTTCATCGCGTCGATCGACAGCTTGAGCTGGTCCAGCGAATCGCGCAGGGTTTGCAGCACCGCCTCGCTGCTGGCCCGCCCCGACTGCAGCTGCCGGATCGCAGCGCTGATGTGCGAGCCCACGCCATCGTGCATGTCGCGCAGGATGCGGGCGCGCTCGGCCGTGCGCTCCTGCTCGCGCGCCAGTTGCTCGACCCGCGCGTAGCTTTGCTGCAATTCGAGTTCCTTTTGCGACACGCGGCTGGCCAAAGTGGCCAACAGGCCGCGCGCCTGGATGCTTGCCTCGCGAAAGCGGGTGATCACGATGTAGCCCAGCGTGATGCCGAACAGCACGGAGGAATAGCGCATCCAGGTCGAATCCGCGTAGCCGCCGTTGATGCGAATCGTCAGCCAGTCGCGCACGCCGACCAGCACATTGAGCGCGCCCACCAGCGCCACGAGCCCATGCGCCGTGCCGGGCCGGCGTATCGCGCCCACCAGGTAAACCGTTGCGTAGACGATGAAGAAAAGGTTGGCGCAGCCCAGCCAGGCCGTCAGGAACAGCGGTTCGTAGAGCGTGAACGACAGCGAGGACGCCACGATCGAGGCGCCGAACAGGCCCCACAGGCCGGTCCGCACCCAAGGCATGGAACGGTGCCGGTGCCAGCCGGCCACGTGGTGGCAAAACAGGGCGATGCAGCCAATCCAGCCGGCAAAGGACGCTGTCAACACCACCCCCCACCAGGGCCAGGGCAGCGGGGGGTGTTCGATCGCCACATCGCCCACGCGCAAGGCCCAGCACAGCTCGGCCAGCGCGGCGCAGAGATAGATGTTGTCCCTGGATGTCGCGCCAGACCGGCCCGGTTCGCTTTGGGTGGCCCATAGCGCCAACGCGATGGCGGCCACCAGCAAGCTGAAAATCGTGATGGCCAGCGAAACCAGGACGCGCCAGCGCCACGCCAGCCCATAGAGATCGTGCACCTCGTCCGCCGGCCCCACGGTCAGCGTCGACAGGCCGCCACGGCGCCCGCCGTCTGCCCGGATATGGATCCGCAGCAGGTTGTCCCGCTGCAGCAGGCGCGGCGCAATGGACACGTACTGCGGCCCCTTGGCATAGTCGGCGGTGTTGGGGCGATCGACCTCGCCCAGACGCGACAACAGGGTGCCGTTCAACCAGATCTCGGCTCTGTTGCCGATGCGCGGGAAGTAAACCCCGTACGGCTCGCTGGGCTGGTCGGGCAAGGAAAAAGGCACTTCGAACAGGGCCTCGCCCGGCTGCGTATGGTGGACGCGGTCCCAGTGGTAGGGCAGGGTCACGTCGGCGCGTTCGGTCACGCCGCCCACGGTGACGGCGGCCCGAGCCTGCGTCAGTTCCAGCGGGGCGGCCCCGGCGCCGCACCACAGGCCCAGCCAGGCCAGCACCCACAGCAGCAATCCGCGAAATCTCATGCCCGGATGGTAGCGGCCGCCACGCCAGGCCGCCGTGCCATGTCAGGCATGGCGCGGCAACAGGCCCAGTTTGGTGGCCTCAAAGACAGCTTCGTTCTTGGAGTGGACCGCCAGCTTGCCGTACAAATTCTTGATGTGGGTTTGCTCGGTGTGCACGGTCACCGACTGCAGGCGCGCGATCTCGACATACGAAAATCCGCGCGCGATCAGCTCCAGCACCTCCTGCTCGCGCCCCGACAGCAGCGAGCGGGCAGCTGCGAGCCGGGAGTCAATTGCCATATTTTCAGGAGCATCAAGCATGGGATTTTTAGGCTCCTGGGGCCTGCTTGACTTCAAGCTCAGGTATTTCGACAGCACCCGCCGGGCGATCATCGGCGAGATCGGCGAAGCCCCGTCCTTCATTTCCAGAATGGTGTGGGCGATGTCGTCGGGCGTCGAATCCTTGAGGATGTAGCCCAGCGCTCCGGCCTCGATGCTGGCCAGCACGTTGTCCTCGTCGCCGAACATCGAGATCACCAGCGGCTCGCATTCGGGATGAAGGCGCCGCGCATGGCGGATCACGTCCAGCCCGCTGCCGTCGGGCAGGCCCAGATCGGTCAGCAGCACATCGACCGCATGCGCCGGATCATCGAGCCAGGCCCGGGCCTCGGCCAGCGTGCCCAGGCTGGCGGCCAGCGCCAGCCGGTCGCAACGCGAGACGCTCGCGGCAAAAAACTCGCGCATCTGCGAGTCGTCTTCAACAATCAACACACGCCACACCGGTGCTCCCCTGGTTTCGAATTGGTTCGGATTTGCAGCACCGCGCGAGCATAAGCGCAGGCCGCCTGAACCACCAGCCGGACCGCATCCCATGAATGGGGGAGTCCGCCAGCCCCAGTCGCACAAACCGGTCCGGCATCCCGTGTTCATGGGATGCAATTTGTCACAACTGGCGGCCCAATCGCTTGCGGCGCAGTCCGGCCCCAATGGCCGCAGCGCCGTGTGCAACTCAATGGGAGCCCCTATGAACATGAAACTCAGGAAGCTGGCGCTCGCTTGCGTCAGCGCATCGCTGTTGACCATCGCCGGCTGCGGCGGTGGCGGTGGCGGTGGCGGCACGACCGTATCGTCACCCGCTGCGAGCACCACCAGCGTGCCCGTCACTGTGATCGACGGGGCGATCCGAAACGCCACCGTCTGCCTTGACAAAAACGGCAACGGCGCCTGCGACGGTGGCGAGCCCTCGGGCAAGACCGACGCCAGCGGCAATGTGACGCTGCAGGTGGACCCGGCCGACGTCGGCAAGTACCCGGTGCTCGCTGTGGTCGGCACCGACGCGGTGGATGCCGATACCGGCGCCGTGCCCGTGCCGTTCACCCTGAAGGCGCCCGCCGACAAGCCCGCCGTGGTCAGCCCCCTGACCACCCTGGTGCAGCAGATCGTGGAGAGCAGCGGCGGCTCGACCACCGAGGCCGAAACCGCGGTCAAGAGCCAGACCGGGCTCGCCGTGTCGCTGTTCGAGGACTTCACCAAGAACAGCTCCAGCGACGGCAAGACCGCCGCCACCGTCGCGCGCATGGTCGTGGTGACGACGCAGCAGCAATCGCAGTCGCTGGCCGCAGCCGTGGGTGCGGCCGACAGCAGCGGCAGCACCATCAGCCAGGCCGATCTGGAAAAGGCCATCCGCGACGCCCTGCTGCAACTGTTGCCGCAGATCATCGCGGCAGCGGCCGACAGCGCGGTGCAAAGCGCCTGCGCTTCGGGCCTGGGCAGCGATGCCTGCAAGAGCGCCGTGAGCACGCAGGCCAGCAGCGTCGCCAGCCAGACCGGGCTGAGCACCACCACGGTCGCCACCGTCGTCGGCGTCGCCAAGCAGATGGCCAGCGCCCCCGCAACCACCACCACCACGCCGGAGGCCAGCGCCTCGCTGCGCTGGTTCACCATCAGCGATGTCAATCAGTGGTTCTTCCGCGTCTTCGTGTCCAGCGCCGCCGAAAACACGCCCGACGCCAACGGCCTGCTGAAATACCGCGAAATCAGGTCGCGCAACGTGGGCGGCGTCACAGCCACCTGGGCCTTTGGCTCAGACCCCACGCGCGCCGGCGACCTGCACTGGAACGGCTCGAGCTGGGTCGGCTGCCCCTTCGGCTTCCAGAACACCAGCACCGTGCGCGATGCGCAAGGCGTCGCCACCAGCAACTACTGCGACAAGCACAACGTCAGCACCACCAAGCGCGCCACGGTGGACATTGCGGGCAAGAACATGGCCGAGATCATCAACCAGATCAAGGCCTACCCCTATCTGGACGGCGGCCCCTATGGCCAGAGCTATGCCAACTGGGGACCGCAGGACACGGCCGCCGGCATTTCCGCCAGGTTCGGCACCACCACCTTCCCGGCAGGCTCCAAGATCTACTACCAAACGGGCACCGACCTGTCGACCGCCCAGGCCTACGATGTGCAGGCGTCCAACATCGTCAACCAGGTCAGCGCCGCTGTCGCGGCCGGCGGTGATGCGCGCACCGGCAGCCCCGCCTGCGGCGCCATCACGGCTTCCACCCCCATCGGCAGCTACACCACGCCCGCGACCACGCTGGACGGTCTGATCAGCACCTACCTGGGCACGCCCTGCATCTTCAACCCCGGCTCGATCGTCGGCAGCAACGGCAGCGGCGGCACCACCAGCCTGCCCAGCCTGAACCCCAACGAATGGTGGGGCCAGAGCACGCTGAGCATCGGCACCGTCGGCAGCGCCGCGACCGG